>NZ_JBSFUW010000005.1:0-288183 GCF_053591995.1 Streptomyces sp. NPDC002835 | reverse complement strand
GCCCGGACCACGGACGAGGGAGGACGGGGCCTGCTGATCATCGCGCAGCTCGCCCGGCGATGGGGCACGCGCTACACCAAGACAGGAAAGATCATTTGGACGGAACAGGTGATCCCGGATGCGCCGTCGACATGAGCGCCCGCCCCGGGGAGGCTCCGCCTTCGGGGCACCGCCTGCGCCGCTTCGCCAGGACCACTACCGGGTACGGGCGCCCATGCGGGACGGGTCGCCGGGACGGGGGTACACCCTGGACTGCTTGACGCTTCCGAACGCGAAGCTGGACTCGATCGACGCGATGCCGGGAATGGCGTGGATCCGGGTGCGCACCAGGACCTCGTACGCCTCGAGGCTCTCGATGACGACCCTGAGCAGGTAGTCGCTGCTGCCCGCCATCAGATAGCAGTCCTGGATGTGCTCGATGAATCCGACGTGTTCTTCGAACGCGTTGACGGCTTCGGCGGTGTGGCGTTCCAGCCTGACCCGTACGAAGACAGTGATCGGAAGACCGAAGGCGACCTGGTCCACCATGGCCGTGTAGCCGCTGATCAGCCCCGCGTCCTCGAGGCGGCGGACCCGGCGCAGGCAGGGTGACGGGGACAGGCGGACCCGGTCGGCGAGGTCCTGGTTGGACAGGCGGCCGTCCGCCTGCAACTCGTGCACGATCTGGAGATCGACAGCATCCATAGGCGCTCCTTGGCAGATTATGCCTCAAACCTAGAGATGAGGAGCACAACTGGCAATCGGCTGCCCTCTCAACTGATCTAGTGTTGCTCCCAGGTCAGGGACGACATGAGTTCCAACCGATCGGTTCACGGGCGGAAGGAATCTCTGGTGGTCGCGACGCACACGGCCGTGGCGGCAACGCCACCCGGGGCGGGGAGCACGTCACCCGCGCTCCGTGCCCCTCACAGCAGAAGGCTCTCGCCGCAGGCGCTGGGTATGTCGGCGCTCCTGCTGACCGTGATGATCTGGGCCGGGTTCGCGTTGAGCGCGCGCGCCCTCAACGCCTCCACGCTGCTGCCCGCCGACGCCGCTCTGCTGCGGTTCGGCGTGCCCATCGTGGTTCTGGCACCTGCCCTGTGGCGGCGCCGGCGGCTGCTGACCGCGGTGCGGCCGGGCCCCGCCGCCAAGATCATCTGTGGTGCCGGGGTGCCGTTCTTCCTCGCGGCGATGTTCGGCGGCTCGCTGACGTCCGCGGCATTCGTCGGTGCGATCGTCCCCGGGATGGTTCCGCTGTTCGTCTCCGTCGTCCTCGTCGCCGGCGGGTGCCGCGCCCCGCGGGGGACGAGGACGGCCGGGCTGGTGATGATCGTCGCCGGAGTCGTCGCCCTGGTCTGTCGCCACACGGTCGCTCTGGACCGGGACGTACTGCTCGGTTCGGGCACCCTGCTCGTCGCCAGCGGACTGTGGGCCCTGTACACAGTGGGGCTGCGGGAAGTCGACCTCGACCCCGTCGGCTCCATCGGGCTGCTGTGTCTTCCCTCGTTCGCCGTCATCGCGTTGCTCGTCCTGACCGGTGTGCTGCCCACCAACCTCGCCCGGGCGGCCGGAGGTGACGTCCTGACCTTCCTCGTCGTCCAGGGGCTGGGCGTCGGCCTGTGTGCCGGACTGCTGTACGCCTTCGCGATCCGCACGCTGGGGCCGGAGCGGAGTTCGGTCGTCGGCAGCCTCAGTCCGGTCGTCGTGGTGCTGCTCGCCGTCCCGCTCCTGGACGAGTCGCCGACTCTGCCGGTGATGGTCGGTGTCCCCCTCATCACCGTCGGCGTCGTGCTTGCCAATCGCCGCCCTCGAAACAAGGTTTCCGCAGATGCTTGAACTGCTCGCTCCGCCACCGGCAGACCCGCTTTGGGATCTCGCCGCCGAGTTCGCGGCCGACCCGCGTCCGGAACGGCTGAACCTCGTCCTCGGTGTGTACCGGGATCACACGGGCGCCACGCCTGTCATGTCGGCGGTGAGGGAGGCCGAGACACTTCTGGCGGAACGTTCCGCTTCCAAGGAGTACCGCGGCCTCTCCGGTAACACCGCCTTCAACCGCGTCATGCTGTCGACGGTGCTGGGGACCGAGGCCCGTACCGCACGGGCCACGGCGGTCCAGACCGTGGCGGGCACCGGTGCCCTTCGGCTGCTCGCCGACCTGGTGCGCCAGACCCGCCGGGGTGCGACGGTGTGGATCAGCGACCCCGCCTACGTCAACCACCGGCCGATCCTCGAGGCCGCCGGCATGAACGTGAGGACCTACCGGACGCGCGACGCCGAAGGACTTCCTGACGAGGCGGGTCTTCTCGGCGACCTGCGCGCCGCCGGACGCCACGACGTGGTCCTCCTCCAGGGGTGCTGCCACAACCCCACCGGGGTCGACCCCTCCTTCGCGGCCTGGGAGGCGCTCGCCGAACTCGCTGCGACGAAGGGCTGGGTGCCCTTCGTCGACCTGGCGTACCACGGGCTCGGTGACGGGTTGGAGGCCGACCTGCGGGCCACCCGGATGCTGGCCGACCGGCTTCCGGAGATGCTGATCGCGGTCAGCTGCTCCAAGAACTTCGGCCTGTACAGCGAACGCACCGGCTGCGCGATCGTCCTCGGACGGAGCGGGCAGGCGCTGCGCCACGTCGAGACGGCACTGCAGAACGCAGCGCGGACCCTGTACTCCATGCCGCCGGAGCACGGTGCCGCCATCGTCACCACCATCCTCGAGGACGAAGCGCTGCAAAGCACGTGGCGGGCCGAGCTCGACGCCATGCGCGGCCGGATCGCGGCCAACCGGTCGGATGTGGTCGGGCACCTTGAAGCGCTGGGGTGCGCAGCCCTGGCGGAGTCGCTCGCCCGGCAGAAGGGCATGTTCTCGATGCTGCCGCTGGGGCCGGACGGGATGCGCCGGCTGCGCAGGCAGTTCGCCGTCTACGGCACGGCTTCGGGCCGCATCAACATCGCGGGGATTCCGGCGCACCGGATCCCGTACCTGGCGCAGAGCGTCGCCGCGGTGTGCGGCACCGCTGACACCGCGCGCGCGCCGTCGCCGCGTTGACGGAGCGGCTCACCGAGGGGTGGCCGACCGGGCCCGCAGGGCCCGGTCACGAACCTGGGAGGGCAGGGTCGAGGACGCCACGCCCCTGCCCGTACGGGTACGGTTCCGGTGGTCGACGGCTGTGTACCGCCGTGACGGTGACGTGTTCGACGGGTGGCGAGAGACCCGCTGGTGGATGCGACGCCTGCCTCGGGATGACTTCCGGTCGGCGTTGCACGGGGCCACGACTGTTCAGCGCGAGGAGCAGGCGGTGCGCGGCTGGGGTCACCGGTTCCCGGTGTAGTCCGCGTGAGTGAGGTTCACTCCGCTGATGGGGTCGAAGAGATGCATCCTGGACGTGTCCACCCACAGCTGCGCCTCGCTTCCCTCCCGTACCCCGGTCGCGCTGCTGAGCCGGGTGACGATCTGGTGACCGCTGACGCCCGTCTCACTGACCCCCGAATCTGCGGCGAGCTCCGCAAGCTCCGACGTCTGAGCGGGCTGCCACTCGTCCTCCGTGAAGTAGGCGTACACGTCCGATCCCAGGGACTCGACCACACCCACCGTCACGGTGAAGGTCACGCCCGAGTGGCCGGGCTCGACCAGGCTCGCGTCCTCGAAGGCCTCCGGGCGCAGGCCCGCGATGAGGTCACGGGGAGCGTTCCGCCGCTCCAGCTCCCGCAGCAAGCCCGGCTCCAAGGAGACTTCTCCGATACTCGTGTGCAGAGAGTTCTCCTCGAGCGTGGCGTGCAGGAAGTTCATCGCGGGCGAACCGATGAACCCGGCCACGAACAGATTCCGCGGCTCGTCGTACAGGTGCTGCGGCGTGCCGACCTGTTGCACCAACCCGCCGCGCATCACGACGACGCGGTCCCCCAGCGTCATCGCCTCGGTCTGGTCATGGGTGACGTAGACGGTGGTGGTGCCGAGGCGCTGCTGCAGACGGGAGATCTGGGTCCGCATCTGCACCCGGAGCTTGGCGTCCAGATTGGACAGCGGCTCGTCCATCAGAAACGCCTTGGGGTCACGGACAATCGCGCGGCCCATCGCCACCCGCTGACGCTGGCCGCCCGACAGGTTGGCCGGTTTGCGGTCCAGATGCTCCGTCAGATCGAGGATCCGCGCGGCCTCCTCCACCTTGGTGCGGATGACGGCCTTGTCCGCCTTCGCGAGACGCAGTGCGAACCCCATGTTGTCGCGAACGCTCATGTGCGGATACAGCGCGTACGACTGGAACACCATGGCGATGTCGCGGTCCTTGGGCGCCTTGTCGTTGACGACCTGGCCGCCGATCCGCAACGTTCCCTCGGTGATGTCCTCAAGACCGGCGATCATGTTGAGCGTCGTCGACTTCCCGCAGCCCGACGGTCCGACCAGGATCACGAACTCCCCGTCACCGACCTCGAGATTGACGTCCTGCACGGCCACGGCACCATCGGGATACCTCTTGGTGATGCCCTCGAGAACGATCTCGGCCACGGTCGCTACTCCCTTGTCCTGACGGCCGGCTGCTGCCGGTCAGCCCTTCACGGCGCCGGACGTGAGTCCGGCGACGATGCGCCGCTGGAACAGCAGCACGAACACGATGATCGGAATGGTGATCACCACGGCCGCCGCGGCGATCGAGCCGGTCGGCTGGGCGAACTGGCTGCTCCCGGTGAAGAACGCGATCGCCGCCGGCACGGTCCGCGCTGCCGTCGTCGACGTCAGCGAGATCGCGAACAGGAAGTCGTTCCAGCAGAAGATGAAGACGAGGATCGCGGTCGTGAACACACCGGGTGCCGCCAGCGGCGCGATCACCAGCCGGAAGGCCTGCGCAGGCGTGGCGCCGTCGACCTTCGCCGCCTTCTCGAGGTCCCACGGGATCTCACGGAAGAAGGCCGAGAGCGTGTAGATCGCGAGCGGGAGCGAGAACGTCATGTACGGGATGATCAGTCCCGGCCAGGTGTCGAAGATGCCCAGGAACCGTTCGATGTTGAACAGCGGCGACACGAGAGAGATCGGGGGGAACATCGCGATCAGGAGCGACATCCCGATCAGCAGGCGCTTGCCGGGAAACCGCAGCCGCGCGACCGCGTACGCAGCCATGGTCCCCAGCACCACGGCGATCGCCGTCGCGATCAGCGCGATGCCGATCGAGTTCACGAGCGCTCTGGTGAACTCAGAGGTGTCGAAGATTCCGCGGTAGTTCTCCCACGTCCACTTCGTCGGGAAGAAGTTACCGTCCGTGATGGTCGACGGGTCCTTGAAGGAAAGGGCGACAATCCACCACACCGGGAACAGGGCGTAGGCGATGACGACGATGTTGGCGACCGTCCACCCCGTCGTGTGCCGCTTGCCTGCACCGGCCATCAGCGTCCCTCTTCCTTCGAACCGGGAGCCGCAGCCCCGAAGAGTTTGATGAACACGAAGGCGATCACTGCCACGCACAGGAAGATGAGCACGGAGATCGCCGAGCCGATGCCGAGGTTGAGCGCGGTGAACAGGTTGTCGTAACCGAGGATCGACACCGAAGCCGTGCCGTGGGCACCTGCTGTCAGGATGTAGATGTTGTCGAAGATCCTGAATGCGTCCAGTGTCCGGAAGAGCAGTGCCACCAGGATCGCCGGCTTCATCAGCGGCACCGTCACCAGTGCGAACCGCTGCCAGGAACCCGCCCCGTCCACCTGTGCGGCACGCAGCGTCTCTTCGGGCACCAGGGCCAGGCCGGCCAGGAGCAGCAGCGCCATGAACGGTGTGGTCTTCCACACCTCGGCGAGGATGATCAGACCGATCGCCGGCCATTGTTCCGTCAGCGGCGCCTCCCCCGGCGGAAGCAGCGCTGCAAGATATCCGGTGCCCGGCGTCCACGCGTACTGCCACGAGTACGCGGCGACCACCGTCACGATCCCGTACGGCACGAGGATCGCCGTACGCACCGCCCCGCGGCCGAACAGCGTACGGTGCATGACCAGCGCCAGTCCGAAGCCGAGTACCAGCTCCACGGCCACGGAGACCACGGTGATGACGAGGGTGACCCAGAGCGCCTCCCACCAGAACTCGGAGGACAGCACGGCACCGTAGTTGCTCAGACCGACGAAGTCCGCGCGGCCCGGGAAGCGGAGGTCGTAGCGCTGCAGCGAGAGGTAGACGGCGTAGCCGATCGGATACGCCGTGACCGCGACCATCACGACGACGGCAGGCGCGCACAGCATCCAGCCCAGACGTCGCTCCTGCCGTGCACCCGCGGACAGGGCCTTCAGCGTATCCGGCGGCGAGGCGGACTCTGCTGTGCCGGAGGCCGCGGGGGCCGGTCGGTTCACGGAATCACGCCCTTCGATTCGAGAGCGTCGCCGATCTGGGACCCGATGCGCTCGACGTCACTGCGCGGCGAGATCGCCGAGGGGGGCGAGAGCGTGTGCGAGATGGTGATGGAGACGTTCTGGTAGGCCGGGGTCTTGGGCCGGACGCTGGCGTTCTCGAGGGCGTCCAGCACCTCGGACGCGAACGGGTAGTCCGCGGCAAGTGCCGGGTCCGAGTACAACGAGCGCAGCGTGGGCGGCAGTCCGCCCTTGAGCGCCGCGGTGATCTGGTTCTGCCGGTTGCGCAGACACAGGGCAGCCTCGAAGGCGAGGTCAGGATGACGGGAGTAGGCTCCCACCGCCAGATCGATGCCGCCGATGGTGGGCTTCGCCGGCCGGCCCGGATCCACACCGGGGTAGGGCGCCCAGCGGAACTTCTTGAACAGATCCGGCTTGTTCGCCTTCATCGACGGATACACGAACGGGTAATTGAGTTCGAAGGCGGCGGTCCCGGACTCCATGGCCAGCCGGTTCTGGTCCTCCATCTGGTTCGGCAGCGACGGGTCGGCCGCCGGCGACCGGGCCAGGTCTCGCATGACGGTCGCCGCCCGGACCGCCGGCGGACCGAGCGAGGGCGCGGTGGCAGCGGCGTTGAGGATGGAACCACCCGCGCTCTCCACCAAGGTGTTGAACCAGACCGTGAGTCCCTCGTACTGGGCGCCCTGGATCTCCACGTAGTGGGGTTTGCCCTGCCGGGCGAGGTCACGTGCCATGGTGAGCATCTCGCTCCAGGTCTCGGGGGGCCTCGGCACGAGATCGGTGCGGTACCAGAGCAGTTGAGTGTTGGTGTTGTACGGGACGGCGTACAGCCTGCCCTTCCAGGTAGCGGTCTGAAGTGGCACCTCGAGGGTGCCCTCGGTGGCACGTCGGCGGTTCTCGCCGGTCCACGGCAGAATCCAGTCGGCCTCTGCGAACTCGGCGGGCCAGGTCACGTCGAGTCCCATGATGTCGACGGTGTCGTCCTCCGCGGCAAGCCGGCGGACCAGTTGCTGGCGCTGACCATCGGCGGTGCGCGGCAGCTTGTTGTACGAGATGCGGTACCGCCCGTCGGAGGCGCTGCTGCAGGAGGACGCCGCGCTCTCCAGGGCGCCGGAGTCGTCAGGGAAGTTGTACCAGTTCAGGGTGACTGTGCCGGAGGTCCGGGAGTCGCAGCCGCCCAGTAGCACGGCGATCAGGGGCAGGGCGGCGAGCGCCCTCAGTGTGCGTGAGGATCGGCACCGGGGGCGGCCTGTCCGGCGGACGCTGCGCACGCAGAGGAGGTCGTGTGCCGCCACCGCTCGCCTCACGCGATCCACGCTCCTCAAAATCGGACGGTGTGTCCCGACAGGCGTGGCCCATAGGGTTCCGTTCCGCCGACCGTAGGCGCACGACGCACGGGCGCGGGCCACCCGTCACGTGTCATGGAGGGGTGCCACCCGTTCGGGCTCCCCGGGCGTTGGATGCCGCGTGGCAGAGCGGCACTGGTCGAAAGGGGGCGGCCGGCTCGGGCCTCCGCCCGGATGCGGGACCGACGTCTCGGGTTTCGCCGAGATCGGCCGCAGCCGGCTGCCCCGCCGAAGGCCCCGTGACTGCCCTCGCGGGATCCGATCGTGCATCACCGGCTACGCCGGCAATGCCCCCTGGTGAGCCTGCCGGCAGCCGCCACCCGATCGCGTGCCGGTCTGCTGGATCGTCACATCCGCGCCTGTAGTGGGCCTTTGGCCCGAGTGATGGGCGAGTAGGGCCTTCCGGCTCTGCTTCTCCTCCCAGCGCGGCACCTCCGGCTCCAGCAGTGGCGGCATCATGTATGAGATCTCCGGCCCCTTCCGCACATCTCTGTGACCTGCCGCTGATCTTGACGAGGCACCCGTTCGCTGGTCCGACGCAAAGCCCAACGGCCCGTCCGCCGTGGTCCGCCCCCGGCGACCTCCCACGCCCCGACGATCGACGCCTGAAGACCCGGACG
The DNA here is from genome assembly GCF_053591995.1 of Streptomyces sp. NPDC002835. Taxonomy (NCBI): domain Bacteria; kingdom Bacillati; phylum Actinomycetota; class Actinomycetes; order Kitasatosporales; family Streptomycetaceae; genus Streptomyces; species Streptomyces sp. NPDC002835. The sequence continues at coordinate 279,896 of NZ_JBSFUW010000005.1, read as the reverse complement.
GTGCCGAACTCCATCAAGCAGCGGATGAATCCGGGAGTTGCACTGCCGGCCAGCGACGATCACGGTGCCGGGCTCTCGGGCCGGCCACCAGTCTCCGGCACACCCGTGATGCTCGGCAGGGCACTGCTCGTAGGTGAGGCGCTGGGACTACTGGGAGGAGTTGCGGAAGGGGTCACCGTCGGCGAGGAGGCCGGCTTGGTGGGGAGACCACTGGCAGGGCTGGGGGCCGGCCTGGCCTTCACGGGTGGCGGTGGGCTGCTGGTGGCAGTGGGAGTCCGGGGACTCGGTGACTCCCGATCGGTGACCGTCGCGCGAGGACGCCCAGTGCCGTCCCGGTCCCTGACGTCTCCTCTGGCCGGATGCGTGGCCGGACGTTCAGGTGAAGGTGAAGGTGAGGCCCTCGGCGGTTCGGTGACGCGGACATCTGGCTCGTCAGGGGATGCCCGCTCCGGGCTCGGCGCTGCTCCTGGGGTGCCGGCGGATGGTTGGGGCAGCAGCAGTGCGGTGGCCAGACTGCCGAGCATGGCGAAGGTCGCCGCAGCAAGAGTCCGTCCGCCGTACTTCTTCAGTCGCGGCGGACAGCGGCGTCGGGCTGCCGGCTCCTCGGCTGTGGGAAGGGGGAGCGAGGAAACGCCGGAGGGCTCGACGGAGCCCGGTCCCTCGCTGAAGAGTCCGTCCAGCGCTGCCGGGTCGGCTGCCGGAGCGCTGTCGCTCCGGTCGTTCGCCGGTGCCGTCTCGGACTCGTATGCCCCGCACTCCGGGCATGTCACAGTGCCGTTGAGGGGGCGACGGCACGGGATGCAGTAGTTCATGGGCTCGACCGCTCAGTAGGTGAGTCGCCGGTAGGAACCATGGTCCACCGACGTGGCCGGGCTGCTGCCCCTGACCGGACGGCGGCGCTTGGTGTCTTGCGAAAGGATCCTTGGCATGTGCGAACCTCGCTCACTCACCGGTCTGTAGGTGGGGCACCGGTTACCGAGATAAACGGCCTCGGGGCGAGTCCGTGTTCAACCAATGGTCGAAACGTGGCGTACGCAACCCGCTCGCCGTCGGCCGTCCTGTCGGCCGCACACCATGCAGACACTCAAAGGTTTCAATCAGGTTATTTCAGAGCTTTTGGCCCTAAGGTAGGGCAGCGTGAAGGACCACCGGCGAGTGCGGGAGGAAGAGGGGAGCGCAGCCCGACTCCTCGCGCTGTCCGACGGCGTGTTCGCCATCGCGATGACACTGCTGGCGCTGGACATCGCAGTGCCCGTCGGCCTGAGCTCCGCCGGTTTCGAGGAGGCGCTGGGTGATGTGATGCCCAGCGTGTGGGCGTACGTTCTCAGTTTTCTGGTCATCGCGGCCTTCTGGAGGGGCCACCATCAAGTCTTCCGATATGTGGAGAAGGTGGATGGGACGGTCATCAAGCTGGGATTGTTGAGCCTGGGGCTGATCGCCCTGATGCCCTTCCCCACTACCCTGCTGGCCGAGTACGGGGATTTGCCCGAGTCGGTGGCCGTCTACTCCGGCGCCGTCGCAGTCATGGGCGTCGCCCAACTTGCGCTGACGATCGCACTGTGGAGGCGCCCATGGCTGGGCAGCGCGGTGCTGACGGATCGCGTCGCGCGCAACGACATGGCCGATCTGGCAGTAACGGTGCTGGTCTTCGCCACTGCCGTGCCTCTCGCCTACGTGTCCCCGACGGGCGCGAAGCTGTGGTGGGCAGTGCTGATCCCGGTCAAGTGGGTGACGGGTGAGAGGGGCGCTCGCCTGCGTGCGGCCGCCGGCAACTCGACTCCTGAGGGTTCGTAACACGATCACGGCCGAGGCCTGCCGGCGCGACCTGGCGGCGCAGCGCCCGTGGCGGCGGCCTCGTGGTCGAGACCGGCAGCAGCGCCGTGCAGGCGGAGGCCTCGGGCCCAGGCCGAGGGCCCGCAGCTGACCGGCGAGGGCGGCTGCTGCAGCAGCTGACCAAGCGGCTGTTGGAGTCCGCTCTCGAGGGCGAGATCACCGACCACCTCCGTCATGACACGCACGACCCCGCGGGCAGGAATGACGGCAACTCCCGCAACGGGGCCCGCGGCAGGACCGTATTGACCGACGCCGGGCCGGTGGAGACCGCCGTGCCCCGCGACCGCGACGGCACTTTCGAACCGGAGATCGTCAAGAAGCGGCAGAAACGAACTCTCGCGCGTCGACGAGACAGGCACCTCCGTCGCCGCGGAGGCCTGACGACCGGCGAGGTCCAGGCCCACCTCGCCGAGGTCACTGGTCGGTCTGGATACGTGGTCATTCAACCGAGCTCGGGTGCGTAGGGAAGCTGGGCGTTCGTGAACAGGACACCCTTGAACCGGGGACCTCGACGCTTCTCTGACCGGCCTCGGAGCAAGCCACCTTCGAAGGTCAGTCGGCGGCCGGTTCTCTGGAGTCTTCGCGGTACTGCCGGTTACGCGGGGCTCCGGGCTCGTTGATGTGACATGTGTCATGCCGCGTTCCGCTCCAACGATACCTGTTAGCAGCAGACCCCTAGGGCACATCCGCACAAGCGACTCATAACGGACATGACTCGCGTGCAGTGAACCCCGCATTCGACCTGCTGGGTATTCCCGCCGCTCCCCCATACGATAAGGGCGCCCTGGCGGCGGCACGGATCCCTTCGGGGAATCCCTGGGGCCGAACAGCACGCCTGCGAGTCCGCAGGCAAGGCCCCTTTCACCTACGAAGGCCCTTAGTAGGGATCTCTGGTTGCCCTGCGCGTACAGCCCTCCCGAGAATGACAGGGCCGCGGGGCGACCCGGGTAGACCCGGGTGACTCAGGCGTAGCTCAGTGGAGGAAACCTGGTCGACAAGCCGACAAGCGGGTAAGGAAGAGCGAGGATGAGGCGAAAACTGGCGACGGTAGCGGCCATGGCGGCGGCTACCCTTTCACTCATGACAGTGCCTTCCGAGGGTGTCGTCACCGCCTCCCACGTGGGTGTCTACGTCGGACCCGGAAAAACCGATGCTCTGGACAACTTCCGGACCTGGCTCAGTCGGTCACAGGTCCACGCGACCGACTATGCGGACCCGTCGGAGAACACCAAGTGGAATCAGTACGCGTTCAAGTACTGGGGTGACTGGAAGAAGGCCGATGCCGATCGGCAGTTCGTGCTTGGGCTGCATATGCTGCCCAAGGGCGGCAACTTCGCGGACGGGCTTGCCGGTAAGTACGACAGCCAGTTCCAAGACCTCGCTGACCTGATGGTCAAGAACGGCTTGGGCGACTCGGTCGTACGTCTCGGGTACGAGGGCAATAACAAGATCATCGGACCATGGCAGGGTACTGACGATCCGGCAGCTTATCGGGCGATGTTCCGACGTGTGGTCTCTCTTATGCGTGCTCGTACCGGAGCGGCTTTCCAGTTCGACTACAACATGGCCGTCGGCCCCTCGGGCAAGGTCACGTCATTCGAGACGCTGTACCCGGGCGACTCCTACGTCGACATAGTGGGACTGAACATCTATGACGTGTGGTGGCAGCACCCGGACGCTACGCCGGCTCAGCGGTGGAACCACACCCTCACCACCGCCATGGGAGTGAACGACTTCAAGGCATTTGCCGCCGCCCACAACAAGCCCAAGTCCTATCCGGAATGGGGCCTGTACCTGAAGGGTGACGTCTATGCGGGGGGCGGCGACTCGCCCTACTTCATTGACCGGATGGCCGAGCTGGTCCAGGACTCGAGGTATCAGGCGTATTTCAACCACGACTGGGGCGGCGGGACGCTGGACGACTTCCCGAACGGCAAGGCGCAGTACAAGCTCCGCTTCGGAGGCTGAGGGCTGTCCCACAACCGCTTATCACGGGTCTGCTCCACCAACCACCAGGTCCTCGTCGACGGGGCGTCGCAGTCGGCTACCCGGTCGCGGGCAACCGCAACGACTGCAAGGCAGGGGGAGCGGTCCGGAGCGAAGGCCGCAAGCGGCAGGACGACGGTGATCACGGGCGGCGGCTACCGGAGCACCGGGTCGGGCGGGGCGCGTCTGGTGGCGGCACTGGCGGTGCGCGTGTCGCGTCACACCGCTCTCCGTGCCCTGCTGCGCGTCCCGGAGCCCAGACCGAGGGCGCCCCGCGCGATCGATGTCGAGGACTTCACTCTGCGCCGACGTCACCACTACGCCACCGTGCTGATCGATACCGAGACAGCCGGGCCGGCAGCCACACGCTCTCGCGGGGCGAGCCTGCGCCCACAGCCTGGTCACTCAATGTGCAAAGCGGATAGCCCTATGTGACCATGAGCACAATCCCCGGTATCCGCCGGGTGCAGCAGCTGCACATAGGTCAGCCTGCTCTCTGACTTCTCGAAACCAGGAGAGTTTCATGAGTCCCGATTCCAGGGCACGGTCCTCGCACGGGCCGCTCCCCCGACGCAGCACATGGCTTGCCGGCGCCACCCTCGTGTCCCTCACTCTCGTCCTTGCAGGGGCCTCGAGCCCCGCACTCGCCACGGCGCAGCCCGCCAAGGCGCCCACTGTCGTGAACACGCCAGAACCGACGGACGACGACAAGTGCCGCCCGGGAGACAACGACGGCAGGTGCCCCGACCAGCCCAACGGCAACGGCCTGCTGTGCAATGACATCGACGCCTACAGGCCCAACGTCGACGAAGAGGTCAGAGCCGTCACCTACAACGGCCAGACGTTCGCCGGTATCCGGAACCTCACGCCCGAGGCGACGCCGTTCGTCTGGTCGGACCTCAGCGACAACACTAACTACCCCGAAGGCGCCTGCTCCGTCGCCATCGCCTCCCAGGACGGCAACGTCTCGGTCGAGGTGCTGACGAAGACCGGAGAAATCTGGCAGACCGAGTGCACGATCACTCAGGGCGTCCCGGACGCCCTCGCGTGCGGGGCCCCCTGGGTCGAGCAGACCACGCCGTTCGAGAACGGCCTCATGGACTAGACGGGTCCCACTCGGTCCGCCGACTGCCGGGCAGGCTCAGCTCCACCACACACCGACGTGGTCGGAACCGAGTCCTTGCCCGGCAGTCGGGCGGACTCAGCAAATAGGTTACAAGAGCTGCACGTTCACCAGGCCCTCCTCGACCGCCAGCACACCACGGGCCGACGCGACCCTGAGGCCATCCCGGCGGCATGCGGCGGTCTGCAAAAGCGAACCGGTGCAGCGCGGGTATTTCGGGGTTACTGACGGGCTGCGGGGAGTCGGCCGTCGAGAGTGATGTCGAAGGCGTTCAGTGCGGTCTTCCAGCGCATGGTCCAGCGGGCTGGCCCTTCCCCGTGGGGTCGAGCGACATGATCGCCATGTAAACGCACCAACGTTTACAGTCCCGCCCTACGAAGGCTGCGGACAGTGCGCCTGGTGTGCGCAGGCTCGGAGAACCTCTGCCCCCGGCCGGCGGCGAAGGCCGGGTTCGATTCCGACGAAGCGCTGTGCGAGTACTGCCTGGCCGGCGCCCGCTCCCCGGTACCGGTCACCGATGCGGTCTCCTTCGCCGAAGCTGCCGTTCCCGGCTCCGGGCAGCTCCTTCTGAAGATCCCCCTTTTCGCCGCCCCAGCGGCGTGCTGCCGGGGCGGCACACCGAAGCTGGGTGAGAACCCTCGACCATGTGCCGTCCCGCTGCCAGCGCCGGAACTGGTCATGGACCCGCTCCCACGGCCCGTAACGCTCCGGCACATCCCGCCACGGGTCACCGGTCCGGGTCCGCCACCGTATGCCGTCTATCAACTGCCGCCGCGTCCACACCGGCGGCCGACCCTGCCTGATACCCCGCGGCAGCAAGTCTCCAGCCGGGCCCACTGCCTACTCGTCAGGTCCCACGGGCCGGCCGGAATCAGGCGCTGCTCTACGGTGCTGTGATCGACGACCCGGGCGAACGCGACCCGGGCGCGGCCGTCCACGCGGCGACCGCTTGGAGAGCGCTGCCACGTGGTGGTCGCCACGGTGGGCAACGTGTACACCCAAGGACAGGCCGCACGGATGGCACGGACCCGTGGCCGAGTCACCTGGTCGGCTACACAGAAAACCCGCCACCTTGGACGTAGTCGTACGGGACACCGCGATCCGCGGCTCCGTCGGCGCAACCCTCGCCGACGCCCATACGGTCATGGCGATGGCTGCGTCAGGCCTCGTCCGAGGTTGCGTAGAGGCGGAGTATCCCTTGGGCCGGTCGACGAGGCACTGGATCGGCTGGCCGGCGGCGTCACACGACGTCTGGTCATCGCCCCCGAAGCCCCTTGAGCCCCCATCAGGGGCTATGAAGCGCACGGGTCCGGCTGGGGAATCCCACTCTGCTTTCGAGGGCGCCCGACGCCTTTCGCCCCTTCCCCGCGATACGCCTCGTCGCCTGGCAGAATCCGCCATCGACACAAGTCGACGCGCGAGTTTGGTGAATCATGGGCAGTTGCTGTATCCGACCGGGCGATGGAGGCCGCGTGCCCCCGGACCTTGCGGTCCGGGGTCTCCCGTCTGTCGCCCCGTAGCCACGAGATCCCACGACAACTGCGTGCAAGCTGCTGACCGAAATGCGCCCCAGCAAGCGGGTGATGAGCCTGCTGGAAGGGACTGCCGGGCCGAATGACGACGGCGTCCACCAGGCCAGGCTCGGCATCGCCCGATTTCACAGTCTCGCCCTCACGAAACAACTCTCACCCATACGGGACGATGTGAACACACGCCGCTTCTGCCGCTCCGGCGACACATAACTGACCAGCCATCACTCCCGGCTACGCGTCATGTCTTACGCTGCCATCAGCGACTAATGACGGGGAGGGGCCGTGGAGGAGCCGAGGACAGCGCTCGCGGAACGGATCGCCGAGCGGAGAAGAGGCGTCGGTGACCCTCGCGCGCTGGTCGGTGAGATGCGGCGCTCGGTTCTTCTGGTTCCGTCGGCCGACGGCGGTCTGTGGTCGGCGCGGTCGGGTGGTGTGCGGTGGATCTGTGCGTTCACCGACGAGACGGCGCTGGCGCGGTTCGCGCTGCATCACGGTCCGGGCGACCGGCCGTTGGACTACGCGGCGCTGATGGGGGCGCGCATCGTCGACGAGATCGTGGCGACACTGGGGGAGCCGGCGGGTCTGGCCGTGGACATCGCGTCGGAGGACGGGTCGATGTTCTTCCCGCCGGTCGCGGGCATCGTTCCGGACGGTGTGGCTGTCGACGTCGACACGACTGGGGAGGGGCACGGCCATGGGCGGTGACGGTGCGGATCTGAACTTCGACAAGGCGTCGGTCGCGAGGTTCACCAAGGGCGTCGGCGCGACCATGGATCAGCTCGGCGACCTCGGTGGCGCCACCGGTTCGGTGATGGGCAAGGGCTTCTCCGCGCTGGCGATGACCGGTATGGAGGCCGGGCACCACGGCCTCTCCGTCGACTTCGAGGACTTCTGCGAGCGCTGGGAGTGGGGTGTGCGGGCCCTGGTGCACGACGCGAGTGCGCTCGCGAACCGTTTGGGGCTGGCGGCGGGTACGCAGTGGGAGCACGACCAGTACGTCGAGGGCGCGATCAAGGTGGGCGTCAACTCCGTGATGGGCGGCAACCCGCATGCCACCGAGGAGGAGATCGCCCAGCAGGGCTGGGGCGAGGTGTTCACGCCGGACTACCTGGACCCGGACTGGAGTGCCGAGTCGTTCGAGCAGGCGGGGCAGGACATCGAGCAGACCTGGAAGGACACCGGCCGCGCCGTCCTCACCGAGGGGCAGGGCGGCCAGAGGTCGGAAATACTCAACGACGCGCTCGGCATCTCCGACGACCAGTGGAACCGGGCGCTGGACGACACCTTCGGCCCGTCGCCGGAGGAACGCGCCCAGCAGGCGCAGCAACAGGGTGAGTCCGGGGGGAACTGACCATGGGTATCGGCGACTTCATCAGCGACGTCACGCCCGACTCGGTCGAGAAGGCGGTCGAAGTCGGTGTCGAGTGGGCCGGCAACCGGGTCGAGGACGCCGGGAACTGGACCGCCGACCGGCTGGACGACGTCGGCTGGGAATCCGGCGCGGACTGGGTCCGCGAGCAGTCCCGTTCGGTCGCGAACCGGATGGGCGCCGAGGTCGACGAGATGGACCTCGGGCAGACCGAGGACAAGACCAAGCTGATCTACGGCAGCCCGGAGAAGATCCGGTCCACCGCCAAGCAACTCCGCGCCTTCCAGACGTCCTTCGACAGCGCCGGTGAAGGACTCAAGGGACTCGAGTCCTCCCGGCTCAAGGGGGAGGCGGCAGAAGCGCTGCGGAACGCCGTTCGCACCCAGCCCCCCAAGTGGTTCACCGGCGCCGACGCCTGCGAGGACGCGGCCGCCGCCCTGGAGGCATTCGCCGGCACCGTGGTGTGGGCGCAGAACCAGGCGCAGACGGCGATCGAGATGTGGAAGGAAGGCGTCAAAGCGTCCGAGGACGCGGCCAACGCCCACCGCAAGAAGATCGACGACTACAACGGCGCGGTCGAACGGTACAACGCCAAGCCCGCCGACCAGCGCGACCCGTCCACGCTCCCGCCGTGCCCCGCTCCGACCTTCTCCGACCCGGGCAAGCAGCTGATGCAGGACGCGCAGGACATCCTGTCCCAGGCACGGGAGCAGCGGAACACGGCCGCCGAGACGGCGCGTACCGCGGTCCGCGCCGCCCGCGACAAGGCCCCGGAGAAGCCGTCCTACGCCGAGCAGTTGGGCGACGGTCTCCAGGAGCTGCAGATCATGGGCGACCACGTCGGCGGCGGCATCGTCAAGGGCACCGCGGGGATCCTCAATTTCGTGCGCCAGGTCAACCCCCTTGACCCGTATAACATCACGCACCCTGCCGAGTACGCCACGTCGCTCAACAACCTGGCCGCCGGACTCGTCCTGGCCGCCAATGACCCGGTGGGCACGGGCAAGCAGATGGTCAGCGACTTCATGAAGGACCCGTACGAGGGGTTCGGTCGTCTGCTGCCCGACGCCGCACTCACGGCGGCCACCGGAGGCGGAGGGGCGGCCTTCAAGGGCATCCGGCTCGCCGCAGACGCCGCACGTACTTCCCGCAAACTGCTCGACAACGTCCCCAACGGCACCCACAACCGCCCCGACGCGACGCGCCCCGTCGTCGGCACCGACCCGGTGGACCTCGCCTCGGGCCGGATGTTCCTGCCGCAGACGGATCTCGTCCTTCCCGGTACCCTACCGCTGGTCTTCACCCGCCGTACGGAGTCGGGCTGCACGGCGGGCCGGTTCCTCGGCTCGTCCTGGGTCTCCACCGTCGACGAGCGGCTGGAGATCGACGCGGTCGGCGTCGTCCACGTCACCGCTGAAGGCCTCCTGATCCCGTACCCGCACCCCGTCCCCGGCGCTCCCACCCGCCCCGAGTCCGGGGCGGCGCGTACCTTGCTGAGCCGTGACGCCGACGGCCACTACACGGTCACCGACCCCGGCACAGGCCTCACCCGACACTTCGCCGCACCAGCCGACACCGAACCGGGCGACGACGGCATCGCCTGGCTGGAGCGGACCGAGGACCGCCACGGCAACGCGTGGGCCGTGGAGCGCACCGAGGAAGGCATCCCGCTCGCCCTGACCTGTTCGGCGGGCCGGCGGGTGTCCATCGCCGTGAGCGACAGTCTGATCACCGCCCTCACCCTGACCGGCGCGGGTGAGGGCGGCGCAGACCTGCTGCTGATGTCCTACGGCTACGAGGACGGGAACCTCACCGCCCTCACCAGGCCCTCGGGGGCCACCACCGCCTTCGTCTACGACAACCGGCGCCGCGTCACCGCCTGGATCGACTCCAACAACAGCCGCTACGACTACGTCTACGACGACCGGGACCGCGTCGTCGCCGAGGGTGGCGAGGCCGGCCACGTCCAGATCACTCTGACCTACACCGAACCGGACCCCGCCACCGGCAGCCGCACCACCACCCTCACCACCGCCGACGGGCACACCACCCGCCACCTGATCGACAGCCGCTGCCGCGTCCTGGCCACCACCGACCCGCTCGGCCACACCACCCGGTTCGCCTACGACACGCACGACAACCTGCTCAGCAGCACGGACCCACTCGGCCGCACCACCGCCTTCACCTACGACGAGGACGGCCACCTGCTTGCCGTCACCCGGCCCGACGGCAGCGAACTGCGCACTGTCCGTGGGCCATTCGGGCTGCCCACGGAGTTCCGCGGGCCGGACGGCGCCCGCTGGCGCCAGGAGTTCGACGCTCGCGGAAACCGCACCGCCGTCACCGACCCGGCCGGCTCCGCCACCCGGTACTCCTACGACGACCGGGGCAGGCTGACCACCGTCACCGATGCCCTCGGCGCCACCACCAGTGTGCGCTGCGATGCCGCGGGCTTGCCGGTAAAGGTGACCGACCCGGCCGGCGGCGTCACCTGCCTGGAACGCGATGCCCTGGGCCGGACGGTGCGCATCACTGACCCGGTGGGCGGAGTCACGCACTTCGAGTGGGACGTGGACGGCAATCTCGCCCGCCGTACCGGCCCCGGCGGTACGACCGAGTCATGGACCTACGACGGAGAGGGCAACCGTCTCACCCACACCGACCCGATCGGTGGCGTCTCCCGCTTCGAGTACACCCACTTCGACCTGCTCACCGCCCGAACCCAACCCGACGGCGCCCGTCATACGTTCGAGCACGACGCCGCCCTGCGGCTCACCAAGGTCACCGATCCGCACGGCCTCACCTGGCACTACCAGTACGACGCCGCCGGACGCCTCTGCTCCGAGACGGACTTCGACGGCCGACCACGCGCCTACCGCTACGACGCCGCCGGGCAGCTCACCGCCCGGACCGACGCACTCGGCCACACCATCTCCTACGACTACGACCAGCTCGGCCGGACGGTCCGCAAGGACGCCTCCGGAAAGGTGACCGCCTATGTGTACGACCGGGCCGGTCGCCTGCTCCAGGCGTCCGGCCCGGACAGCGAGGTCGCCTACGTGTACGACCGACGCGGAAGGATCAAGACCGAACTCGTCGATGGCCGCGCCATGAACTACGCCTACGACGCCCTGGGGCGCCGGGTTCGCCGCACCACACCCACCGGCGCGATCACCACATACGGCTATGACGCCGTCGGCCGTCCCGCTCGAATAACCGCCGGCGGCCGCGAGGTCACCTTCACCCATGACGAGGCCGGACGGGAAATCGAGCGCGTCTTCGGCGGCACACTCACCCTGGCCTCCGCGTGGGACGAGGCCGGACGGCTCTCCGCCCAGCACCTGACAGTCGACGACCGCTCCCTCAACCACCGCGGCTACTCCTACCGCGCCGACGGCCATCTCGCCTCCTGGACCGACGGATTGTCGGGCACCCACACCTTCGACCTCGACCAGACCGGACGGGTCACCGCCGTCCACGCCCAGGACTGGACCGAGCGGTACGCCTACGACGACGCCGGCAACCAGACCTCCGCAACGTGGCCGTCCCGGCACCCGGGCAACGAGGCCACCGGAGAACGCGCCTACACCGGCACCACGATCACCCGCGCCGGCGGAGTGCGCTTCGAACACGACGCCCTCGGCCGGATCACCCTGCGCCAGAAGACCCGGCTCTCACGCAAGCCCGACACCTGGCGCTACGAGTGGGACGCCGAGAACCGCCTCACCTCCGTGACCACCCCCGACGGCACCCGATGGCGCTACCGCTACGACCCCCTGGGCCGCCGCACCGCCAAGCAACGCCTGGCAGACGACGGCGAGAGCGTGACCGAGGAGACCCGGTTCACCTGGGACGGCGGAACGCTGTGCGAACAGACGGTCCACACTCCGGATCTGCCGCACGTGGTCGCCCTCACCTGGGACCACCGCGGCCTGGTCCCCCTGTCCCAGACCGAACGCCTCCTCACCCCGGACGCCCGCCAGGAGGAAGTCGACCGACGGTTCTTCGCCATCGCCACCGACCTCGTGGGCACCCCCACAGAACTGGTCGACGAGTCCGGCGACATCGCATGGCGGTCCCGTTCCACCCTGTGGGGAACCACCGCCTGGACCCGCTCCACCGCCGCCTACACCCCGCTGCGTTTCCCCGGCCAGTACTACGACCCCGAAACCGGTCTCCACTACAACCTGTTCCGCCACTACGATCCCGAAACCGGCCGCTACACCTCCCCGGACCCCCTCGGCCTGTCACCGTCGCCGAACCCGGTCGCCTACGTGCACAACCCGTTCACGGTCTGCGACCCCCTCGGCCTGTCACCGTATTCACGGTTCAAGGGGCTGGGCTGGCTGACCGAGAAGCAACTCGAACGCCCCTCGTTCCGGTACCAACGGCTCGTCACCGACCAGAGCTACGAGCAGCAGTGGATCCTGCCCGACGGTCGGGAAGTCCACATCGACGGCGGCCCGCGGGACGGCTGGGTCACCGAGGCCAAGTGGACCGGCGGCGACAACCTCGGCGAGTGGGAGAAGTCTCCGTACAACCCCGACTCCGACTTCTACGACGAAGCCCGGCTCACCAAGCAGACCGACAAGCTGCTCGCCCTCAACGAGGATCTCGGAGGCAAGGGAGTTCGCTATATGGTGTCCAATGAATGGGGTGCCGCGCATGTGAACGAGGTGCTGTCCAAGGCCTTCCCCGAGGCCTACGCAAGCGGGCAGCTGAAGGCGTACCACGTGCCCGGCAACGGCATGAGTGGAATGAGTTCATGGCTGCAGTAAACGCGATGCTGGAAGAGCTCCGGGGCCTCGTCCCGCTGACCCCCGAGGGCGCGGCGGCAAGGTTCGCGGCCCAGGAGTGGACGCCCAGGGGCAAGCCCCGCAACGGGGTGGAGACGTCCTGGCACAAAGACGGCATCCGGGGATGGACCCAGGCGTTCAGCAGCGGCGCGGTCCGCGTCTCGTTCGCCGTCTGGATCCGCGATGTCGACGAGTCGGGCTACTTCGACGACCTGGACGCCGTCTACGAGGAGGGCGAGCGGGTACTGGCCGGCCTCCTCCCCGAGATCGAACAATCCCCACTCGCCGACCACCTCGCCGAGGCCGAGCAGACGGCGGCGGACAAGGACGAATTCATCGCGGTGCGGAAGTGGGTCCTGGACGGCCGGGTACTGACCGCCGGCGTGGTACAGCACGACACCGACCTCCCGGTCATGGTCGTGATCGCCCTGGAAGAGCCTGCGCCCGTCTCCGGGTGACCCGTGCCCCTCCGACGGCCGTCGAGACGACAGTTCCAGTGCCGCAGCCGATGTCCGAGCGCCGCCCCCTCGTGAGGGCGCACCGTGCCGGACCACGCCCCCGCCCTGGGATCCCGGCTCGCCCTGCCCTCACCCCCAGAGTGGGCCGGGCGCCGTACTCGCGCCGTCGCGGATGACCGGCGCGTAAGAGGTCGATCGGTGCCCGCGTCCGGTCCAGCTTGGGGAAGCCGGGCCACTTGGACGCGGTGGAAATGTTGTTCACCCGCTGAAGGCCGACCCACCGCAGCTCGCATGCCGACACACGGACGACATGCTGTCGAACCCGAGTAGAGGGCGGTCAGGTCTATGCGGTGGAGGTCCACCAGCGTGCCGGGCAGGGCCACGGGAAGTGTCTGGATCATGCCCGTCATTCTGGGCCCCGGCACTGACATCCGGCTCAACGGTGTACGTGAGCGGCCGCCTCGTCACGGAGGCAGAGCTACCGGCTCCGGTGGACCGCGTGGATCGGCGTAGCCCTGCCGCGCCGGCAGGGGCGCCGGACACATTCAGGAATCCGCCTGTTCTGAGCCGAGGAACGCCGCCCCGCCACCCCTACTACTGAGTTCGGGTACTCATGCGCTGGGCCGGACCACCCGGCAGGCTTTGGGCATATGAGCACGAGCACAGGCCTGTGGGGCTGGACAAAGGAGTACGACGGGCCGGTGGCGTTCCTGGTCGCCGTTGGGGACCTGGTCCTGTCCGGTGTCTTGCTGTGGTCGACGATCGCGTCCGGGATCACGTTCGGGGCGCCGGACGAAACGGAGCAAGCGGCCATGGAGCAGGCCCAGGACACCGCACAGACGATCTGGGGCGTATGGCTCGCCGCCGGACTCCTGATCGCCGCCGCGCTACGGATGCCACGTACGGCGATGGTGCACTTGGCCGCCATGCTCGCGATCCCCGGCGCATTCGTGGCCTACGTCGCGGCGCACACCTGACAGTCGCGACGTGGGCCGAGCCGGGGCCACCAGCAACAGGGCACCGAGTGGGCGATGCCGGCCGCGCAGCTGTCTGCGTGAGGATCGCCTGTACTCATGGGTGACCTTGTTTCGCCCGAAGACCGGCGCACTTCATTCGGTCCCGTACAAGGTCTGGAGAGTCCGGCGGCTGGTACGTCTCGAACATGCCTGAACAACCCTCGGATACGTGTAAGGCACAGGCCCCTGGGGCTACTTGCCAGACTTGCCTGTCGCCTCCCAGACGCACTGGACAACCGCGGCGACAACTGCCCAGAGCGGCAACGCACCGAACGGGCCCGCGAACGCGCCAGTGACGTCCGGTGCCGCGCCAACGAGGCCCGGCTGCGCGCCGCCGTATGGTCGCGGAGCACGCCTCAACAACTCCTACGGTGCGGAGCTCCCCGCCGGCACCGAGGCCACCGCCGCTCGCGAGGAGATCCTGGCGCTCCCGGAAGAACCGGACGCCGCCCCTCACGGCCTCAGCAGAGACTGATCAGCCCAGGTCGGCCCGCCTCATGGCCCACCGACCAGGTGATCCGCCCCCGGGACATGGGCGCACCACGGGTACGTGGTCCGGACGGGGCGGGGCCGGTACGAGCAGGTCGTCGAACCGGTTGAGCATCCCGGAACACCAGGACACTCCGGGCCGGGTGGGCTCTTCGTCCGCCCTGGGAGCCGGGGGCGATTGTCAGTGGTGGGTGAGACGGTAGGAGCATCGAGTCGGAAACAAACAGGGGGGACTGTCATGTCCGGAAACCAGAACTACATCAATCACGTTGCTCTCGTGTTGGATGCCAGTTCGTCCATGTCGCACCTGAGCCGCAAGGTCGTCGAAGTCGCCGACCAGCAGATCGCCTACCTTGCCCGCCGGTCGAGGGAGCTGGACCAGGAAACCCGTGTCACGGTGTACGTCTTCGCGGACAAGGTGGAGTGCGTCGTCTACGACAAGGACGTACTGCGGATGCCGTCGCTGAAGCAGCTGTACCGGGCCGGCGGCATGACGGCTCTGCTGGCGGCCGCGCTCAAGTCGCAGCGGGAGCTGGCACAGACGGCTCAACTGTACGGCGACCACAGCTTCCTGACGTTCGTACTGACCGACGGGCAGGAGAACGCGAGTCATCGATGCCCGGATGCCCCCTCCAGGGATCCGCGTGAACTGGTGACAGCCGTGGCCGGGATGATCGAGACGCAGGAGGACAACTGGACGCTGGCCGTCCTGGTGCCGGACCAGATGGGCAAGCGCGAGGCCATGCAGTGCGGTTTCCCGAAGGAGAACATAGCCATCTGGGACGCCACGAGCACCCAGGGTCTGGAGGAGGCCGGGCAGGTCATCCGGCAGGCCACCGAGAAGTTCATGGTGGGCCGCGCCCAGGGCATCCGGGGATCGCGGACGGTGTTCTCCACAGGTGCGGCAGCGGTCAACAAGGACACCATCAAAGCGGCCGGTCTCACCCCGGTGAAACCGTCGGCGTACCAGCTGATCCCGGTGACGCGTGACGCGGGGATCCGGGACTGGGTCGTCGAATGCGGGCACACGTACCGGACCGGTGGTGCGTTCTACCAGCTGGGCAAGTCGGAGAAGATCCAGGCGCGGAAGCAGATCGCCGTGCTGGAGAAGAAGACCGATCGGGTGTACGCGGGGCCGGAGGCCCGGGCCCTGCTCGGCCTGCCGGACAGCGAGGTCCGTGTCAAGCCCGACCACAACGACGACTTCACGATCTTCGTACAGAGCACCAGTGTGAACCGCAAACTTGTAGCCAACACGCGGCTGCTGCTGATGAACTGAGGAACCGGGGGGCTTCGTCGTCCCAGTGCCCCTTCAGCAGCAGGGTCGGCGGGCACACACGCCGAAGGGACCTGGCCCGAACAGGGCGCAGGAGGCGTCCAACTCGGCCCGGGCCCTCGCACGGCGAGGGCAGACAGCAAGGTGGCCGCCGGTGCCACACAGCCCAACAGCGGACAGACGCACGCCCGCGTGTGACCGAAGCCGCCGCTGCCCGACCGTCCCGGCTACCGCCCTGGCCACGGTGCTGTCCCTTCTCGCCGCCCGCGTTGACCTTGCCGTCGGCGTCGGGTTGCACGATGGCCGGCATGAACAGCACCGCACCGGCGGAGCAGCCGAATCATCGCCGTCACCGGCATCGGCCTATAGGCGGCCGCGGTGCGGGAGCGGCAACCGCCCACACCTCGATGGCCCGGATCGGCTACCCCCACGGAGGTGACCCGGACCCACCCGGCATGCTGCACCTACGCGGTGGCCGCACCCATGTCCGTGCCGGCCGTCCTCACCAGCAAGATCGCGATCTGCCTCTGGAGTATCAACTTTCGCTCTGCTCCCTGACGCGGTCGGCCACGGACTGGGCGAGGTTTTCAACTTTTTGGGGGTTTTGCACCTGGGCCGTGACGAGCACGAACGTCGAACCGATGCGCATGGCGACGGTGGACCAGTACGTGTTCCTGCGCGCGACGGTCTGGTCCGCCCCGGTCCGGATCTCCAGCGGGGTATCGGAAAGGGTGACCTTGGTCCTCCCCTTCAAGGCTGCTTCCGCGTTCTCGGCCGTTTCGAAGGAGAGGATGGTGACGCCCCCATAGGGCCCGCGGCCGGTCTTCATGAAGTCAGGGCCGGCCAGACCCACACCGCCCACAGCTACGAAGCCGGGACACTTCGTATCGGTGAGGTTCTCGCACTTACGCGTCCCCCAGAGCTTGCCCTCCGTGTTGGCTTCGTGGTGGCGGAGGTCCCATTCCTTGGGAAGCGTCTCCTCGGTGGGCAGCGCCTTCCTGATCCCCTCCTCCGACATCGGCTCGGCTTCGCTGCCGCACGCCGTCAGCCCGCATGCCATGAGTGTCACGAGCGCCGCAGCGCGTATGCCGTACTTCACCCTCATCCCCCAACCCCTGCACAATCACTTGCGGGTCAGTCAACGCTACGGACGGGTAGATCTCACAATTGGAGTGCTGGAGTCCACCAGCAGGTGTGAGCCTTTGACTGGGCTCGATCCGCTTTGACGGGCATTCGAGATCAGGGTTCGCCCCAGGGGCGATGGCCATCATGGAGAGCATGGCGACGCCGAAGCCTCGCCCCTATGTACCGGTGTCTCGTCTCCCTGATGGCGCGTCTCATCGAAGTTTGAGCGAGCACTCCTGCGCACGTGAGTACCAGTACTCACGTGCAGGGGGCGGCTTTACTACAGACTCGGCGCATGACTCGAACCCCTGCCCTGACCGGCGCGGTTACCCACTTCCCGCGCCGCCCACGGCACACGCTCGTGATGACAGCTTTTGCCGCTCTGGCGCTCAGCGCCTGCGGCACCGAGAAGACAAGCGCCGGCGGACTCCAAAGCGAGCCCGCTGACACCGCCGAGGCCCGGCCCAGCCTCACGGAGATACTGGACAGGATCGAGCAGTCGTGTCCCCCGAGCGCCCCGCCGGAGCCGCCGCCGAGCGGTCCGGCGCTGCCGCTGCCGCCCGGTGCGGTGGAAACACCGCCGGACGTCGAGCCCATCGCTCCCACGGCTGGGCCGGAAGTGGAGTTGAATGCTCGTGACTGGTGCGCGAGCAATCTCCATGAGGAGCGCATCGCCCAGGCGCTCTGGGATCTGGCGGATCCCACCCCCGCCGAGGTCAGGCAGATCCTGAACGACCTCGGCTATGTCGACGAGCGCATCCACGATCTGAAGCAGTCCGGTACGACCACGCGGTTCTTCCTCGACCTGCGTGACAAGGGCGGACGGCTCTGCTTGGAGGGCTCGGCAGCCGGCGAGCAGACCGTCGTCGACAAGTGTGTAGCCCCCGTGTCCGGCCCGTTCACGTCAGGAAAGCGGAATCAGTGAGCACACCTGCTCAGCGTGATCGATCCACCGACCCCTGCATCTGAAGGCCGGCGTCGCCGAAGGACACGTCAACCGAATCAGGATGCGCGAACGTCAGACGTTCGGCCGGGGCGGCTTCGCTCTCCTGCGGAAGAGGGGGCCTTCTGGCCAGAAGGCCCCCTGCCGCCCATAAGGTGACGGGAACGAGAGAAGAAGCATCATGGATCCCCGCATACCCCGCCTGCGTCGCAAGCTGGCCGCAATCCCGTTCCAACCGCTGCGCAGCCACTCCTTCGGGGAAGAGCAACACAAGTTCATCCTCGGCCCGAAGCTGGCGGAAGCACGCGTCGCCGCGTATGAGGCCGAGAGAGACATCGTCCTGCCCGACGCCTATCGGCAGTTCCTCATACACATCGGCGGCTCGGGCGCGGCGCCGTTCTACGGCCTCATTCCGTTGAAGCAGCGTTCCCTGCTGGTCATGAATCCGCGTGGAGAACCCGGGACGCCCCGAGGCTTCAGCATCGCAGATCCTGGGGCGCACGAACGCGACCTCTTCCTCCACATCATCGAGATGGGCTGCACCGACGTATGTGTCATCGCGGTGACCGGCCCCCTCACCGGGCGCGTCCTCATTGGTAACAGCGACGGGTATTGGGGTCCCAACGTGTCCTCTGCCACCGACTTCCTCGACTGGTACGAACGCTGGCTCAACCACATGAGCGCCGGACGCGACAACCGGGCCCTGGAACTCACCTCACCTCAGCTTCACGCCCATCCCAACAGCCATCGCCTGGCCCCGAAGATCTGACCCTCCGTACGACTACACGGCAAGTGGGCCAGAACGCGAGAACGGGAGGCGCCCGTCCGGCCGTCGCCGGTGTCGGACCGTGAGGAACGCCGGAATCCGTGAGGCAGACCGACCGCTTTGCCGAACCGGCAACAAGACTCGCCAGGCCCGCGCCGTCACACGCATGATCGGGTACCGATCCTGGCGTACGCGTATGGCTGACCGAGAGTCCTGGAGGAGTCATGTCGAAACAGGCCACAGCAGTCACGCACCAGCTGGTCCCCTCGCCCGCGGGCCGGATCCACCTGGTGGAGCAGGGCACCGGACCGCTGGTGCTGCTCGTACACGGCTTCCCGGAATCCTGGTACTCCTGGCGCCACCAGCTGCCGGCCCTGGCCGCGGCCGGGTACCGCACGGTCGCCGTCGACGTCCGCGGCTACGGCCGTTCCTCCAGGCCCGGCGCCACCGAGGCCTACCGGATGCTGGAGCTGGTGGAGGACAACGCCGCCGTGGTGCGCGCCCTGGGCGAACAGTCCGCCGTGATCGTCGGCCACGACTGGGGGTCGGCCATCGCCGCCAACTCCGCCCTGCTCAAGCCGGACGTCTTCCGCGCGGTCGGAATGCTCAGCGTGCCCTACGCCCCGCGCGGCGGGCCGCGGCCCAGCGAGATCTTCACGCGGATGGGCGGGGACGAGGAGTTCTACGTCTCCTACTTCCAGCAGCCCGGCCGGGCCGAAGCGGAGATCGAGCCCGACGTACGCGGCTGGCTCGCGGGCTTCTACGCCGCACTGTCCGCCGACACCATGCCCGCGCCCGACGCACCCGGCCCGCACTTCGTCAGCCCGGGCGGGAGACTGCGCGACCGCCTCCCCACCGGCCGGCTGCCCCACTGGCTCAGCGAGAGCGACCTCGACGTCTACGCCGGGGAGTTCGAGCGGACCGGCATGAGCGGGGCGCTGGCCCGCTACCGGAACATGGACCGGGACTGGGAAGACCTCGCCGACTTCGACGGCGCCCCCATCACCCAGCCGTCCCTGTTCATCGGCGGCAGCCTGGACGCCTCCACCACATGGATGGCCGACACGATCAACGCGTACCCCGTCACCCTCCCCGGCCTGACCGCCTCCCACATCCTCGACGGCTGCGGCCACTGGATCCAGCAGGAACGCCCCGCCGAAATCAACCGGCTCCTGACCGACTGGCTCGCCTCTCTGCCCGCCCGGCCCGACTGACGCCCCCGCGGAAACCAGGGCACGCGTCCCGGACCGGCTGGACGCCGGCCACACCCGGATCCTCCGCGCCACCGCGACCACGGGCCCTTCGCACTCCACAGGTGCGCCGCACCAAGAGTGCCTGCGAGGCCGGGGCCGGCTCGGCGCGGGGGCGCCGTCCGGCGGGACCGGCCGACGTCCAAACGGGTGCGGCAGCGTCGAGGAGCCGTTGGGGAAGGTAGGGGAACTCGACCCGGATGTCCCAGCCCCGGCGGCGGGCGTGGCAGGCCAGGGCAAGGACGTTGAGGTCGATCGTGGCGTCGAGGCCGGGCGTCTCGACGGACAGGGCGCCCAGGTGTCCGAGGAACTCGTCGGCTGTCGACTGCCATTCGTAGGTGGCCATCCGGCCGGCCTTCGACATGGACCGGACCTGTCCCCCGATCCGGTTCGCGAAGTCCTCGATCGCCGCCGAAACGACTGCCCCATCCACCTGATGACGCTCTATCCGCACTGCGCTGCTCCTTGAGGCCGGGTCCGTGCGGACAGCCTAGGCACAGCCTCTGACACGGCGGCCGGGTGCTGTTGGGGCAGGCACACCGAGAACATCGATCGGGACATCGGCTTGCATGTCACCCCACTCCCCCGGGCGCCCGGCGATCCCTGACTGCCGGACCCAGCGGTGGGCCGGCGTGCGGGCTAGGACACCGAGGGCGTGGCGCAGCCGTGCCGATTGGCCGCGGCGTTGGCGAAGGACGTGAGGATCCTGTTGAGGGTCTTGGCGTCGTTGGTGCCGTGGGCTGCGAACGTGCCGTCGGCCCCCCGGTCGCGGGCCCGTACGAGTTTGAAGTACCCCTCGCCAAGACCGCCTTCGCAGGCAGCTTGAGCGACCAGGGCACCCTTCGGCTCGACCGCATATCGCTCGTCCAGATAACGCTCCTGCTCGGCGCCGGGACCGAAGTAGGCGGTCAGGCTGTAGAGGTCCAGCTCGCCACGGCGCAGTGTGCAGGACTCGGTCAGTGCCCCGGCCGGGCGCTCGCTGACGGTCGTGACCTTGTGGCGCGCGGCCTCGGTGTCGGTCAGGGTGCCGGCGCAGGTACCGGATGCCTCGGCCACGGGGCGGTCCACTCCCTCGGAGAGGAGCAGGGATGTGGGCCGGTCGCCGAGGCTGTCTTCGCACTTGTAGTGCTTGGCGGCATTCCGGGCCGTCGCGGTCGCCACCCGGGCCAGCTTCAGGACCTGTTCCTCGGGAGCTTTGCGGTCGGGGGTGGCGAACTCCGCAAGGACCGTCAAGCCCTGCCCCGCGACCGGCTTGCAGTCGAGGAGTACGGCGCCTCGATGGCCTTGTACGGATTGGCTATCGATCCCTTCAAGCCGTGGCCCAAGGGCGTCGCGTGCACATCTCCGCCGCTCCGCTGACCCGGTATGCAGCCCGGGGCCGGATCTTCAGACGCAGGTACGGCCCGGAGCCTTCTTCGCCGACGGCCCACACCGAACAGCCCGCAGTCCTGTGGCCGCCCCACTCACCCACTTGACCTGTTGCCGCAATCTCGCCACCCCCCAGAAACGCTCTGGCCTCCTCCACGGCAAGGTCACCATCACACCGGTAACCGAGCTGCTCCCCGTCATCCCCGCCGAACCACGTCACCCAGGCCAGCCCACCGGCCGCCAGCGCGAGCGCCATCACCCCGGCCAGCAGCGCTTTCCCCCGTCGTGTCACAGTCCCCCCTATGCGATCAGTCAGTGGACCGACGCTATCAAGCAGCGCCGACTGTCGAAGGCGCCATGGCACGCAGGGCCCCCCGACCGTCGGGGAGAAGGGCGCGGACTCACGGGGCGGGGCGGGTGTGCACGCTGACCGCGTAGCCGCAGCCCGGGGAGTACGGGTCGCCGCTCCAGGTGGCGTAGCGCTGCCGCAAGGTCAGGCCGGCCCGGGTGCACCAGTCGTCGAACTCGGTGAGGGTCACCGGCGGTTCCGGCAGCGGCAGGTGTGCCGCGTCCAGGCCCATGCCCGTGACCAGCAGACCGCCGGGGCGCAGTGCGGCGGCCAGCTGCCGGACGACGACTGATCCGGTACCGGGGGCCAGCAGGGGGATGACGTTTCCGGCGGCGAGCGCCAGGTCGAAGTTCTGATCCAGGCCGAGGGTGTCCAGGCGGGCAAGGTCGCCGAGGAGCCATTCCTGTGTGGGGGCGTCTCGGCGGGCTACGGCGAGCATCGAGGAGTCGACGTCCACGCCGGTGCAGTGGTGGCCCAGTTCCGCGAGTCGGATCGCGATCCGGCCGGTGCCGCAGCCGGCATCGAGTACCCGGGCGGCGGGCTCCAGCCATGCGGCGCAGAAGGTGGCCTCGCCGTGGATGTCGTGACCTGATTCGGCGAGCCGCGCGAAACGCTGGGCGTACTCCTCTCCGGCTTGTCCGCCGGTCAGTTCCGCCCAACGGTCGCGTTGCCCAGTCATGTTGAGAATGCCTTCCTGTCAGCCTCGCCCGGCAGGAGCGAAGACGGTGCCACCACACACTACGTGCGGCGTCGAGTGTGCACCTCACAGGGACGCTGCGAACGCACGGAAGGGTGCGGCGTGGGCGCCGCTGTCGATGACGGGGCCGGACGGTGGCCCCGTACGACGTCCCACGCCGCAGCGGGACGCCGGCGAGGTCGCCGGCTCAGAGGTCCCGTGGTCCTGAGGCTGTCCAGTTGATCAGCATGACGGCTTGATCAGCATGACGGCGGCGCTGGCGCCGCTGGCCATACCGAACAGTGCGATCTTCATGCCGGGATGCAGGCGGTCCTGTTCGCCGGCGAGGGAGAGTTCCAGAGGGAGGGTGGCGGCGGCCACGTTGCCCCGGGGGGGGGAAGGTGGGCACGACCGTGTCCGGCCGGATGCCGAGGCGTTCGGAAACGGAGCGCACGAAGGGGACGGACGGCTGGTGGACGCAGACAAGGCCCAGTTCGGCGGGATCGGTGTCGTGCTCCTTCAGCCACTGGACGGCGCGGGTGTCCAGTCCGAGGAAGGAAGCGAGGAGTTGCCCGGAATCGATGTCCAGTCCTTGGGGCAGGCCGGTGGCCTGGTACGGATTGAACAGGGTGGCCGCGGGCCAGCTTGCGGAGTTCGCCATGAAGGTACTGGCGATGATCCCGGGCTCGGCGCTGGCCTCGACGATCAGGGCTGCGCCCATGTCGCCGCCGGTCATGGAGGCCAGTGCGGTCCGCATCTCCTGGCGGCTGGTGATCGTCCAGCGGCTGAGCCAGCTCAGGGTTTCGCCGCAGGCCACCAGGACTCGCCGGTAGCGGCTGCAGCGGATGAGGGCGTCGGCGACTTCGAGTGCGTTGAGGACGCTGTTGCAGGCGTTGGAGATGTCGAGGACCGGACAGCTCAGGCCGGTCTTGGCGGCCACGATGTGCGCGTTCGCCGGTTCCTGGACGTCGGCGCTGACGGAGGCGAACAGCAGCGGGTCGGCTTCGCCGGGCTCGACCCCGGCCGCGGTCAGCGCCTTGAGTGCGGCGCGGGAGGCGAGGTCGGAGGGCAGGATCCCGTCGTCGGCGACGACGGGATCCTCGAGCCCGTACATCCGGCGCAGCAGACCGGGGGAACGCGCAGGGCGGGGCTGTGTTCCCGCAGCCGGTCCTCGATGGCCTCAGAGGTCTGCCGCCCGTCGGGCAGGTGGACCGCTACGTGTGTGATCCGGCTGTAGGGGCTCATGCCGCCACCTCCACGGCCACGGTGGTCGCCGGTGCGGTGCGGGGCAGACCGGTGACGGCGTGCTTGACCCGGTCGGAGAGCCACAGCGGTGACACCGTGTGGAGCGGGACGAGGAAGCGGGCGTCGAGGCCGACGGTGTAACGGGCCCTGGGACGCCGCGCGGACAGTGCAGTGGCGATGGCGGCGGCCACCGGCTCGGGCCCGGGAACGCGGCGGCTGACGGCGGTGAACAGATCGCGCGAGCGGGCGTACCCGCGCCGCCGCCGCTGGGCGCAGAGCCGACGAGGTCCGCGACCGCCCGGTCCGGCATCGCCGTCGCGAAGGCACCGGGCTCCACCAGCGATACCCGTACGCCGGCGTGCGCCACCTCCACCCGCAGGCAGTGAGTGATCGCGCTCAGGCCGTGCTTGCTCGCGCTGTACCAGCCGCCCATCGGCCACGGCACCCGCCCCAGACCGGAGGACACGTTCACGATCCGGCCCGCGCCACGCCGGCGCATCCCCGGCATGGCCAGCCGGCAGATCCGCATGGCACCCAGCAGGTTCACTTCCAGCAGATGACGCGCCTGTTCATCGCTCACATCCTCCACGGAGCCCGCCTGGGGAACTCCGGCGTTGTTCACCACCGCCCACACACCGCCTCCCGTCATGTCCTCCACCCGGGCCATCGCCTCCCGGCAGGAGACCGGGTCCGCCACGTCCAGCACGACCGTCCGCAACCCCAGCCCCCGTACCGCCGCGGCGGCGACCAGGACGTCCGCCTTCTCCTGGGTGCGCTGCCGATCACATCTCAGCCCGAGCCGGCCAACCGCAACGCCGTCGCAGCGCCAAAATGCCGCCCGTCGCCCCTGTGACCACCACACTGCGCCCCGCGCAGCGGTCGGCCGAGGTGTCCGTCAAAACCATCACGCCTGCCTTCAGATCCTGACGGCCGTGCGACCTGCACGTCACCGCATCCAGTGATCAACGAGCCGGGCGGGCCGCGGAGGCGGCAGGTACGGGGTGCTGTCGAAGCGGGGCACGACAGCCGACACGGTGACCCGGCAGGCCAGTTGCGGGCCGTTCCGGCGGCAAGGCCCCATGCCGCGGCGGACCCGGAGGAGAGTGAGGGCGCCTGCTACACCCACGCCCTCAACATCAGTAAGGAGGCACGAGCCAACCGGAAGCTGCTTGGCTCGGTGCTCACCTCTGCGGGCCTGGTGAACTACCCGACGGAATGGTGGCACTGGTCCTTCGGCGACCGCTACTGGGCGCTGATCACCGGGGAGGACGCGGCCCTCTACGGCCCGAAGGAGATGACTGCTCGCCGGCCGCGACCAGAACGCGATCGGTGAGGCAGGCGAGGCACCGTGCAAGTGCCTCCCCGGCCGCGACGGCGGTCTTCATCAGCTCAAGTGCGCGGCGCTGGAAGGCCGGGGAGAGGTCCGCGTGCTGGGGCGCCCCGGTTCCGGGCCGGGTCGTGATCCGCGATGACCCGCTGGAGCCTACGCGGCGCGGGTTACGTGAGGTTCGAGGGGACGATCCCGTAGCGGCGCATCTCGCGGTACATCGTGGCGCGGGAGATGCCGAGGTCCTGGGCGGTGCGCTGGACGCTGGAGTTGCGGTCCAGCAGGCCGCGCAGGATGGCGTCCCGGCGGCCGAGGAGTTCCTGGTGCATCTGCCGCGCGCCAAGGTCCTTCCGTACGCGGACGGCCGGCTCGTCGTTCACGCGTAACGACGGGCGAGCAGGGCGGCGTACCGCGCTCCGCCTCACGCGTCCCCTGGCGGGGCGTCGTGGGCCGAGACGGGTGGGAAGGATGTGACGGCGTCGACCAGGGCGTCGCATCCTTCCCAGTTGAGCATGTGGCCGGCGCCGGGCACGGTGACCAGCCGTGCGCCGGGGATGCCGGCGGCGAGGCGCCGGGAGTGGACCGGCGGGGTGGAGCGGTCCGCCGAGCCGACCATCACGACCGTCGGCACCTTCACCTCGGCCAGGCGCGGGTAGCGGTCCTCGCGGGCGAAGGCCCGCACGATCGGGAGCAGCGGGCGATGGTCCTGGCGAAGGAACACCTCCCGATAGACGGCGATCATCGCCGGTGAGGGCCGCGTGCCCGACTGCATGGCTCCGAACAGCACGCCGCCGATGCGGGTACGCGCCCAGCGCTCGACGAGTCCGCTCTCCAGCAGCGGTATCTGCAGCCGGTTCTGCGGCGCCCCGTCGTATATCCGGCCCGCCCAGGTCGCGAACAGCACCAGACCGCGAAGCCGGGCCGCGAGCCGAGGATGGTCGAGCAGCGCGCGAATCGCGACGAATCCGCCCATCGAGTGTCCGACCAGCACCGCGTCCTGTACGTCGAAGTGCTCCAGAACGGCCGCGTAGTCCCCAGCCATGGCCCGCGAGCCGGCGCCGTCGCGCCCGAGGGTGGACCCCTCGTGACCGCGCTGGTCGAAGACGATGACGCGACGTCCCTGCGCGAGCAGGGCCTCGGCGGCGAGGTTCCACTCCAGTAGCGACACACCGTAGCCGTGCGCGAGCACCACCGGCGGGCCCTGCCCGGCGACGATCGCGCGCAGCACCGTCCCGTCGGGGCGGGGAACGGACACTTCCTCACCCTCCGGCTCCCGCGAGAGCCGCTCGTACGGCACGGGGTCCGGCAGACGTTCGATCTTCGCGGCCACGGCGCGCGCCGCGAGACCGCATCCCGCGACTGCGGCGGCCAGCGTGGCGCTTCCCGCGAGTAAGCCCCTCATGGTTCCTCCTGTCGATACCGATCACATCCCGCACTGTGCGATGCATGCCTGCGGTCGTGCTTCAACCAGGGGTTTCCTGCGAGCAGTTCATCCCTCGAGGCGGGGCAGCGGTCCCCCGACCATATCGCCACCGGCAGGCGCGGAACGGGACGAGGACCGTGATCCGGCCCACCCCGGCGGGACCGACAACGCCTCGGTGATGCAAGGCTGTTGGCCGCGTACGCGGAGGAGCGTGACTGGTTTGCCCGCTCAAGGGCTCAGGCGACCCCGGAGGTCTTCAGGATCCGCGAAACCGACTCCCAGGTCGGCTCGACCGTCTCGAGCGGCGCGGCACCCACCCCGAGGTCCTTGAAGCCGCTGGAGGTGGACACCCACACCACCGGCCCGTCGAACTCCTCCCCGGCCGCAGCACGTTGGTGCAGTCCGGCCAGACCCGCCGCGGCGGACAGCTCGGCCCAGATCCCCCGTGAGGCTGGTTCCCGGACGATGCCACCGCGATTCCCGGGGCCGCCTGGTGGACGGCGGCGCTGACCGTCACGCGGTTCAGCCGGTCCTTGTGGCTCCAGGTCGGGTTCCGCGACTCGTCCTTGATCCAGACGCCGCCGCCGAGCGGGACGAGGGCGGTGGCGCCTTCGCCCAGCCCTGGCGCGTCGAGCGGGGGCAACAGCGGGGCCCAGCGGTCCAGTCCGCCGCGCACCGGAGTAGTGAAGAGATCCGCGGGGGTGTCCTCGTACGCGTAGTCGATCTCCAGCGGGAAGTCCACCTCGGGCGTGCGGGTCCGCGGGCAGCCACGCGACAGCGGCGGCCACAGCGGATAGCACACCCGCGGATCGCCCAGCGACCGCTGGGACCGGGCCAGGGAGTCCGACATCTCATGCGAGGCAGCAGGCACTCCTTGATCGTAGGCGCCGCCCGGTCCGCGCAGGTCGGCCCGTGCAGCAGTACGGCAGCACTCCTTGAACGCCCTCCGGGCGGGTCCGCGGAAGGCCGACGCGTCGAAGAAGTCGGTGAGACATGGGCGACAGCGCGGACGCGGGAATGAGACAAGGCCGTACGGGATGCGTATCGCCTCACGACGAGACAGTGAAGGCCGCCGCCCCCCGCATGTGGGTCGGCCGGTGCCCAACCGCTCACGAGGACGCGCCGGCCGGCTCCAACAGGTCGTCCGGTCGTCGGTTGAGGAGGACAGCCGGTGGGACTCAATGACACCGAGCCGCAGCGAGCGCCTGGTTCGACGACGGATCTCGGGCAGGAGATACGCGACTCCTTTCAAGCCGTGCTGGACGCGCTCGATGCCGCACGCGCCGACCTGTACGCCTCCGACGAACATGAGGGGCGGGCCGAGGGCGCGCCACCGTCCTGGTCGCGGCGCAGCCGTCCGGACCCGGAATCCGCCTTCGCGCACCCGGCCCCGGCGCCGCCGGCGTTGCCTCGGCGGAGAGCACCGGTCGGGCCGGGTGAGGGGCCGCGTGCGGTGGCGGCCGCTGCCGTGGAGCCGCGGCGGGCCGGTGGTGTGCGCGGGGCCGGTGTCCCGCAGCGGGTCGCGGTGGAGCCGCTGTGGTCGCGCGGCGCGCGTCTGGCTCCGGTTCCTCCCCCGTCGCCGCCGAGGCCGCGGACGGCGGGTGCCGCGCCGACGTCGGCCTTTCCGCACCGGGCAGCCCCGCCGCAGGCCACGTACCGCAGGACCGGCCCGCCGCCCGGGACCGTCCTGCCGGTGGCCGTCCAGCGCCCGGCCCCGCCCCCGGACCAGCCTCCCGAACCGCGCCCTGTGGCATCGGCGCCGGTCGCCGGCGGGCGAGGCCGCGGGGGGCGGCGGCGTTTCACCGCCCGGCGCGCCGGGCGTGTCGTGGGAGCGTTCGGGGCGGGAGCCGTGAGCGGGCTGATCCTCGCCTCTTGGCTGATGGTCAACGACGACTCGCCGCCGCCGGTTCCCGCTCCGCCCTCCGGGCAGCCGGACCCGCCGCCGCCCGACTCCCCCGCTGCCGCGCTGCCCGAGATCCCGGGCACGGGCGTGCTGCGCCAGGGCGACAAGGGCCACGGGGTGTACGAGTTGCAGGTACGCCTGCTCCAGGTTCCAAACGTGTACGCAGGCGGCGCGATCGACGGCCGGTACGGCAAGGAGGTCCGGGCGGCCGTGGCCAGATTCCAGGAGTGGTACGGCATCCGTGGCGACGAGACCGGCGTCTACGGCGACGACACACGCCACGCCCTCATGCTGCGGACCAAATAGACCAAATGGTCGGCCACCACGGGATGAAGACGTCTCGGGACAGCCGGCCCCGCCTGCGCGGACTTCCTTTCCCAGGGTGTCCGGGCTCGGGGCTCCTCTAGAGTCGGCAGTATGACGCAGGCACCGGCCCAGCACCGCGGCACGCGGTCACGCGACGCGATACTCGACACCGCCCGCGACCTGATGTCCCAGCACGGTTACGCAGCCACGTCCATCTCGATGATCTCCACCGCGTGCGGCCTGCCGGTCAGTTTCCTCTACTGGCACTTCGGCAGCAAGGACGGGATCTACGTCGCCGTGCTGCAGCGCGCCAGGACCGCCCTGCTGGCGGCCCTGCCTCCCGTCGAGGTGCCGGGCGCCGATGCCGCGCAGCGGCTGGACACCTTCCTCGACGAGATCAAGGACGCCTTCCAGCGCCATCCGCACGGGCTGAAGCTGTTGCTCGGGCTGGGCCTGGTGCAGCAGGATGCCAGTGCGGCGGCCGTGGCCGAGGTGCACCACTACCGCGACGCGCTGCTGGCCTGGGCCAGGGACTCGGTGAGCGCAGTCTTCGGCCTGCGTGACCGCCCGGAGGTGTCGGACGAGCTGGCGCGCTTCACGCTCAGGGTGGCGAGCGGAACCGCCGTGGCACGCTGGTTCGAACCGGCCGCCGCCCTCGAAACCGGCTCCCTGCGCGTCGCGTTGCTGGCGCTGGCGGCTCACCACGGCGTTCCCCCGTACGGCGCGCGGTCCGAGGGCCCTTCGGGCGTCAGGGGCACGGAATGACCACTCGGTACTTTCCCCCCGGAGACTGCTCGGGTGGTTCATGGGCGCGCTCGATCCTCACCCGGTCCGTCCGGTGGTCGGTGAGCAGCGCGCACAGCCCCGTCCGCACCGCATTCCACAGTCGCTCCTGATCGGCTCCGGCTGCCGGCCGGATACGCACCCGCAGGGTCGTGGCAGTCGTCTGCACAATCTGGAACAGGTCGATGTCCGGAAGGCTCTCCAGCAGGGTCTCGAAGGCCATCGGCACGATGCGGACGGTCCCGCCGCCCCGGCGCGGGAAGGACAGCAGGTCGGCTGCGCGACCACGGACCTTGACGGCGGGCAGCGGATCCCCGCACGGACACGGGTCCGGACGCAGCAGGACACTGTCACCAAGGTCATAGCGCAGGATCGGCTGCACCCATCGACCCAGGCTGGTCAGCAGCACGGTGAAGGACTCCTGACCCGGCGGGACGGGCCGGTGGTCGGCGTCGACGGGCTCCAGGATCAGCCAGTCGCTGTGCGTGTGCAGCCACCCGAACGGGCAGCCGTATCCCAGGGCGAGGCTCTCGTTGCAGGCGTAGGAGTTGACGACATGCGCCCCGAAGGCGGAGCGGATACGCCGGTGCTCACGGTCGCCGAGGCCCTCGGCGACCAGTGACACGACGGCCGGGGCGATACGCAGACGCCCGGCCAGTTGCTCGCCGGCGAGCAGCGCGATGACGGTCGCGTAGCCGCTCAGGAGCACCGGGCGGTACCGGTTGAGCTGGTCCACGGGAGCGATGTTGATTCCGCCACCGCCGTCGCTGGAACGGTTGCCGGTGATGGTCGAGTTGAGGATCTCCACCGGTCCCAGGCCGCGGATGTCGATGCCTCCGCCGTAGCCGCCGAGGCTGCCGGGACGGTCACCGGGGTCCGTCACGCGGTTGTCGGCGATCGTCGAGTTGGTCACAGTGCCGCTGTCGTCGAATCTGATGCCACCGGCCTCTCCCGCGACATTCCCGCTGACGGTGCTGTCGATCAGGTCCAGGTGGGAGTCGGGGATGTTGAAGATGCCGCCGCCGTAACCGGCGGAGTTCCCGGTCACGGCGACTCGTCGCAGTGTCATGTGCTCGTGCAGGAACTGTTGCTGGTGCCGGGGATTGCGGCTCGTGCGAGGCACGTGGACCGGCAGCAGAGCCGGCCGGATTGCGCTGGAGGGGCGAGGCGGACGGTGAACGGAAGGCCGGACACGATCTGTAGGGAGCGTTCCATTCAGGAGGACTGTTGTCTACACGCATGCCGGCCACAAATGGCGGACGGCAGAGGCCGTCGGAGGCTCGGACTGCCCGCAGGCGGTGCCGTCCGTGCCTGCCGTCAGGACGCGATGCGGGGCTGGCCGAGTTGCTTCCGGTCACCGCAGGGCAGATGCGCGAACTGGTCGAGCGGCTCCTTGCAACCGGTCAGTGGAGCAACGGTGACCCGGGGCGCACCTGTCGAAGCCGGATGACCGGCGCGCCGCAACGGGGTCCGCTCGGCCGGCACACGGGTTTCCGAGCGATGTTCGGTTACCCGGGGTAGACGTAGGATGAAGCCAGAAGCAGGGCGCTGCTGACTGCGGCGCCTCACGATGTGGAGGGTGCATCGGTGGGCCGACCGACCAAGCCGATTCTCAGCCGCAGGCGCATCTGCGCCACGGCGCTGGCGATCGTGGACCAGGACGGGCTTGCCGAACTCTCGATGCGCAGGCTCGCACGGGAACTCGGGGTTCAGGTCTCCTCGCTCTACGAGCACGTCAAGACCAAGGACGACGTCCTCCACGAAGTGGCCAACACCATCATGGAGGACGTGGACGTCTCCGGCTTCGAGACCGGCGACTGGCGACACGGCGTGACCTCCTGGGCCCGGTCCTACCGCGCCGCGCTGGCTGCGCATCCTCAGATCGTCCCGTTCCTGGCCTATGGCCCCGCCCGCCGTGAGGCCTCCCTACGACGCGCTGACGCCGTTCACGGCGGGCTCGTGGGCGCCGGCTGGCCGCCGCGCTATGCCACATTGATCGGCGCCTCGACCAAGTACCTGGTGGTCGGATCCGCGATGAGTTCGTTCGCCGGGGGGTTCGACGACGACGTCCAGGTCTACGTCGAGCGTTATCAACACCTGGCGGGGGCCCACCGCCTGCGCGGCCGCGCAGACGTGATCGACCGGGACAGCTTCGAACTCGCCCTGGAGATGTTCCTCGACGGTCTCACCGCACTGCACGCCCGTGTCGCGGCGCCTCCGGAGCCCGCCGGGCCCTGAGCGCCCGCGCGATCGCGGCAGCATACCCCGGGGCCGGCGCGGAGGGCGACTCGCCGACGACGTCTTGCCCTGCACGGTGGGCACCCCTAGGCTCCCGAACCGAACGCTGTTCGGCACGGTTCCGGTGTCGCGCGGCGCATCTTTTACTTGCCCTGGTTCGACGGCGGCCGCCCGTGAACCGAAGGATCGTGGTCGACTTCCCTCGCTGATCGAGGAGATCAGGACCCCAGGGGCTGAGCACGTCACTGCGACACGGCTCGGACACCGAGGCGTGCCCTGGCGAAGACCGACCCGGTCGACCGCCCCTGCGGTGACGCCTCGCCCTCCACGCGGCATGCAGCCAAGAGGAGTTGAGTGGTCTTGACCAGTCCCTTCGAGCCGTTCGAACGACCGCGATCGTACGGCGGCAGCCCCTGTGCACACCCGTCTTGCGCGAAGCCGGACGTCCCGACGGAGGTGGAACGTTTGCGCACGGAGCGCCGCTCCAGAGTCCTTCCCGTTGCCGCCGCCGTGGTCGGCTTCTATCTGCTCATCGCCCTTCTGACCAATGTGGCCGGCGGGCTGATGGCCGTGAGGCTGATCGGCCACCTGAACCTCGGGCTCACTCTGGCGCTCCTGCAGTGCGTCACCACGCTCCTCGCGTGCCGTTGGTACGGGCGTTACGCCCGTACCACCCTGGATCCGCTGGCGGAGAGCGTGCGGGCCGGGCTCGAACCAAGAGGGAGACTGCGGTGAGCACCTCTCAACTTTCCGCCCAGATCGCGCACAACGGAACAACCCTGATCGTCTTCGCGGTCTTCGTCGTCTGCGTCATTCTCATTGCCTTGTGGGGCGCGTCGGACAGCGACACCCCCCGCCGCTTCTTCGTCAGCGGCCGCGAACTGCCCTCCGCGCGCAATGGGATCGCCCTGTTCGGCGACTTCATCTCCGCAGCAACGCTTCTCGGCACTCCGGGACTGATCGCACTGGCCGGCTTTGACGGCATCCCGTATCTGGTGGGGCCCGTCGTGGTCTGGGCCTTCATTCTGCTGGTGATCGCCGAGCCGTTCCACAACACCGGCAGCTACACGGTTGGCGACGCGCTGGCGCGCCGGCTGCGGCCGCGGCCCGTCCATCTGGCCATGGGCCTCGCCACGTTGGTGATCTCGCTGTTCTACCTCACCGCCCAACTCGTGGGTGCCGGTGCGCTCGCGGCACCTCTGCTGGGCATATCCGGCGAGGCGGCCCAGAACTCTCTGATGGTCTTCCTCGGCGTTCTGATGATCATCTACGTGGCCCTGAGCGGTATGCACGGCGCTACGCTCGTTCAGTTGCTCAAGGCCGCCGTCCTGCTGGTCGCGAGCATCTTCCTGGCGGCGCTCGTGCTGGCGAAGTTCAGTTGGAACCCCAGTGACCTGCTGGGAACCGCGGCCCGCCGCA
Source organism: Streptomyces sp. NPDC002835 (assembly GCF_053591995.1). Taxonomy (NCBI): domain Bacteria; kingdom Bacillati; phylum Actinomycetota; class Actinomycetes; order Kitasatosporales; family Streptomycetaceae; genus Streptomyces; species Streptomyces sp. NPDC002835. The sequence goes on along the minus strand of NZ_JBSFUW010000005.1, from coordinate 246,897 downwards.
GCGGCGTCGGCGAGAACTTCCTCGCCCCCGGCGCCCGCGCCCAGGGAACCGGTACCGAAACGCTGGACAGAGTGAGTCTCCAGCTCGGAGCTCTGATCGGTGCCGCCGGGCTCCCCCATCTCCTGATGCGCATGTGTGTGGTGCCCTCCGCGCGCGCGGCGCGGCGTTCAGTGCAGTGGACGGCGGTTCTGACCTGCGTGTTCTGTGTGACTGCGGGGATTTTGGGATTCGGCGCCGCGGCGGTGCTCGGCCCGGAGACCATCCTCTCCGGGAGCCCCTCGGGGAACACGGCAACCCTGCTGCTCGCCCACGCCCTCGGCGGGTCGTGGATGCTCACCGTCATGGCCTGCGTGGCGTTCGCCACGATCCTGGCCGTTGTTGCGGGCATCGCCCTCGCCGCGGCGACATCCGTGGCGCACGACATCTACGGCGCGGTGCTGAAACGGGGACGCGCGACCGAGGAGAAGGAACTGATGGTTGCCCGGTGGGCAGTCGTGCTGATCGGTTGCGCCGCGGTGGGTCTGTCCTTGCTCGCCGAACGCCTCAACGTCTCCTTCGCCGCTGGGCTGGCGTTCTGCGTCGCGGCTTCGGCCGTTCTTCCCGCCCTGCTGTACGGTCTGTACTGGCGGAGCTTCACCACCACCGGCGCGCTGTGGAGCATCTACGGCGGACTGGTTTCCTCCGTGGTCCTGGCCGTGCTGTCCCCGGCGGTTTCGGGAGGCCCGACCGCGCTGTTCCCGGACATGGACTTCAACCTGTTCCCGTTGCAATACCCGACGATCATCTCCGCTCCCCTGGGATTCCTCCTGGGATGGCTCGGTTCGGTGTTGGGGAGGGAGAGGCCGGATTCAGCCACGTACTCCGCGCTCGAGTTGCGCACGCTCGCGAGCGCGGACGACACCTCCGTTCCCTAGCCAGTCTTCTGAAGTCAGCCGTCGGGGATGTTGCCGAGCCTCTTCATGTCCACGCGCACCAGTTCACCGGGCCGTTCACGTTCGCAGCGGCGGATGACCCGGCCCGGTGGTCCGGTCCAGGTGCGCGAGTCGGGCCAGCCGGTAGCGGGTCGGTGCACTGCCGAGAGGACCAGACCGAGCGGGTGGGAGATACGGGCCGGGCCCCACCGTCGCGTGGGGCGGACCGTGACGATCCTGCGTTCGGCCCCCAAGGGCGCAGGGCGCGCTGGAGGAGATGTTGCGGGCGGTGGCCGACGGCTTCGGCGTGGGTGAGCGCGTCCGTCCCCGGCGCGGCCCGATCACATGCCGAGCGCGCGGCGCAGGCCCACTCGGTCGGTTCCCAGTTTGGTGAAGACGGCCGACAGCAGTTTCGATACGGCATGCTCGCCGGTGCGGAGCTCAGCGGCGATCGCCGCATTGTCGAGTCCGAGCGCGGCGTGGCGGGCTGCCACGCTCTCCGCTTCGGAGAGGGTGCCCTCTTCTGTGACCTGGCGGCGACGCGGGCACAGTCCGGCGGCGGCGAGCTCGGTTCGGGCGCGGGTTGCGAGGGCTTCGGCGCCGCAGCCGGTCGCGGCTTCCATACCGGAGTAGAGCTGGTGGGCGGCGCGCTCCAGGTCGCCGAGGGCGTGCAGGGCGGTGCCGTGGTCGACGAGCGCGTGGGCGAGTTCGTACGCGGCCGGGGACTTCTCGAGGTGCTCGACGGCTTCCTGGAGGAGGACGACCGCCTCGGCCGGGTCGGTGGTCGCCGCCTGGACGCGCAGTGCGTGACCGACAACGCTGGCGGTGCCGAATGCGCGGGCGCGCGCAACGGCCTCTTGCGCGGTGGCACGGGCCTTCTCGGGTTGATGCTTGGCCTGTGCCAGGGCGAGGTCGAGTTGCCAGGGGCTCCACGAGGGGTTGCGTGTGCCTCGACTGTCGAGGCGTTGGCCGGCTTCATCGAGCTGCCGCTCGGCCTCATCACTCATGCCGCGGGCCAGGAGGAGCTTCCCCCAGACGGCTTGGGGGTCGGGGTAGACAACCGAGTTGGGGAACCACCTTCCGAAGTCGTAGGACTCGGCCACGCCCTGGGCCTCGGCGGTGTGTCCGCGGGCCAGCTGGGTCTCGATGAGGGTGCCGACCGCCTGCCGCTGCGCGGGGATTCCGTGCCCCACCCGGTCGGCGATCGCAAGTCCCTGGCGTACGAAGTCCTCGGCTTCGGGAAGCCGTCCGCGCCGGTAGCGGACGTAGCCGAGCAGGGTGTAGGCGAAGGACAGGTGCGCGCCACGCCATCCTCGTGCTTCGAACTCGGTGATGGCATCGCTGAACAGTTCTTCGGCCCTGCCCGGCTGATCGCAGTACATGAGGGTGAGGGCGACGACGGCCGGCACCTCGAAGCCGAAATCCTGGTCGGTCCACCTCAGGCCGCCGTCCAGAGCCCGTTCCGCGTACTGCAGCGCCCTGGCGGAGGGTTCGCCGCGCATCACGCCGTCCCAGCCCCGCAGACCCAGGATGTGGCGCTCGGCCAGGCTGCGGCCGGTGAGACGCTTGGCGAACTGGGCCAGCAGCCGGGAGCGGGCCGGTGAGTCCTGCTCGTCGACGTGGACCGCATTCCATTTGAACTGCTCGGCCTGCATACGCAGTTTTGTGCGGGCGCTGGAGGTGCGGCGGGCCTCGTCCGCCAGGAGTTCGGTTGCCTGCACCAACTGGCCGGTGTGGGCGAGGGCTTGGGCGAGCCGGTAGATGACGGCTTCCCGTAGACCCTGTTCGCTCTCGGGCTCTTCCAGTGCAGCCCGCAGTTGATTGACGGTGGTGGTGGGTTCGTGGAGGAGACTGGCTGAACCGAGCTCGAACAGCACTCTGGCCCGGTCCTCGGGAACCGGCGGTTCCCGCAGAGCACGGGCCAGATAACGGCGGGCGGCGTCGGGGGCTCCGGCGGAAAAATTTTCGCGGGCGGCCTGGCGCAGATGCTGCACGACCCACGGGTCGCCTTCCGGGTGCATCTCCAGCATGTGGCGGGCGGCGGCCCCGGCGCCGAGGCCGGCGTCGATCACGGCCTTCGCTGCCATACCGTGCATGGCGACGCGTACGCCCGGAGGAATGGACCGGTACACGGCGGTGGCAATCAGCGGGTGGAAGAACTCCACGACCTCGTCGCGTTTCACCGTGGTCAGGACCGTCAGGATACGCGCGGCGTGCAGTTGGTCGATGGCCTCGCTGATCTGAGCGTCGCCGAGCGCGGCGACGCTCGCTGCGATCCTTGTGGAAATACCGGTGCCCAGCACCGCGGCTGCCCATGCGAGCCGGACGGTGGAGGGACCTAACTGTTCGAGCCGCTCGATGAGCCCGCTGCCCTTGACTGCCGAGGCGAGATCACGGAGGTGGGGAATGTTGTCCCGCTGTGGCTTCAGGCCACGGTCGCGGGCCTTCGCGGTGAGCTCGACGACCTCGAACGGATTTCCGCCGGTGACCGCCCAGCACTCACGGCAGAACAGGTCGTCTGCGCCGTCGCCGAGGGCGCTGCGCACTATGCGCGCCACCGCACTCGATGTGAGGGGCTCCAGCCGATGCGGGCGTGCTCCGTGGCGCGAGGCCAAGGTGTGCAACACCGTGGCGTCTGCAGGGAGCTCATCCGGCCTGCAGGCCACGACGATCAGTATTCCCAGCTCTTGGGCGCGTGTGGCGAAGGCGGTGAGCCACGCAAGGGATTCCGCGTCTGCCCAGTGCGCGTCGTCAAGGATCAGGACGACGGGCGTGGAGCGCACCGACAGTCGGGTGACGACCCAGTCGAGACCGTCGCGCACGCCCTGGGGGTCGGGTGCGGCGCCGTCATGCGGAGCGGTCAGACCGATCGCCGGTGCGACGATGCCGTACCAGTGCCCCAGGATCTCGCGGTGCTCGCCCTCACTCATGACGGCGATCGCGGGCTGGATGAGCTGGCGCACCACATGGAACGGCACCCGCTTCTCCTGCTCGCCGCCGCGCGCGGACAGCACCGTGCAGCCGCGTTCGGTGGCGTGTCTGCGGGCTTCGGCGAGCAGGGTGGTCTTCCCCAGTCCGGCTGGTGCTGCGAAGGCGAGCACGCCGCCCCGCCGTGCACCCGAGCCGTTGACCGAGGTTCCGTACAGTTCGTCCAACGCATGCTGGATTGCGTTGATTTCGGATTCCCGCTCGAAGAGGGGCTGATGAGCCCACCCTTGCTGCTCCACAACCTGCGTCACCTCTCACCCCCTCCGGCGCATGCGGCCGAGTGTACGGTGAGAGGGGTGGGATGATGCTCCTTGCGAGCATTTTCAGGAAATCAGCCACTCATTCGTGGGGTGACCTGTACCCTGTGCTGACGCAACGCAGGACCGGAGTGGCGAGACCGGCCGAAGATCGTCTCGAAGGTGCCCAGGATCATTTTCCTCAGTGTCGTGCGAGGGGAATCATGGCCAGCGCATCCGGCTGCGGGATACCTCCAGGAACTTCCCGCACGGTGGCGCCCGGAGCATGGATCAACCGCCACCGGGACGCCACGGTCGCCACGGCGATCACGATCTCTGACGCCGCGAAGGAGTCCCCGATGCATTTGTGCTGACCGGCTCCGAACGGAATGAACCTGTGAGGGCGTGGCCGATCCGCCGAGTCGGTGTTCCAGCGATCCGGATCGAATTTCCTGGGCTCGTGGAACAAGGCGGGGTCCCGATGGAGCGCGTAGGGACTGTAGCCCAATTCGGCTCCGGCCGGGATCAGGACGCCGCCGAGCTTCACCGGAACCAGAGCGCGCCTGGTGAACAGAAGTGGCGAATGCAGGCGAAGTGCCTCGTGGAAAACACTGTTCGCATAGGTGAGACCGGCGACGTCAGAGGGACGCACGGGCCGCGTGCCGATCACTTCGTCGACTTCGGCATGCAGGCGCTTCTCCACCTCGGGATGACAAGCCAGTTCATGGAAGATCCAGGACAGTACGGTGGCCGAGGTTTCCGTCGCGGCGAAGAAGATGGAGATCACTTCGTCCCTCACTTGCTCGTCGCTCATCGTCTCGCCCGTCTCTGCGTCCACGGTGGACAACAACAGAGACAGAAAGTCGTCACGGCCCGACGCTTCGGTGCCGTACCGCACGATCACATCGTCGACGATCCGGCGCATCCGTGCGGCGGCCGCGTCGAACCGCCGGTTCATCGTGATCGGCAACCGGTCCAGCGCCTTTGGCACGATCGCTCGCCTGAGGATACCCTCCACGAGAATCGGGAACGAGCGGTGCACTTCCTCGACCGCCGCCCCCCCGAGGTCACCAGAGAAGATCATTGCCGCAACCGAGGACAGCGCGAACCGACGCATTTCCGTTGCCACCTGGATCTCTTGACCGGCGTTCCACGACGTGGACATCTCGTCCGCCTGTCGACACATCATCTCCGCATAGGCAGTGATGTGATTCCGCTGGAACGCCGGTTGCAGCAGACGGCGCTGCTTGCGGTGGAACTCACCGTCAGTCAACGGAAGACCGTTACCGAACAACGGGCGCAGCCGGTGGAAGACCCTGCCGCGCCCGAAGTTCTTCGAGTCACCGACCAGTACGGAATGTATGAGGTCCGGGCTGGTGAGCACGTGAACGGGCCAGGTGGCCACGTCGACCCTTACGATGTCGCCGTGCGTCCTCAGCGATTCCAGGAACGCTATCGGCCTGCGCCACAACTGCAGCGCGTGGCCGAGGAGGGGAAGACTCCCCGGAGCCACCGCCGCGTCTCGTGACGGGATGACATGCGCGGGCCACCCCTCCGTCGTACCGCTCATGTCACTGGGACCAGATCCGGGCGGGTGTACGTGGACTGCAGGCCCGCGACCCACCGTTCATCGCTGTAGCGGGTGCACTCGTACCGCTGCCATAGGTCCGCGCCGATCATCCAGTCCTGATAGCTCTTCACGCAGCGCGCGACTCCGGCGCGCGCTGACGGGTCTGTCACCCCCAACGTGTCCAGCACGTGGGGCAGCCCCCTTACGGCGGTCAGGAAGTCCTCGACGCGGGATCGGATGCGCTCCTGGACGGCGAGCACCGCCTCCGGCAGTGACCACTCGTTCCACCAGGCAAGGAGGGAGACGAGGTTGTTGTTGTCCCCACAGGAGAACTCTTTGCGCAGAGAGAAGACGTCATTGCCCCATGAGATGACGTCCAGGGCACTGCTCACGAGGTCCTGGAAGGCTGAGCTGCCGTACACCTCCGGGGGCACTTCGACGCCCAGGCCGGCCTCCACCATGTCCGTCATCGGAAGCAGTTGGGAGCTGTGCCGTCGCATGCGGACGTAGTCGTCGATCGTCGGCTGCTGTACGGCATTCCGGTTCACCGCTTCCTGGTCGAGGGAGCGCAGCATGAGGTGGATGTGCCCCAGGTAACGCTCCCGTATGCTCGGCGGCATCTCGGCCAGGATGCGGTCGCACAGGTCGATGAATCCGACCACCAGCGGATTCCGGCGCAGCTGCGGGGCGCTGTCGATCTTCCCCGTGGCGAGGTACCCGGTGATCGCTTCGGTGAGGGGAGGCCACGCCTCCAGTCGATCCGCCCTGATGAGGTGGTCGTGCTGGTCATCGAGTACGAACGACCAGGCCATCCACTCGGCAAGCAGCACGACGTGCCGGTAGGGCGCCTCGTGACACACCCGCCCGGACAGGTGCCCGAAGCCGATGCCGGCGAACTGCTCCGCCGAGTCGGTGATCAGTCCACGGCGAAATGCCCACGAGGTCGCCTCGTCGTTGGCCTGACCTGACTGCGGATGTTTGGAGGATTCGAAGGGGAGATGGAAATCTGGAATGACGAAGGAGTCGAGAAGGGCCATAAATCCCTCCATAGGGAATCCGGATTCGACACTTCCCGCCGAAGCGCTTCTCGCGTCGACAAGCAGGCGATCACGCCCTCAACTACGGTATGTCCCAACAGGTTTCTACGATCACTCTGGCCACAAATTGGCCGATTTACGCATCGGCGCGAGGAGAATTGACACCCCATGTGGTCAATTAACGCGCGGAACCGAGCAGGCTGTCAACATAATCCGGCCATGAGAGCCCGGAACGCTCAGGGCAATCGCCAGCGGTTATTCGGAGAGTCATATGCGAATGCCATAACTGTGGTGTCGGGGAGCCCGACACGCACGGGGCGCACGCCACCACCGGAGGACCACAGGTCAGAAGGCGTAAATCGCCATCGCTTCAGCACCGGGCGTGGATGGACGTGTCGGCGCGAGGGGACGAGAAGGCGCGAGGGGACGAAGGGCAGGGTCCGCCGGGACGAGGCCGCCAGGGGCGCGGGAGCCCGTCAGGGGCCCGTGCCTGTACTCGCGCGCCGACGTTTCGCACTGCGCGCCGCCCGGGCTCAATTGTCCGCCTCCGACGGCCCCCGACCGGTGGGAGGCATGTAACCAGCCGCCGCAGCGTAGACGGCCACGCGAGTTGTCACAGACGGCGCCCCCCGCTGCCGGCACGAACCCGCGTCTCGCACCGGCTCCCGTACGAGCGCAAGTACCCGCTGGTGTCCCCGCAGACCGGCACGGTGAGCGGCCGCCCGTCGAAGACCGGCGCCTCATGCGCCACACGTCCTCATGGCAGAGGTTGAACGCCTTGACGGCATGTGCACCAGGCGCCGCCTCGTGTCGAGTACGGACTCACTGATCTCGGGCGTACGCTGCTCGGCCCGTTCGGTGCGTTCGGCGCGTGGGCCTTCGAACACGGTGATGAGGTCACGGCTGCCCAGGACCGGCATGCCACGCAGATTCCCGGGCGGGCCACACAGCGCCCGAGGCACGGACCGCCCACGCTCACGGCCACTGGAATTCGCTGATCGCAACGCATTCAGGCGGCTTGCCCGAGGACTCGGTGCGGCGGCCGGTTGGACGGGCCGGGTCCGGGGAACCGGTGGGGGATGAACGACGACGCAGACGAGACGCCGCAGGAGCGAATGGCCAAGGCCGAGCTCTACCTGGAGTCGGTCAAGGCCCGGATGGACCCGGAGGACTTCGAGACGCTGCACCAGGCCGTGCAGGAGATGAGCCGTCTGATCGCCGAGGGAGACGAAGGCGTGCTGGAGGCCGGCGACCGGGAGAACTTCGCGGGCGATGTCCAGCGCGAGTTCCTGGCCGTGATGGCGATCGTGACCACCGGGCGGATGGACCACCATGTCATCGACATGCCCGGCCCCGACGGCAGTCCCGGTTACGCGGTCGTCACCCCGGAGGTCGCCAACGATCCGGCGGCACTCGCGGAGCTGCGCCGGCAGGTCCACCAGTGGAGCAGTGACCAGCAGGCGATCAGCAGCGAGCTGGACGGCATCGCCCGGGCCAGCGGCATGGACCCCGACGACTGACCCGCCGGCCGCTCGGACCGGACCGCAGCACCAGCCGCCCCCGGCTCCCCCGACAGCCGGATCCCCGAGGAGACTTCCATCGCGCCGGAGGTGGGCGCGCGGCGCGGTCCTGATTCCGGCGTGTCCCGATTGGGGCCGGCGGTGGCGTGGCCGTTGTGGCGAGTCTCGGCCCCACGGCCTGTGGCGGGGGGCAGAAGCCGGCGACGGCTCCGGGCCAACGGCCCTTCCTCGCCAAGCCGTTCGCCTGCCCGCAAGAGGCGCGGGCACTGTTCCTGCGCCGGGAGAGCGCTCCGGAAACCGCATACTCCCGACCGTCCGACCGCCCGCGGGCGACGCGTGCACCTGATCCGTCCCGTGCGGTGAACCCGAAGCCCGTTTCCGGCGTGTTTCCGTGCATCCGCACACTCCTGCCGGACAACCCGGCGAAAGGGAACGATGCCCACCGTGTCCACCGAACACGCCTGCCAGACGGCGGCCGAACAGGCCGCCCACTGCCTCCAGCCCGCCTGCGCCGCCCTGACGCCCCGGGGCCGCCCCGCCGAGTCGCTCCAGGCCGACGCCATGCCCGTCGTCCTGCGCAACTACCTCGGCGTGGACGTCCGCGCGCCGGAGCCCGTCATGCAGGCTCCCGTGGCCGACGCCTCGACCGGCGCGGCGGTCCTGCGCCTGTGCATCGACGGGCTGTGCGCCGAGATGGCAGGCTCGCTCGCGTCATGGCACGCGAGTCTCGGCCGCAGCCTGCCGGAACTCCTGCACGAGGCGACGCCGTCGGCGAACTACTGGGAGCTCGTGGCCGATCTGCAGTACGGCGCCCATGAGGTTCTGACCGCTCTCACCCGTCTGGGCCGCGACGGCAGTCCGGGACCACGGATGCTGACCGAGCGTCTGGCCCTCTTGGAGGATCTGCTCGCCGGGACGCTGAGACGCTCGGCCGTGCCCGCGGAAACGGCCGCCGTGTGTGCCACCGGACTTACGGACGCCGTCGCGTCGCTGTTCGGGCTCGCCCCCTCCGGCGGCGGCGAGCGCTGAGCGACGGCGCCCCCGCTGCCGGCCCGGCTACGCGCTCGCGCCCTCGTCCGGGTGCAGGGCGTCGAGGATGAGAGTGAGACCGAAGGTGAACTCGTCGGCGTAGTCGTAGCCGGGCTTGAGGGCGTGCTCGGTGACGAGTTCGGTGAGGTGGGGGTAGGCGTCGGCGGGCATCTCGCTCAGGAGCGCGCCCGCCACCTCTTCCAGCTCGGCCGAGCCGCTGAACGGCAGGCTCACCTCCTGGATCACGAAGCCGTACAGATAGCTGTCGATCAGCGAGAAGGCGTGCGCGGCCATCGGGACGGAGAACCCTCCGGCGCGCAACGCGCCGATGACGGCATCGTGGTGACGCAGCGTCATGGGCCCGGGTCGCGTACGGGAGTCCATCAGGGCGACCGCCCATGGATGGCTCCGGAGCACGGCGCGGGCGGAGGTCGCGCGGTGGCGCATGGCGCTCTTCCAGTCCGTGTCGCGCGACGGCAGATCGATCTCGCCGAACACCGCGTCCACCATGCCGTCGAGGACGTCCTCCCTGCCTGCGACGTGGTGGTACAGCGACATCGCCTCGACGCCCAGCGGGCCGGCGATGGCCCGCATGGTGAGCGCGGCCGTGCCCTTCTCGTCCGCCACCGCCATCGCCGCGCGGATCACCCGCTCGCGACTGAGCGGGGTGCGCGCCGGCGCCTTCCTCCGACCCTTGCCTGCCTCGGGCATCCGCCTCGTCCTTCCCCTCTCTTGACCGCCTTACGGCATAAGGCTACCTTGCCTTACAACATAAGGTCGACATTCCGGCGAAGGGCTGCGCCATGGGCACGGATCGCGTGAAGAAGGTCTGCATCATCGGAGCTTCGGGGAAGCTCGGGCAGTACATGGTCCGGCACGCACTGGACCGCGGCTACGAGGTGGTCGGCGTGTGCCGGGAGCGCAGCGTGCAGAAACTGGCCGCGTTCGAGGGCCGGATGACCGTCGTCCCCGGGCCCACGGACGACCCCGAGGTGATCCGGCGGGCGGTTGCCGGGTGCGACGGAGTGCTGACGGTGCTGGTGCCGTGGGGCGTCCGGCAGTACGCGTCAGGCACGGCGCAGGCGGTGCTCGACCACGCGCGGCCCGACGCGCGCCTGGTCTTCTCCTGCGGCTGGCACATCACGCGCGACGGCAAGGACTCGTACTCGTGGATGTTCCGGGCGGGCGTCCGGATCGCGACCGTGCTGGCCAAGCTCGTCCGCGCCGTCGAGATCGACGACCAGGTGGAGGCGTGCCGCCGGGTGTTCGCCAGCGACACCCGGTGGACCGTGGTGCGCGGCAGCTCCCTGGAGGAGGGCGAGAGCCAGGGCCTGCCCGTGTGGAGCCGGCACGTGGGGGACCCGATCCTGGCGGGCAACCTGACGCGCCGCGTGGACTTCGCGCTGTTCATGGTGGAGGCGCTCACCGACGACGCGCTCGTCCAGGAGGCCCCGGCGATCGTCGGCCGCCTGACGTCCGGCGCGCTGGCACACGCGCGGCTCGCCGACGACGGGGGGCGGTAGGCGCGACCGCGGGTCAGGCGTCCCAGGCGCGGGGACGCTTCAGCTCTTCCCATTCGGGGCGGAGCAGCGAGAACACGGCGAGATCGTGGCGGCGGCCACGATGGAGGCAGGCGGCGCGGCTGATGCCCTCCTGCACGAATCCGGACCTGGCGAGAACGGCCAGGGCGGGTACGTTGTCCGTGTGGGTCTCCGCCGTGAGGCGGTACAGCGGGAGTTCGCCGAACGCCAGGTCCACCAGGGCGTCGAGGGCGTCGGTGCCGTGACCGTGCCCGCGATGCGGAGCGGCCAGCATCAGCTCGACCTGTGCAGTGCCGTTGACGATGTTCTGGCCGCTCAGTGCGACATGGCCGACAGGGGTGCCGTCAGGGAGCAGGACGAGGAAGTCGTCGCGATCGTCGTCGTCGCTGTCGCGCTCGATGCGTTCACGCATCGCGGTCAGTGAGCGCGGCCAGATACCGATCTCGTACGCGGCCACGGGGTCGGACCGCCAGCCGTGCAGAAGCTCGGCGTCGTCCGTGTCGACCGCCGCCAGACCGACAGACCTGGCGCGCCAGCAGACTTCCCTGGCAGCTTCGTCGTTGTCGTCGCCCGCGGTCCCGGTGTCTTCGCTCATGGGCGGAGGGTATGGGCGCCTTCAGGCCGAGGCCACCGGTTTTCTCCGCTCGGCGGCCCCGCGCCTCCGTTCCCCGGCCGGCTGGACGTCCACAGGCGCGGAGCCTCGTCGCCGCCACCGGTCGGCGGCCTCGCCGGCGAGGATTTTCCGCCAGCCTCCGGGTAGACAGACCACGGTGTGTGACGCTCTCGATAGCGTCCCCCTGGACCTACCTGCTCGACCATGACACCGACACCCACACCCGACCCCGAACAGACCTCGCCGTCCCCGCCGCTGAGCCGCGTCCGCGGTCCACCGCCACCGCGTCCTGAAGCCCCCTCGCCCGCCGACAGCCCGCTGAAGGAGAGCACCGTGTCCCAGCAGCCGATACTCGTCCTGGACCCCACCGGCTCCGACCACCACGCCGAGGACCAGGCCCTGCGCGCCCGCGGTCCGGCCACCCGTGTGGACATCCTCGGCGTGACCGCGTGGTCCGTCACCGACCCCGCTCTCCTCAAGGAACTCCTCACCAGCCAGCAGGTCTCCAAGGACGCCCGCGCCCACTGGCCGGCGTTCGCCGAGACGGTGCCCACCTGGCCGCTGGCCCTGTGGGTCGCGGTGAACAACATGTTCACCGCCTACGGCGGCGACCACCGACGCCTGCGCCGTATGGTCGCACCGGCGTTCAGCTCCCGCCGTATCCAGGCCATGCGGGCCACGGTCGAGAAGGTCGTCACCGCGCTCCTCGACGACCTCGACGCTCAGCCGGCCGGCGAGGCGGTCGATCTGCGCACGCACCTCGCCTCCCCGTTGCCGATCGCGGTGATCGGCCGGCTCATGGGCGTCCCCGACGAACAGCGCGACGGCTTCCGCGCCATGGTCGACGGCGTCTTCGGGACCACCCTCACCACCGAGCAGGCCACCGCGAACACGGCCGCCCTGTACGAGTCGCTGGACCGGCTGATCGCGGCCAAACGCGCCGAGCCCGGCGACGACATGACCTCCCTCCTCATCACCGCCCGCGACGAGGAGGGCGACGGCAGCACCCTCACCGACGACGAGCTGCGCGACACTCTCCTGCTGATGATCTCCGCCGGGTACGAGACCACCGTCAACGTGATCGACCAGGCCGTCACCGCCCTGCTGACCGACCCCGCGCAGCTCGTCCATCTGCGGTCCGGCCGCGCCGACTGGAACGGCGTCGTCGAGGAGACTCTGCGGCACGAACCCGCGGTCAAGCACCTGCCGCTGCGCTACGCCCTCACGGACATCCCCCTGCCCGACGGCCGGATGATCGCCCGGGGCGAGGCGATCCTCGCCTCGTACGCCGCCGCCAACCGCCATCCCGACTGGCACGGGGAATCAGCCGACCGCTTCGACGTCACCCGGCCGACGAAGGAACACCTGGCCTTCGGGTACGGCGTGCACTTCTGCCTCGGCGCGCCGCTCGCCCGCCTCGAAGTCGCCACCGCCCTCCAGCAGCTCTTCGAGCGGTTCCCCGAGATCGAACTCGTCGTGCCCGCCGATGAGCTGAAGCCGCTGCCGTCCCTGATCAGCAACGGGCACCGGGCCCTGCCCGTACGCCTGCGGCCGGCCGCACGCTGACCGCCTCTGCCCCCGTTCGCACGACCCGGACGGGAAAGCCGGGGTCCGCCGCCCGTCCCGGCGGCGTGCGGGACCGCTCGCCTCAGGCGAGAACGGCGTCGATTTCCACCTCGCCCAGCCAGGCCGGGTCGATGAAGCGGGGCACCTCGACGAACGTGGTCGCGGGCCGGACGGCCGTGAACCGTTCGCCGTGGGCTCGGGCCGCTTCCTTCCACCGGGTCACGTCGGTGAGCATGACGCGGGTTCGAACGACGTCTTCCAGCGATGCCCCGGCCGCCGCCGGCGCGCGCTCGGCGATGTCCAGGCACCGCACCGTCTGCGCGTACACATCACCCGGCCCCACGGTGGAGCCGTCGTCCCCGATGGGCGCTGTGCCGGCGACGGCTACGCAGTCGCCTCGTCGCACCGCCCGCGAGAACCCGATCCGCGGCTCCAGCGGGGACCCGGAGCTGACGTTCTGCCGCATTCGTTCCATCGGGCCATGCTCCCAGGTGGTGGTGCGCCGGCCAACGATCAGGCGCCCTCCACGAACTCCCGGTGCAAGTCCGGACGTTGCGGGCCGTCGCCGCCCTCTGTCTGCCCGCGGCCATCGGCATCCTGAAAGGAATCCCGGCGCGCCCCGCGCAGAAGGCCGAGAGGGACGGGCCGTCGTTGCGATCGGAGCTCGCGCAGCTCAGGAGGCCGCGGTTGATTCTGGTGATGGTCCTCGGTGCACTGGTGAACGCGGCGACCTTCGGAAGCTTCACCTTTCTCGCTCCCGTAGTCACCGGCACCGCCGGGCTGGGTGAGCTGTGGATCTCTGTCGTTCTGGTGCTCTTCGGCGCCGGTTCCTTTGTCGGTGTCACCGGCGCCGGGCGGTTGTCCGACCGGCGCCCCGGCCCGGTCGTCGCTGTCGGCGGTCCGCTGCTGCTCATCGGCTGGCCGGCGCCGGCCGTGCTGGCCGACAGGCCGGCCGCCCTGCTCGTCCTCGTGTTCGTGCAGGGCGCGCTGTCGTTCGCGCTGGGCAGCACGCTGATCACACGGGTCCTGTACGAGGCGGCAGGAGCGCCCACCATGGCCGGCTCGTACGCGACCGCGGCACTCAACGTCGGCGCCGCCGTCGGACCACTCGTCGCCGCGATCACGCTCGGCACCGCGCTCGGGGACCGCGGACCGCTGTGGGCGAGCGGACTGCTCGTCGCGATCGCCCTGCTCGTCGCGTTTCCGCTCCGTGGTGTGATCGCGGCCGGCCGGAGCAGCGCGGTTCTCCGATGACGCATGCGGACGGACGCCACCGGCGCCACCCGACCGGTCCGGTTCGGCCGGGCGGGAATGCATCGCCCATGGATCTACGAATTGCAAAATTCTTCAATTCGATACATGCTGTGCCCGCTGTCTTCGCAGGTAGCCGGGGATACAGCACCAGCCGATGGCCCGTTCCCACGGGGCATGAGAGGTATGCCATTCGTGCCGGTTTCCGCTGTATCAGGCCAGGGCCGAGCCCTGTGACAAGCGAAAGAGCGACGATGACCATCGAGTGGCGCTACACCACGCACCAGGCCCTGGGCGTCCTCTCCCTCGCCGGGTTCCTCGGGTCCGACGCCGTGCACCGGTTCACCGGCGCCGTCGGCTGGGTCCTGGCGCGAGGGACCGGGCCGGTCATCCTCGATCTCACGGAACTGCGCGGCTGGTCCGCCGACGGGCGGCTCGCCGTCGCGCGCGCCGCCCGGGAGCTCATCGCCGAAGGCCGGAGCATGGAGCTCGCCGCGATCCCGGCCGAAGGCTCCCTCGTCCCCGGCACCGGCCGTCTCCCCCTCCCGGTGCACGCCGACCTGACCACCGCCCTCGCGGCCCACCAGCACGTGAGCGGCCGGGTCCGCGAGTGGTGCAGCGACGACTGGCCCGACCGGAAGAACACCGTCGTACGCAGCCGCCTGTGAGCACGACATCCGCGCTCCGGCGGACACGTCACTTCTGGGCGTGCTCGCCCACATAGAACAGGATCCAGACGAAACCGGCGAACAAGTGGGTGCCGAAGACGTACACGAAGACGCGCAGCATCACACCGCGCTCCTTCCACTTCTCCAGGTCCTGCTCTTCGGGCTTCGCTCCGCGCGCCACGTCATTCCTCTCGGTCGTCACGGCCGGCTCGGGCCGGTAGGCCCTCATCGGGAGGGTTGCCTGTCCGCCACACGCAGCTCGGCGAGCAGTTCCTGCTGGCCGGTCAGCAGCTCGGACAGGATGCGGCGGGCGGCGGCGAGCAGTTCGGCGACGTCGCCGCCGGCCAGCTCGTAGACCACGGTCGAACTCTCCCGGGTCGCCCGGACGATGCCCGAGCGGCGCAGCACCGCCAGTTGCTGCGACAGGTTCGAGGGTTCGATCTCGATCGCCGTCAGCAGGTCCCGGACCGGCATCGGTCCGTCCTGCAGCAGTTCGAGAACCCGGATGCGCACCGGGTGCCCCAGCATCCGGAAGAACTCGGCCTTCGCCTGATACAGCGGAACCGGAACCGCGCTCACCCCTCACCCACCTCGTGCTCGCCGGCCGGGCCCGCACCGGACGGACCCGCTCCCTTGTGTGCCGAATTGAAGAACTCTTCACATGGTAAACGCCGGACGGCCTCCAGCGGGGTGCCCGGCCGTGGCCAGGCACGCGTCCGCATTCGTCGGGTGCACGTCCGCAGGCGCACCGTCGTGCCCTTCGCCCCGGTCCGCACCTGCACCGTGTCGCAGAGCAACCCCGCACCCCACAGGCCGAACCCGGAGTCCGCGGCGGACTCCGGCGGGCTCCAGCTGATGAACTCCTCGGGCTGCCAGTGGCCGGAGTCGGTGATCTCGCAGATCAGGCCGCTGTCGGGCCAGGTGCGCAGCGTCACCGTGGCGGATGGCGTGGGTGGCCACCTCTGTGACGGCGACGAGCAGGTTGTGCAGTGCCTCGGCCGTGACCCCGCAGCGCCTGGCCCGGTCGGCCGCGAAGGCGCGGACCGCGTGCAGTTCGGTGGTGTGGATCTGCATGGTCGCCGCCGACTTCCCAGAGGCCGCCAGGGGACGCCGGTCGAGGTCGGCAACGAACTCCTCGGGCTCGCGGTGGCCGGGGTTGTCCGCCATCTGGGAGCCCTCGCGGAGCCTGGGGTGGGTCTGGCGCACGAGGGCGATGGTTCCGGGAGCCGGCGCCTCCGTGTCGTAGCAGCACAGGCTGCGGAAGGGCACGTTGGCGAAGCCGGCCGGACTCGGTGGGCGGCAGCTGCTCCCGCTCGACGCCCATCTGCCGCAGGAGACGCAGCAGAACCGCGGACGGCTCGGGGCCGCTCTCCGCCCACGCGTCGCGGAGGTCGATTAGAACTGCCCGTCCGGGAAGCGCGTATGGCAGGCGGCGCCCAGGTGCAGGGCGACGGCGGTGGTGCCGATCCTCGGCGGTCCGTACAGCGGCGCGACACGGGGACGCCCGGTGGCGGGACGGGTCGCCTCCCGTTGAGCTGCTTCAAGACGCCCTGACGGTCGGTGAATCCGCGTGCCGCCGTCCTCCGCCGTGATCACCAGATGGCCGGGGCCCTCGCGGCGCTCCAGGCCGTGGCGTACCGCGTTCTCGACGAGGGGCTGCAGACGCAGGAAGGGCACCACCACGGACAGCACCTCGGGTGCGACGCGCAGCGAGACGTTGAGCCGGCCGCCGAACCGAGCACGCTCCAGCAGCAGACAGCGGTCGATGCAGCGCAGTTCCTCGGCGAGCGATGTGAAGTCGCCGTGCTGCCGGAACGAGTACCGGGTGAACTCCGCGAACTCCACCAGCAGCTCTCTGGCCCGCGCCGGATCGGTGCGGACGAAGGAGGCCATGGCGCTGCTCGATGTACCCGCGCTGGCCGTCACGGACGCCTCCGGCACGGTGCTGGCATGCTGGGACGTTACACCTGTATCGGGCGGGAAACGCGGCCCCGGCCGGGCGGCGCGGCCGGGGCCGTACGGCCCACGGTGGATTCGGTGGGGGCGAGGCGGTCGCGGGCTGCGGTGGTTTCCCTGCGCGGGCGGTTTCCCGTCTGGAAGGATCACCAGGTGTTGGCCGACGAGGGGCGAGGGGGAGTTCCCGTGGAGGCACTGCAGCCGGGCGATCCGGACCGCATAGGTGACTACCGGCTGGTGGCCCGGCTGGGGGCCGGCGGCATGGGGCAGGTGTTCCTCGGCCGCTCGGCGGGAGGCCGCCCCGTGGCCGTCAAGGTCGTCCGCCCCGAGTACGGGGCCGACGCGGGTTTCCGGCGGAGTTTCGCCCGGGAGGTGGAGGCGGCCCAGCGGGTGGGCGGGTTCTTCACGGCGCAGGTGGTCGACGCCGACCCGGAGGCGGAGCGCCCCTGGCTCGTCTCCGCCTTCGTGCCCGGACCGTCGTTGCAGGCGGTGGTCGGCGAGCACGGCGGACTACCGGCCAGGGCGCTGCGGGTGCTGGCGGCCGGCCTCGCCGAGGGGCTGGACGCCATCCACAAGTGCGCCCTGGTGCATCGCGACCTGAAGCCGGGCAACGTCATCATGGCCGCCGACGGACCGCGCGTCATCGACTTCGGCATCGCCCGGGCCCTCGATGCCACCTCGTACACGGTGACGGGGTCGGTCACCGGCACTCCGGGGTACATGTCGCCGGAACAGGCGCGCGGCGACCGTGACATCGGGCCCGCCGGCGACGTGTTCGCCCTGGGCTCGGTGCTGGCCTTCGCCTCGACGGGCGCGGCTCCGTTCGGTGACGGGCATCCGGCCGCCGTGCTCTACCGGATCGTGCAGGAGGAGCCGGATCTGTCGCTCGTCGACAACGAGCTGCGCGGACTGGTGGCCGCCTGTCTGGCCAAGGAGCCGAGCGCTCGGCCCGCACCCGCCGAGATCCTCAGGTCGCTCGCCGGAGCGGTCGCCGACGGGACGGACGGCTGGCTCCCGCCCGCGGTCACCGGCATGGTCGACGCGTTCGGCGCCGACGGTGTCGAGACGCGAGCGGTGCCGGCCGGTCCGCCCCGAGGCCGCCGCGGCGGGCTGTCGCGGCTGGTCCCCACCCTGCGGCGCGGAAGGGCGGACCGCACCGCCACACCACCGCCGGTCAGCGACCCGCGGGCCGTCGAGCACGGCTGGAACGGGCTGCGCTGGGGAGCGGGCGTGGACGAGTTCACAGCCCGCTTCCCCGGCGCCAGGCAGCAGAACGGCGATTGGTGGGTCACGGGCCGGGGCCCGGAGACGTTCTGCGGGATCGTGATGGCCACGCAGTACGCCTTCAACGACCACGGTGAGCTGAGCCTGGTGGCCTTCTACCCCGAGACCGAGGACCGCGACCGACTGGTCGGCGCCGTCCTGGAGACGCTGGGCGCGCCCGACGGGACGACGACGAGGTGGACCAGAGGACCGGTCGTGGTGGACGTGAAGGTGGCGGGAGTGGCGGCCAGCCTGACGCACACCGGCTTCGACGCACGCTGAGGCGCCGCCTCGTCGGCGGCCGCTTCATTACCTCCGGCGTAATCGACCGCTCCCCCCTCCCCCGGCAGGATCGATCACGTCGACGCCGGACCCGTGCCGGGGACCGGCCGCAGCCAGTCATGAGGAGAGCGCCATGTCCGTCAAGTCCACTGTTGACGCCGCGAGTTCAGCCACCACCGCCGAGGCCACCCGGGCCGTGGTGCAGGAGTTCGTCGCCGCCCGGCTGGCCGGGGACACCGGGCGGCTCGTCGCGCTCTTCGCCGACGAGGTCGACTGGCTGCTCGCCGAGAACCCCGCCGTCCCGTGGATCCGCCCGCGGTCCACACCCGCCGAGTGCGCCGCCCAGTTCACGGAGCTGATGGAGCACACCGTGCCAGAGGACGCGCGCGCCCGAGTCGACACGTTCCTCGTCGACGGCGCGGACGCCGTACTGATGGGGCACCTGTCGGGGACGGTGCGCGCGACGGGCAAGTCCTTCGAGGGCCCGTTCGCGCTGCACCTCACCGTCGGGGACGGCCGGATCACCCGGCACCACCTGTACGAGAACAGCCTGTCGATCGCCGAGGCGTGCACCCCGTGAGGCGGTGAGGCGGGCCCGATGGACGCCTTGCCGCGGAGGAGGAGGCCGCCGTTGGCGTGGGTGGCCGGGCCCTGGCCGCCGTGCGGGTCGACCGCCGCGCCGAGGTAGCCGGCCCCGTTGCGGTTGCCGTCGCTGCCGCGCAGACGGACGTAGAACGGCTCCTCGCCCGCGACGAGGGGGATCGTCAGGGTGTAGGGGCCCGGTGCGCCGGCGCACCGCCCGGAGCGTCAGAGGCGGCGCCAGCCAAGGCCGCATTCTTCTGGAGGAGGACCGATGCCGGCGACCAGGTGGACTTCGACGATCGGCCGCCCGTTCCCGGTGCAGCCGGCCGAGTTCCGGGCGCCGGCATCGGGTTACGTGGAGAAGCCCCCTTGAAACTTCTTTCGTACCGTGGGGCAAGCGCTCTAGTGTGGCGCGGTGACGACTCGGATGATCATTCTCAACGGCGGTTCCAGCTCGGGCAAGTCCGGGATCGTACGATGTCTGCAGGACGTACTGCCGGACCCGTGGCTGGCGTTCGGGTGCGACTCGTTCGTCGACGCGATGCCCGCGCGGATGCAGACGTCGGACGAGGGGATCGTGTTCGCGGCGGACGGCGGGGTGAACGTCGGAGCGGACTTCCGGGCGCTGGAGGCGGCCTGGATGGAGGGCATCGTGGCGATGGCCCGGGCAGGCGCCAGGATCCTCATCGACGACGTCTTCCTCGGCGGAGCGGCGTCCCAGCAGCGGTGGCAGAAGGCACTGGGCGGACTGACCGTGCTGTGGGTCGGCGTCCGGTGCGAGAGCGCGGTCGCCGCGGGCCGTGAGATCGCACGAGGAGACCGCGTCCAGGGCATGGCCGCGTCACAGGCGGACGTGGTCCACGAGGGGGTGCTCTACGACTTGGAGGTGGACACGACGCGCACCGAGTCCCTGGCATGTGCACGCACCATCGCCGCCCAGGTCAACTAGACCGCCGGCCCGGGTCGCGGAGCCGGGGCCGGCAGTCGCGGCGGGGCCGTGCAGAGCAGAACGGTTGAATGCACAGGTGGTGAACTGGGCACAGATGTACGACTGTCGCGGGGACGTCGATCGTGTCCCCGAACTGCTGGAACACGTCGAGCGCGAGGACGCCGCAGAGGCATGGGTGGAGCTGGGGCACCGGCTGGTCCTCGAGTGCGATCTGGTGTTCCCGGCCGGCTTCGCCGCGCTGCCGTCTTTGGTGCGTCTCGCGTCGCGGAGCGCGCAGGCGCGTGGGCTGGCGGGGACGATCGTGCGATGCGCGGCAGGGGGCCACGGCTGCGACGATCTGCTGGCGGGCTGCGCCGACGCGATCGCGGAGTTCGGCCAACTCCTGGATCGGCACTTGCGGACGCGGCCGGCCGATTACCTGGCGACCTTCCTCGACCTGCTCGCTGTCGAGGAGCAGTACCACTGGAGTGCGGCCATGGGAGATTTCTCGGACGACTTCTACCAGGTCACCTGCCCGCACTGCGCTGCGGACGTGACGATCGCCATCGGTGCCTACGGGCGTTATTCGGCGATCCGGGACTGGCACCGGGGTGACGTGGACCGCTGTAACCTGAGGCCGGCGTCCCCCGATGGCCTCTCCGGCGTCGGTCGATGGATGCACGAGACTGCCGTCCGTGACGGGGAAGCCGTCCTCGCCCACGGCGTCGCCCATCTCTTCGGCCGCGCGGAATGCCCGCGCTGTGCCAGCGTCTTCAACATCGCGGACGAGTACACGTCCGCCAACCGCCCGGTCATGTGAGCGGCCGCCTGGACCCAGATCCTTTCCGATGGGTCGTGGAACCGCGTGTGCCTGGGGGTGCACGAGTGCGACCTGTGCTCTGAGGAAGAAGCTCCGGAGGGGAACGGGGAGGTCCGCATCCCAGGCCCACCCGGGATCCGTGGGCCGCCACCCGCTGGCCCGACGTCCCGTTCCCGTGGGTCCCGGAGGACGCGGAACTCATGCTGGAGTAGGAGCGAGCGATCTCCATGTGCGGAGCCGGAGTCGGATGGCGGCGACGGTGACCGTCCCGTGAAAGACGTAGGGCCTCTTGTCGTACCGGGTGGCGACCGCACGGAAGTTCTTGAGCCGGTTTGATCGTCCGCTCCACTTCGTTGCGGCGCCGGTGGATTCCTCGGTCGAACCCGGTCGGACGCCACCCTGGATAGCGCGCTGGCCCTTGGGCCGCGGGACGCCGGGCACGCGCAGCGAGTGCGTCGAGCTGGGGCGGTACGAGGCCATCCGGTCGAGGGCCGCGCCGGCGCGTGGTGCCGGGCGCGACGGCGCCGCGCCGGCGTCGGCGCAGCGGGCCGGAGCCGTACGGCCGTTGCCGACTGCCTGGCGGCGACCACGACCCTGTGGCTGCCCCTGTACGGAACCGGGGCCGCCGTGCTGGTCGGTGCGAGTGCGTGGTCCCGCGGCCGGGCCCGGGCAAGGAAGGGCTCTCAGCCGGAAACCTCGTCGTCGGGACCGGCGGCCGCTGGAACGTGACACCGGCGGATCTCGGCCAGAACGTGGTCGACCAGCGGCTGCACCTGTGCGAACAGCTCCTCGTGCCAGCTCTCGTCCGCGTCCCCGAGGTAGATCGCCCGCGCGTGCGCCATCGCCGGCCGGTGTTCGATCGGCAGGTGCCCCAGCGCCCAGTCGGCGGCCGTGTCCTTCGAGCGGATCTCCCCCGTCGCCAGCGTGACCCAGATCCGGGCGAGTGTCAGGACGACGTTGCGGGTGTCGTCCCTGAGATCGGCGAGCAGGCCGGGAATCCCGGCGGTGATCGCACGACGCAGGTCGGTGCGCGGCACCGGGTCGAGCAGGTTCGCCGGTGGGGGGCCGAACAGCGGGGTGTCGCCGGCCAGCACCATCGTCAGCAGCGGCGCGAGGTCGGGGCACGGCTCGGGCTCCGGCACCTCGCCGCGCTCGTACTCGTCACGCAACCACTCGCCGTACAGGAAGTCGCAGGTCGGCGGGTAGCGCCAGGGACGGACGTCGTCATGGACGGCGATGATCAGCTCGACAGGACGGCCCGGTCCGCGTCGCGCACGACGGCCCGACACGTCCAGCAGCCTGTCGACGAGTTGCCGCCGCTGCTCGGGGCTCGCGCTGCGGCGCGACACCGCGAGCACGTCGATATCGCTTCCGGGCCGGAGACCACCGAGCACGGCGGAACCGTGGAGGTACGCGCCGATCAGGTCCTCACCGAGCACCTCGCGGACCAGCGTCACGACGTCGTGGGTCTGCTGACGGGGCATGGGAAGGGATGGTAGTCGGCCGGAGCAGATGCGGTACTTTCTGGAGTACGGCCACGGAGACTTCTCCTCGCCCGGCACGTGAACCGTGGGGAGCGGCCGGGTGCGGTCGCCGAGCCGCCAAGTCGCCGGGAGGGACGTCGGATGACCGACGACGAGATACGTGCACGCTTCGACGGCCGCAGCCGTGTCGAGCTGCTGCTCGGCCATGTGTCGGCCTCGAAGCGGGAGCGTATCGAGCAGATCGCCCACGCTCTCGGCTACCGGCTGCTCTCCATGCAGAGCCAGTTCCCCAGCGGCCTCTGTTGCGTCTTCGAACGCGACGACAGCCCCCTCGCACGCCGCCGCAACGAGCTGGCGATTGCCCGGCTGCGCGCGGGCGAACCGCTGTTGGGCGCGATCGAGCCGCCCCCACCCCCGCCGCCGGCTCCGCCGCCGCCGGTCGGTTCGCAGCAACGGCCACCGCGGCCCAGGCGTCCCGCGGCGCCGCCCCCGCCGCCTCCCGCCGTCGCTCCGGCCCGGCCGCGGGTGCCGCCCCCGCCGGCACAACCGCCGCCTCCTCCGCCGCCACCTTCCGTCGACCCGGCCGGGTCCCGGCGTCGCGGACAGGGCGACGGTGGTGCGTGAGACGGGCGGTCGCGGATCGGGGAGTTGTCAGTTCGTGTGGGCGATCTGGATGAGGTTGCCGCACGTGTCGTCCAGGACCGCGGTGGTGACGGGGCCCATGTCCACCGGCTCCTGGGTGAACCGGACGCCGAGCCCGCGCAGGCGGTCGAACTCGGCGTGCACGTCGTCCACGGCGAACGAGGTCATCGGGATGCCGTCCTCGGCCAGTCCGGCCTTGTACGGCTTCACGGCCGGGTGGTCGTCCGGTTCGAGGACCAGTTCCGTGCCGTCGGGGTCCTCGGGCGAGGTCACGGTCAGCCAGCGGTGCTCACCGAGCGGGACCTCGGTCTTCTTCACGAAACCCAGCACGTCCGTGTAGAAGCTCAGGGCCTTGTCCTGGTCGTCGACGTGGATGCTGGTCAGATGGATCCTCATGGGGTGCTCTCCGGCGTATCGGGCTTGAGCCACCGGGTGACGATGCGCTCGAGCGGTTCGGTGTCGAGATGGTGGAACTTGTAGCGGCCCTGGCGCCGCGTGCGGACCAGGCCGGCGGATTCCAGTACGGCGAGGTGCTGGCTGATCGCCTGACGCGACAGCCCCAGGCCGTGTTTGCTCAGCAGCCTGCCGCAGAGCTCGAAGAGGGACTGTCCGTCCCGCTCGCTGAGCTCGTCGAGGATGCGCCTGCGGGTGGGATCGGCCAGCGCCTTGAAGACATCATCAGCCACAACCCAACGATAGGCAAGTAACCACTTGCCTATCAACCCGGGGCCGCGCTCGGCTACATGTTGATCATGTGACCGGCCAGCCCGTGCACCGCTTCCTTCACCGCCTCGCCGAGCGTGGGGTGCGCGTGCACGTTGCGGGCGACCTCGTGCACCGTCAGGTCCCACTGCTGCGCCAGGGTGAGTTCCGGCAGCAGCTCGGTGACCTCCGGGCCGATCAGATGGGCCCCCAGCAGTTCCCCGTGCCGGCCGTCGCTGAGGATCTTCACGAAGCCGGCGGGGTCGCCGAGTCCGTGGGCCTTTCCGTTGGCGGTGAAGGGGAACTTCTGCACCTGTACGTCGAAGCCGCGCTCGCGCGCCTGCGCCTCGGTCCAGCCGAAGCTGGCGATCTGCGGCTGGCAGTAGGTGGCGCGGGGGATCATCGTGTAGTCGAGTTCCATCGTCTCCGCGTCCGCGATGGTCTCGGCGGCGACGATGCCCATGGCCTCGGCGGCGTGTGCCAGCATGAGCCGTGCGGTGACGTCGCCGATCGCGAAGATGTGCGGAACGCTGGTGCGGCAGCGCGCGTCGATGTCGACCGCGCCGCGGTCGGTCAGCCGTACACCGGTGGCCTCCAGGCCGTAGCCGGTCACCCGCGGCTGGAAGCCGATGGCCTGCAGCACCTTGTCGGCTTCGAGGACCTGGCGCTGCCCGCCGGTCGTCACATGGACGCTCACCTTCGTGCCCGAGTCGTTGATGGCCTCGACCCGCGTGGAGGTCAGCACGTTGACGCCCAGTTTGCGGTACCGGCGGGCCAGTTCCGCGGAGACGTCCTCGTCCTCGAGCGGAACGATGCGGTCCATGAACTCCACGAGCGTCACCTGCACGCCGTAGATGTGCAGCACGTACGCGAACTCGACGCCGATGGCGCCCGCGCCGGCGATGACGATGCTCTCGGGCAGCCGGTCGCTGAGGATCTGCTCCTCGTACGTCACCACCCGCTCGCTCAGGCTCGTGCCCGGCAGCAGCCTCGTCGTGGCGCCGGTGGCGAGGATGCAGTGATCAAAATCGATGCTCTGCTCCGAGCCGTCCGAGGCGCGGACGCGCATGGCGTTGGCGCCGGTGAAGACGCCCGTTCCGTCGAACTCGGTGATGCCGTTCTTCTTCATCAGGTAGTGCACGCCCCGGACGCGCCCGTCGGCCACCTTGCGGCTGCGCAGGAACGCCTCCCCGTAGTCGAATTCGACCCGGCCCTCGACGCGGATGCCGAAGGTCTTCGCCTCATGGGTGAACAGATGGGCCAACTCGGCGTTGCGCAGCAGCGCCTTCGAGGGAATGCACCCCACGTTGAGGCACACTCCGCCCCAGTACCGTTCCTCCACCACCGCGACCGACATCCCGAGTTGGGCGCAGCGGACCGCCGCCGTGTAGCCGCCGGGGCCGGCTCCGAGAACCACGACATCGAAGTGTGCACTCATACCGGCACAATAAGGGCGCGGGTCCGGCGAGTCGCGTATCGCCGTGCGGCATCGGCGGAATCCACCGGCGCGCCGCACGGGCCCCGAGGCTGAGCGACCCCGCCCGGATCGGACGGGGTCGCTCGGCCTCGGCTGCCGGGAGGCGGCTCACGGCGGCCCAAAGGTCAGGTCACGCGGTGGTGCAGGCCCTGCCGTCGAGCGTGAAGCCCGTCGGCGCGGTGTTGGCGCCGCCCTTGGTGGCGGTGAAGCCGAGGGTCACCGAACCGCCCGCGGCGATGGTCGAGGTGTACGAGGCGGGGGTGACGCTCACCGCGCCGCCGTCCTGGGCCGGGGTTCCGCCCCACATGTTGGTGACGCGCTGGCCGTCGGCGAAGCTGAAGCCCAGCGTCCAGCCGTTGACGGCCTCGGCGCCGGTGTTGCGTAGGGCGATCTCGCCCTGGAAGCCTCCCGGCCACTCGTTGACGACGCGGTACCCGACGGCGCAGGCCGCGCCGGGGGCGCCCCCTTCGTCGGTGGTGACGCCGACCGTAGCCGAGCGGGCCGAGCGGTTCCCGGCCGCGTCGCGGGCGTAGACGGCGAAGGTGTACGCGGTGCCGGCGGTGAGGCCGGTCACCGTGGCGGTGGTCGTGGACGACGCGGCGACGTTGGTCTCCGAGGCGCCGCTGACGCTGACGACGTCGTATCCGGTGACGCCGACGTCGTCGGTGGCGGCGGGCCATGCAAGGGTGACCGAGTCGGCGGTCACGGCGGCGGCGGTCGGGGCGCCGGGGGCGGTCGGGGCCTGGGTGTCGCCGGTGTCGCCGCCGTAGACGGTGGCCTCGCGGGAGGTCTGGGCGATGCCGTTCGCGCCGTGGAAGATGCGCTCGCCCCAGGAGCTGAGGCGGCTCGGGTCGAAGTCGATCGCCAGGTCGAGGATCGGGTCGGTGTTGCCGCTCCAGGACCACGCGAGATAGCCGAGCCGGAGCTGCTCTGCGGCGGCCATCATGGTGTCCTCGTCGGGGTCGCCCCACTGGTCGGCGGGGCCTCCGAACTCGCCGATGAGGATGGGGAGTCCGGCGTCGACGAACGCGGTCAGGTAGTCGGTGATCTCCTGAGCGGTGTCGAAGACGCTGTACATGTGGATCGAGAAGATCAGGTTCCCGGTGGGGTCGGCGTCGTACACGGCCTGGGCGTTGGCGCGCATGACGCCTTGCCAGTCCTGGCCCCAGTTGGGTGCGTCCACCATGATCGTGTGCTGGAAGCCGGCGTCGCGGAGCTTCTTGACGGCGGCGCTGGTGGGGTCGGTCCAGCCCGCCGGATCGGTGTTGCCCCAGGGCTCGTTGCCGATGTTGACAACGACGTAGTCCTCCTCGCCGGTGAGCACGTCGCGCAGGCCGATCCAGTAGTCGGCCGCGTGGTCGAGCGTGCCGGCCGCCGCCTCCTCGCCGTAGCCGGTGGTGTCGTGCACCTCGAGTACGCAGATCAGCCGGTTGGCCTTGCAGTCCGCGACGACGGCGGCCACGTCGGCGGGGCTGTTCTCGGTCCAGCGGTGTCCGTCGGAGAGGACGACCCGTACGGTGTTGGCGCCCAGCGCCTTGATGTCGGCCAGCGACCGGGTCTCGCCCGGGTACCAGGTGTGGGCGTGATTGACGCCGCGCATGACGAAGTCGTTGCCGTTGGCTTCGAGGAGCCGGCCGTCGCTGATGTGAAGTCCGGGAGCGGCGCGGACATCGGACGGCTGCGCGTGCGCGGCGCTCGCGCCGAGGGAGCCGGGCAGGAACAGCCCGAGGACCACGGCGAGTCCGGCCAGCAGGGCGACGACGGAGGTCCTGGGCGCAGCGCGGCCTGTGGCGCCTCTCGCGGCGCCTACTGCCGGGCTTGCCGCAGTGCTTGCCGTCGTGCTTCTTGTCGCGCTTCTCGTTCCTGTCGCGCTTCTTGCTGTTCTCACTGTGTCTCCAGGAGTGGGGGCCGAGAAACCGTGGACATCGGATGTATGGGAGCGCTCCCATAAAGCCATGACGCCAGGAGCACGTCAAGACGTTGTGCGTCGGCCGCCTCGGTCAGTGGCCTCCGGACCCGGCGGCGGATGACCCGATGACGACCACTCGCGCCCACGCGGGCGGCGAGTCGGGCACATGGTCGGGGTCGTCCTCGTCCCACGACGCGGCCTGCTGCCGGGGGAACAGGCCGACCACCGTCCGGCACGGCGGCCGGGTGTCCGGCCAGGGCGTGTGCCCGTCGGTCAGGACCACGATCACGTCCGGCCGGGGCTGAGCCCGTAGCGCCTTCGCGAAGCCCGCGCGCAGGTTCGTCCCGCCACCGCCCACCAGCGGGATCCCCTCGGCACGGCACAGCGGGTGCACGGTCCCGGCGGCCGCGTCGCACGAGAGCACACTGACCAGATCCCGACGGCCGCCCACGGCACGGGAGATGGCGGCGACCTCCTGGAGAGCGCTGCCCAGTTCGGCGTCGCTGACCGACCCCGACGTGTCGATGACCACGACGACCCGGGGCGGCCGGCGCCGGAGGCTCGGCAGGACGACGCCGGGCACCCCGGCCGAGCGCCGCGCGGGACGGCCGTACGTGTAGTCCTCGCCGGCCCCGGCGCCGGAGGCCGCCGAGCGAAGCGCCGCGCCCAGCAACTCCCGCCACGGCTGCGGCGGTTGGAACGCCTCCTCCGCCCAGCGCCGCCAGCCCTTCGGGGCGCTTCCCGGACGGCCGTTGATGCCCTGCGCCACCCGGAACCGGACCGCGTCCCGTTCCTGCGCACTGAGGCCGTCCGCGCCGTCCGGTCCGAGCTCCCAGTCCCGCTCCAGTCCGTCGGCGCCACTGCCGCAGTCCAGCCAGATCATGCTCCGTGTGGGCGGCCCGAGCCGGAAATGACTCAGGTAGTCCTCCATGAGCTTTCCCTCGGCCAGATGCAACGACGCCGGTGTGACAGCGCCTTCGGGCATGACCAGCCCGTCGCCGAACACGTCGTCGTTGATCTCGCAGTCCGCGGCGATGTTCATCCGCAGCCGCTCCCCCGGGCCGGTCAGCCCCCGTTCCCTGGCGAGGCGGTCGCTGCGCCCGTGGTGGTCGCGCAGCAGGTGCGACACCTCGTGCACCCATACGCCGGCCAGCTCCTCCACCGGCGTCCGGTCCACGAACGCCGCCGAGACGTAACACCGCCAGTGCCGGTCGACGGCCATGGTCGGTACCCGTCGCGACTCCACGGTGTGCAGGGCGAACAGCGCGGTGGCGAGGTAGGGCCGGACCCGGGCGGCGTGGAGGCGGGCGGCGTAGAGCTTCTCGCGGTCCAGCGGACTGGTGGCGGGGGCGTCGTCACGGGCCGGCGGGCTCGTGGCGGGCCGGTCCTCGCCGCCCGGGGTGCTCGTCGCAGCCGGTTCGTCAAGGGCCGGCGTCTCCGGCGCGGGCGGCGTCATCGGGCGGCCTTCGCGACGGCCGCGGCACGGGCCGCCGCGTGGTCGGCGCGCCGGGACAGGGTCACCGCGCCGGCGAGTTTCTCGATCGACGCCGGAACGTCCCACGCCTCCTCGCGCAGCGTGGCGAGTGTGGTCGCGGGGACGACCACCAGGTCCGGCGCTCCGGTCTCCATCGCCCGGACCAGGAGCGCCCACGCCGCGTCCCAGCGGGACTTGTCCGGACGCCGGCGGACCGCCGCGACCACACCGTCGAGCACGGCCTGCCGCAGATCACCCCGTTCGGGCAGCTCAGCGCCGTCCGGGTCGGCGAGAAGGACTTCGGGGTCCGGGAGGTCCATCCGGTCCAGGCTCGCCAGCAGTTCCAGCCCCGGGCCGTCCCCCACGGTGCCCCTGACCAGCAGGGAGAGCACGTCCCGTGAGGAGCCGGCCGCGGTCGCGAAGGCGATGAGGCACAGGGTCATCTCCCAGCTGCGCGGGGACGGCCAGGCGCCGCCGCGGCGCGTTTCGCTGCTGGGCAGCCGGTGCACGAGACCGGGGCGGGCGGACAGCAGCCCGCACACCGCGCGGCGGGCGAAGTCCACGGCTTCCGGCAGCTTCTCCGGGTGGAGCCGCGGCAGGGTCGCCCGGGGCCAGGTCCCGCCGAGGCCGCGTACGACCACCTCGTGGTCGTGGGTCCACTGGAGATGGACGAACCGGTTGGCCAGCGGCGGGCTCAGCTCCCAGCCGTCGGCCGCCGAGGACCGGGGGTTGGCCGCGGCCACGATCCGTACGCCGGGCGGCAGTTGCAGTGCGCCGATCCGCCGCTCCAGCACGAGTCGGAGAAGGGCGGCCTGCACGGCGGGCGGCGCGGTGGACAGCTCGTCCAGGAACAGCAGGCCGCGCCCGGCCCGTACCAGCCGCACCGCCCAGTCCGGCGGGGCCATCGGGACGCCGTGCTCGGCGGGATCGTCCCCGATCACGGGCAGGCCCGAGAAGTCGGACGGTTCGTGCACGCTGGCGATCACCGTCGTCAGCGGCAGGTCGAGGGCGGCGGCCAGCTGGGTCAGGGCCGCGGTCTTGCCGATGCCCGGCTCGCCCCACAGAAGTACGGGCAGGTCGGCGGCGACGGCCAGAGTCAGGGCCTCCAGCTGGACGTCGGGGCGCGGCTCGGTGTCCGCGTCGCGCAGCAGGGCCAGCAGGTCGCCGGCGACATCGAGCTCGGAGTGGGTGCCGGCCGGGTCGGCAAGGAGAGCGGTCGCGGTGGAAAACGTGGATGTGGGCATGTTCGATCACCTTGGGTTTCGTCGGGAGCCGAGTGGCGCACACTCGGGCAGGGGTTGGGCGGAGGAGGGGGACGTGGTTTCCCGGTCAGCGAGAGATCATCTGGCGCGGGTGCCAACGGTGGTCACGGGGCCGGGGATGCCTCGGGGGGATGCGGTCGGGTCCGGGCCCGACCAGACCTGCCCGGAACAGTCCGTACGTGATCCGCCGCTGCGCGGCCGCCTCGAGTGCGTCCCGCAGAGCGCCGTCGCGCAGCAGTGCGCCGGGGCCCAACAGGCCCTCGACGACGGCCAGCGCACCGGCGGTGTCGCCGTGGGCGAGGCGTTCGCGGACGCCGGTGAGGCAGTCCGGACGGCGGTGCGCCTCGTCGATGGCCTGGAGGCACGGAAGCGGAGTACCGGTCAGCGCGGCCAGCAGTTCTTCCCGTCCGATCTCGGCCGGGTCGTGGTCCAGCGGGGCCAGCGCCCCGTCGACCAGGCCGATCCGGTGCCGAGCACCTCGGCACTCCACGAAGCGCGGTTGTCCCGCTTCGTACGGGCTCGGGGACGGACGGGCCGGCAGACGATCGGGTGCGCGGTCCGATGTGAGCGCGGAGGCGACCAGTGGGTGCAGCCGGTCGGCCTCGAGGAGACCGGTGCGGATCAGCTCCAGGTCGGGCAGCACCCAGGTTGCCGCGTCGGGGAGGACGGGCAGGGCGGAGGCGCCGCCGTCCCCCGACGCCGCGACGATCGCGGGCAGGCTGTCCCCGGCCCCGGCCGGCCGCAGGACGAGTCGGTGCCCGGTTCCGAGCCGCACGGTGAAGGGACCGGTGCGCCGGCCCTCGGCGCGGAGCAGGATCCTCGCCTCGGCCGCCCATCGGTCCACGGCACAGCGGTGCCCCTGGGGCACCGCCTCCAGCAGATCCGGGTCGAGCACAGGACGGCCGTCGCCGGACAGCGGTTCGGCGCCGGACCGGATCCGCAGCTCGTCGGTCCTGTACGCGTCCCACAAGTGGCGGTGCAGGTCGAGACGGTGGCGCCGGTCGGGGCGGGGATGCGGATGCCGCCAGGCACCGGTCCCGGCACGGGACCCGTCCCAGAGCGCGAGGCTGATCCGCTGACCGGCGTCCGCCCAGGCCGGCGGCGTGCGGGCCACGAGGTGCACCGGGCGTTCGCGGGCATGGCCGTCCGTCTCGTACCGCGCCAGAGCGACGGTCAGGCCGGGGCGCAGCAGTCCGTCGGGCGCGATCCTCGGCATGTGCCAGCGCAGCAGGTCGGGTGCCAGCCGGCGGAGGTCGGCCCGTACGCGGGCCGCGAGTTCGCGGCCGTGGGTGCGTGCCACGGTACGCAGGTCGAGATCGACGTCGAAGTTTGCGGCGGCGCACGCCCCCGCCCAGTCACCGGCACACCGGCGGGCGGTCGCGGTCTCGATCATGGAGGGCGGCACGGCGAACTCTCGCACGCGCAGCCAAAGGGAAAGGCGGGAATCCTCGTTCGCGATCCGAGTGAGCATCAGCACTCACCTTGCGCGGACGGGACCCCCAATCTGTCAGCAGAACAGTTCGTCATCGCGGTGATCGTAGCGCCCCTCGCTCCCCGCTGTCAGGTGCTTTCCGCCTCGACTGCGGGCGCGTGAGCGTCGAGCGGCACGGCTCGCGGCGGCCGGTCGCCCCTCCTCGGACGTCCGGCCGCCGTGGCCTGTCAGGTGCGGCTCGCCGTGCAGTCCGCGGGTGTGGGCCGGCCGGTCGGCCAGGCGAGGCCGACGAAGCGGATGCGTCCTGGCGCGTCGGGCGCGAGTTCCACCACGGACACCGCCTTGTTGTACGGGTTGCCGTAGTTGTCGAGGCAGATCCAGCCGCTGGCGCCGTCGACCTTGCCCATGCCGTGCAGGCGCAGCCACGAGTCGCTGATGCGGCCGAGGGCGGGGATGACGGGGTCGTTGTCGTCGCGCATCCGGATGGCGGTGATCGCCGTGAGGCCGGCGTCGTAGAAGGTGATGGTCCGCGAGTCGGTGAGTTCCACCGTGCCGATGTCCCCGACTTCCTTGCTGGTCGCCAGCTCGGCCAGGGTGCGGTAGGCGGCAGCGGAACCGCCGGTGGCGGGCGCTTCCGGGCCGGTCCAGGCGTCGGGGTGGGCGACGGCGGCGTACTGGAGGGTCACGCCCTTGCGGAAGGCGTCCCAGTCGAGAAGCCGGTCCGAGGGGAGGGTCGAGGCGCCGGAGCCGGTGATGACGGTGTACTTCTTCTCTGTGCAGCCCCGGTTGCCCAGTTCGTTGACGAACTGCCGTAGCTGGACGGGGCGTCCGGCGAAGTAGACGACCTTGGCGGACGACGTGCAGATGGTGTCGACCATCTGGTCGAAGGCGTTGGCGGTGGTGCCTTCCTCGTGGAAGTCCTCGGGCGCGCGGTACTGCTCGGGTGCGCGGGGTGATCCCAACGTCCGTTCGGCGAAGGCCCGTTTGAGGGCGTCGACGTAGTTGTCGCCGGTGCGGATGTCCTCCACGACCAGGGTGTGCTTGGGGTCGATGTCCTTGTTGAAGTGGGACAGGGCCCTGGCCTGGTCGGTGGTGGTGGGTACGACACGGGCGAGTCCCGGGTACGCGTCGGGCCGCTCGCGGCTGTTGCCCGAGTCGTCGGCGGTGATGGGTCCGCCGACGACGGGAATGCCGCGCTCCCGGGTGAGGTAGGCGATGGCCGCCTGGGTGGTGGCGGTGGAGACGTCGAAGCCGATCACGGCGCGCAGGTTGTCGGTCGTGGACTCGGACATGGCGCCGATCTGTTCGGCGACCGGCCTCCAGTGGGCGTGGTTGCGGCCCGGGTTGGCGAGCAGGAGCCGTATCGCCGGCTTCTTGCCGTTGGAGTCGTGGTTGGCGCGGTACTGCGCGAGGTAGGCGCCCTGCACCTCGTGGAGGGTCTTGCGCTGTTCGAAGCCCTGGGCGGGCGCCATCGGCAGCATCACGGCGACGGAGACGTGCGGTTCGTCCTCGATCCGCTCGTTCTCGGCCTTGATCCGTGCGCTGACCTCCTTGAGGTTGGCGGCGAAGACGAAGCTGCCGTCGGTGACGCCGGTGCATTCCCGTGCGCCTTCGGGGCCGCGTTCCTCGATGCCCTTGCCGCAGGCCGGGTCCGGGCCGAAGACGACGATGCCGGTCCACACGGCGGCGCCGAGGACCGCCAGGGCGACGACGAGGGCGGCCGCCTTGGTGAGCGGCCCGCCCGGGAGTCGTGCGATGAACGACGTCATGACGCGGCACCTTCCTCGACGGGCAGGTCTGGGGCCTGTACGCCGGCCCGCAGCCGGGCCGGCCAGGCGGCGGACGCCTCGCGGTAGGCGGCGTGCGCGGCCTTGTTGCCGTACAGCATCTCCAACGCGATGCGGACGGTGGTCAGTTCGTCCTCGCGGGGTGCGAGGGCCAGCGGGTCGGACAGCCGCCAGAGCAGGGGCACCAGTGAGGCGACGGCGTCGTGGTGGGGGCCCGGGACGCCGCTGCCGCAGGCCGTGCATGACAGCGTGGAGCTCTGGGCCGGGGGTTGGTAGCCGTCGCGCGGGTGCGGGGCGGCGCAGATGCGGTTGAGCGAGGTCAGCCACGAGGCGGGCGGGTCGACGGTGAACCGGTGGTGCAGTACGCACACCACCTCCTCGACGTGCCCGACGGCGAGCGTGTGGTGCAGAGCGGTGTCGCCGCGCGGGTCGCACAGGGAGCGCAGGCGCAGTTGGGTGTCGCGCCGGCGTTCGTGGGTGGTGGTGGCGGTCAGCCGGTGGCGTAACAGCAGGTCGAGGGCGCGGTCGCCGTCGAGGCAGGAGCGGGTGCGGTAGTCGTCGGCCTCGCGGACGCGGACGGCGACGAGATCCGGGGAGTGGTCCTCCGGGTGGGAGAAGGTCCACAGTCCGCGCCGGGTGCCGGGGTCGGCCGCGGCGGACAGCAGCACCAGGCGTTCGCGCATCACGGGATCGGGCAGCAGTGTGGCGAGGAGTAACGGCGCGGCCTCGTCGAGGAGTTCGGCGCTGCGCACCGTGCCCGCCTCCTGGACGCGGTGCACGGCGGTGTCCGCGAGGATGCGGGCGCTCGCCGCGCGGCCGCCGCTGTAGCGGGCGACGACGCGCGGCAGATGGTCGGGGTAGTCGACGGGGCTGAGCATCTCGGCGATGTGGGCCGGTTCGATGTCGGGGATGCTGAGCACCAGGGGCCGTTGCCGCGGTACGGCGTCGCCGCCGGCCTCGCTCAGCGGCGGGTACGGGTGCCCCTTGCCGAGCAGGGTGGCGAGGACCACGGGCCGGGTCGGGTCCTTGCCCGGCGCGCCGTGTCCGGCGTCGAGGAGGTCGAGGACGGTGCGTCCGACGTCGGTGTGGGCGTTGTCGAGGAGCAGCAGCGGTCTGGGCTTCTTGTTGAGCCGGCGCAGGGTGCCGTAGTTGGCGTCGATGTCGTCGAGGAGGGCGGCGACGAGATGTTCCTCGGCGGTGCGTCTGCGGTCGTCGAGTCTGCGGAAGCCGCGGACGAACTGGAAGAGCCGTTGCAGTGAGTCGCCCTGGTAGCCCTGTGAGCGGTGCAGCCGCCCGCCCCACCAGGCGAGCGCGCCCTTGTCCGGTTCGCTCCTGACGAGCTGCGCCCGGGCGGCGCCGAGGACGATCGCGGCGATGCTGTCGAGGCCGGGGACGGCGGACAGGACCTGCGGGAGGTGGTCGGTGACGACGTCGAACCAGCGGCCGAGGCTCTCCCTGCGGCGGCGTACGTCGGGGTCCTCCGCGGTGATCAGGGTGCGCAGGTCGTCCTCCGCCCGGCGCAGGTCGGGCGGCCGCACGTCGGTCCCGTCGCTGTTCAGCGGGCGCCAGGCGGTGACGACGAGGAGGCCGAGCGACAGCCGCGGAAAGGCCATGGGTCTGCCGAAGTGGCGTACGTCCAGGCCGAGTTTGTACGCCAGGAGATACAACAGGTGGGTGATGCGGGAGGCGTTGGGTACGTCGTCGTCGCCGTCGGCGACGCCCGGTTCGCCGTATCCGGCGGCCTCCAGGTCGACCCGTGCGAGCGGCACGCGGCCGTTGTACGCGTCATGGACGGCGCCCAGCAGGGCGGTCTTGCCGCTCCCCCGCCCGCCGACGATCCGCACCACGGGCGCGCCCTTGGGATAGGCGAACGGGACCTGGTACCCGTGGGTGTGGTGCAGTCCCACCAGCCGGGGGACGAAGTCCTCGTGCAGGGCCTGCTGACCGTACAGTCTCCCGCCCATGGCGCTCCCCCGCCTCCCCCTGCCCGGCCATGCATCATGAGATCAACTGAGCGTGCACAGAGGGAACTTACCCGACGGGCGGCTGCTCGGCAGAGGGTTGTGCAACGAACCTTTTCGCCCGCCGGCCGGCAGGGGCGGAGGACCGGCGGAGTAGCGTGACGATCATGGTGGAGTGGAATGTCCGGCGGGCCTCGGCGGCGGACGTCGAGGCGGTTGCCGAGTTGCGTGCCGTGGTGCTGCGGGACGACCTGGAGCGGCTCGGGCGGTACGACGAGGGGCGGGTGCGGCAGCGGCTGCGCGACGGCTTCGACCCGACGCACACGTGGGTGATCGAGGTGGGCGGCGCGTTCGCCGGCTGTGTCGCGCTGCGACGGGCCGGCGACGCCCACTGGCTGGAGCACTTCTATCTGGCACCGCGTCTGCAGGGCAGGGGCATCGGTTCCGGTGTGCTGCGCGGGCTGATGGAGCGCTGCGACCGCGACGGGATCCTTGTCCGGCTGAACGTGCTGCGGGGCAGTCCGGCCCGGCAGTTGTACGAGCGGCACGGGTTCAGGCTCGAGAGCGAGGACCCGGTGGACGTCTTCATGGTGCGCGAGCCGGCCTGAGACGTCGCGTCGGGCGAGGTTACGGCGGCGTCACCCTGCTCCATGCCGCGAGGGCCGCGGCGGTGAGGGAGATCAGGGCGAGGACGCCGAACAGCGCGGTGTGGCCTCCCAGCGCGCCCGCCAGCACGGCGCCGGCCCAGGGGGCGAGGGCCGCGGCGAAGGTGGTCGGGGCTGCGAGGAGGGCGGAGAGGCGGGCGTAGTGGCGGGTGCCCCAGCGGTCGGAGACGGCGGTGGCCTGGAGGAGGGTGAGGTTGCCGCGGACGAGTCCGGCCAGGACGGCGAGGGCGATCAGCAGCGGGACCGGCCCGGGCACCAGGGCGAAGGCCGCCGTGGTGGCGCCGCCCGCGGCGATGAGGAGCGTGGTGCGCGTCATGGCGCCGGTCCGGCGGGCGAGGGTGGCGTACAGCGCCCGTCCGAGGGTCTGGCCGGCGCCGCCGAGTCCCAGTGCCCAGGCGGCGGTCGACGCGCTCGCGCCGCGTTCGGTCAGCAGGGGGACGAGGCCGAAGACGACCGCGTGCATCGCGAAACCGGACAGGGTGAACGCGGCGCCCAGGAGCAGGAACGGGCGGGTGCGGGTGACGCGGTCCGCCTGCGGCGCGGCAGGCCGGTCGCGGGCCTCCACGGGCGCTGCCGGCCACGGGGCGCGGAGCGCGAGCGCGTGGGCGGGGAGGGTGACGAGAGCGAGGACCGCGGCCAGTACGGCGTACGTGGCGCGCCAGCTCAGGTGCTCGGCGAGGGCCGCGGTCAGTGGTGCGAAGACGGTGCTGGCCAGGCCGCCGGCCAGGGTGATGACGGTGAGTGCGCGGACGCGGTCGGCGCCCCACCAGCGGGTCACGGCGGCGAACGCCGGCTGGTAGAAGGTGGCGGCCATCGCCGCACCGGCCGCTGTCCACGCGGCGAAGAAGACCGGGAGGTTCGGAGCCGCGGAGACGCTGAGCATCGCGAGGACCGCGAGGAGGGAGCCGCCCGTCATGACGGCGTGCGGGCCGCGGCGGTCCAGGACGCGGCCGACCGGGATCCCGGCCAGGGCCGAGACGAGCAGGGCCACGGAGAAGGCGGCCGTCGTCGTGCCGGCGGACCAGCCGGTGTCGGCGGTGATGCGCGGCAGCAGGACCGGGAAGGCGTAGTAGAGGATTCCCCAGCCGGTGATCTGCGTGGCGCACAGCGCGGGCAGGACGCCGCGGGGCCGCGACCGGTCCCCCGTTCCGGTCGCGGCCCCGCTCGTGTGCGTGTGGGTCACGGTGTCAGCAGCCGCCGGAGGCGGCAGGGGCACCGACGCCGATCTGCACGGTGGCCGGGGCGGCGCAGCAGCCGCCTCCGGTCTCGGCCTGCGCCGCGTCGGGCTCGTCGAACAGTCCGGCGCCACCGCACACGCCGGTTTCCGGGAGGGTGAGTTCGACGCGCTCGGCGGCCTCGTGGTCTCCGGCGACGGAGGCGGCGATGGAGCGGACCTGCTCGTAGCCGGTCATCGCGAGGAAGGTGGGGGCGCGGCCGTAGGACTTCATGCCGACCAGGTAGACGTCCTTCTCGGGGTGGGAGAGCTCGTTCACGCCGTGCGGGTACACGGTGCCGCAGGAGTGCTGGTTGGGGTCGATCAGCGGGGCGAGCGCGACCGGGGCCTGGAGGCGTTCGTCGAGGCCGAGGCGGAGCTCGTCGAGGAAGGACAGGTCGGGGCGGAATCCGGTGAGGACGACGACCTCGTCGACCGGGTCCAGGCGGCGGCCGTCCTCCGACGCCAGCACCAGCCGGTCGCCGTCCCGTTCGACGTGGGTCGTGCGGAAGCCGGTGACGGCGTCGGCGTAGCCGTTGTCGACGGCGGCCTTGGCCGCGAGGCCGAGTGCGCCGCGGGCGGGAAGCTGGTCGGCCTCGCCGCCGCCGAAGGTGGAGCCGCTGATGCCCCGTCGCAGGATCCACACCGCGTGGGTGCCGGGCTCGTCCTTGGCGAGGTCCGCGAGGTAGGCGAGCGCGGTGAAGGCGGAGGCGCCGGAGCCGATGACGGCGGTGCGCCGGCCGGCGTAACGGGCGCGTACGGCCGGGTCCTTGAGGTCGGGGACGCGATACGAGATACGGTCGGCGGCCGCGCGCTCGCCGAGGGCGGGCAGACCGTCGCTGCCGATCGGGCTGGGGGTGGCCCAGGTGCCGGAGGCGTCGACGACGGCGCGGGCCATGAGGCGGGCTTCGGCGCCGTCGGCGTACTGGACGTGGACCGTGAGGGGCTGCTGCTCGCGGTCCGCGTCGACGACGCGGTCGCGGCCGAGGCGGGAGACGCCGGTGACTCGGGCGCCGGTGCGGACCTTGTCGCCGAGGGCGTCGGCCAGCGGCTGGAGGTAGCGGGCGGCCCAGTCCCCGCCGGTGGGGTACGTGGCCCCGTCGGGAGCCGTCCAGCCGGTCGGAGCGAGCAGCTTTTCGGCCGCCGGGTCGACCAGCTCGGCCCAGGTGGAGAACAGCCGGACGTGGCTCCACTCGCGGACGGCGGCGCCGGCGCTCTCGCCCGCTTCCAGCACCAGGGGCTCGATGTCGCGCTCCAGCAGGTGGGCCGCTGCGGCGAGTCCGACGGGGCCGGCTCCGATGACGATGACGGGAAGCTGCTGCGTGCTCATGTGGTGTCTCTCCTCGGTGCGAATGCGGGTCAGCGGGCGTGGACGAGGGCGGTGAGCTGTGCGTGCTGCCGAAGGCCTGCCGCGCGGTCGGCGCCGTCGCTGACCTGGGCGCAGCTGTCGCAGAAGCTGACGCCGGCCAGGTGTCGGGCGGTGCGGCGGGCCTTGGCGGCGGTGAGAGCGGTACGGATCGCGATGGTCACGGCAACCCCCTGATTCGATGTCTGTCGATACGCTGGAGCTTGCCACTTGCTTCGACGGCTGTCAACATAGACACATGTCGAATCTGGAAGTGGTGGAGTCGCCCGATCCGCAGGCCGGGGCCGTGGTGCCGTGCTGCCCCCCGATCACGGCCGGGGACCTGTCACAGGCCGACGCGGAGAGGATGGCCGCGATGTTCAAGGCGCTGTCCGATCCGGTGCGCCTGCGCCTGTTCTCGCGGGTGGCCTCACACCCGGGCGGTGAGGTGTGCGTGTGCGACATCGGCGACGTCGGGGTCTCCCAGCCGACGGTCTCGCACCATCTGAAGAAGCTGCGCGAGGCCGGCCTGCTGACCTCCGAACGGCGCGGCACCTGGGTGTACTACCGGGTCGCGCCGTCCGTGGTGGCGGCGATGTCCGCCATGCTCGACCTGCGCGCCTGACCGCCCGCGGCCCAGGGTCTGTCGTTTGGATCAGGCCGGATCGGCGAGCGGGGTCTGGTGCATGGGGTCTCCCCAGGCCCGCCAGGGCCGAGGGGACGCCTCGCAAGGCGGAGGATAGGGGTCCCCCCGCCGAAGGCAGGGGGAGAGTCCACGCGGTGGGGGCACCTCCCGTGCCCGAAGGGCTACGGGGGAGTCGGCGACTGACGACAACGCAGCGAGGTGCGGGGCACCAGGGCACGCGAGCCCGGCAAGATCCGAACGAGAGGCCCTAGGTCAGCCGCCGCAGTCGGGCGGGCAGCAGCGCGCCAGGTACTCCCTGAGCGCGTCCAGGCGGTCTGCCATGGTGGCACCGTCGGCGCGGTAGAAGACCTGCTTGCCCTCCTTGCGGGACAGCACCAGGCCGCCTCGGCGCAGCAGGCTCAGGTGCTCGGACGCGGTCGAGGGCTTGACACCGCACCGCTCGGCGATCTCTCCGACGGTGAGTTCACGTCCGCCCGTGAACTGGCGCATGACGCTCTGGCGGGTCTCGCTCGCCAGCGCCTTGAGAAAGTCGGCCGTCGCCCGGTCGACCGCCGGCACGGTCTCGTCACGGCCGGTCTCGTCACTGCCCACCTCACCCCTGCCGATCCCCTCGCTTGTCGCGGTCACTTCAGGCTCGACATTTCGTCACTTCCCGAAACAACGATCTGTATGAAGGGTTCAGGATCTCATGGAGCACTCCGACCTCATCGTCATCGGTGCGGGCCAGTCCGGTCTGGCCACCGCCGCGCTCGCGCCCCGTCACGGCTTCACCGGCACCCTGCTGCTGGAGGCCGCCGACCGGGCGGGCGGGGCCTGGCCGCGCTACTACGACAGCCTCACCCTCTTCTCCCCCGCCCGGTACTCGTCCCTGCCGGGGATGCGCTTCCCCGGCGACCCGGACCGCTACCCCACGCGTGACGAGGTGGTCGGCTATCTGCGCGACTACGCCCGGCGTCTGCCTGCCGGCATCCGTACGTCCACCCATGTTTCGTCCGTGTCCCGCGAGGACGGCGTCTGGGTGGTGAGCGCGGACGACGGCCGGCGGTTCGGCGCACCCGCGATCGTGGCCGCCACCGGCGACTACACGGGCCCGTACGTGCCGGACGTGCCCGGACGGGGCGAGTTCGCGGGGCAGCAGCTGCACGCCGCCGACTACCGGAACCCCGAGCGGTTCGCCGGCCGGCGGGTCCTCGTCGTGGGCGGCGGCAACTCGGCGATCCAGATCGCCGCCGAACTCGGCCCCGTCGCCGACACCACGCTCGCCACCCGCCGCCCGATCGGCTGGACGGCACAGCGCCCGCTGGGCCGGGACGTGCACTGGTGGTTCCAGCACACCCGCTTCGACATCGCCCCGATCCGTCGCCTGCTGGCGAAGGTGCCGGTCTCCGTCCTCGACGACGGCCACTACCGCGCCGCCCTCGACGAACACGGCGTGGACCGCCGCGAGATGTTCGCCCGCGTCACCCCGGACGGTGTCGTGTGGGCCGACGGGACGAAGGAGGCCGTCGACGCGATCATCTGGGCGACCGGCTACCGGCCGGCCTTCCCCTATCTGGCCGGCACCGGTGCCCTGGACCTCGCCGGCCTGCCCCGGCACCGGGGCGGTATCGCCACCGCCGTGCCGTCGCTCGGCTTCGTGGGGATGGAGTTCCAGCGGAGCTTCTCCTCCAAGACCCTGCGCGGGGCGGGCAGGGACGCCGGGCACGTCCTGGCCGGGCTGCACCGCCAGAGCCGCCGGGCCGGCGGACGCGCCGCCGGGAGGCCCTCCCAGCCGCAGCCGGGCAGGTCCTGACGGCAGCGCGGCCGGGCTGCCGACGCCGCCCGGCGCATTTCCGCCGCCGGCGGACACCCGGGCCGACGGCCCCCAACGTCGTCATTTACGCCCGCGGACACCCAGCGCGACCACGACCGCCACAGCGGCGACCGCCACAAGCCCCGCGACCGCCGTGTAGCCGTAGGCATCGGCAAGCGGGCCGCCGAGGACCGGTGCCAGCAGATAGCCCAGGATCCCGATCTGTGACCACAGAACCATCGCCGTGACGATCCGCCCGGCCGGCACCGCCTCGAGCAGCACGCCGATCGAACCGGTGTTGGCCATGCCGATACCGGCTCCCACCAGGATCAGCGCCCCGATCCACACCGTCACCGCCGAACCCGCTCCCACCACCGTGAAACCGACGACCAGCGGAATCGTGGATCCCAGGAGCGCCGCGCGAGGCCGCAGCCGGGCGGCGAGGACGGCGACCGTGGCGACGAGCACCGAGGTCGCCGCGTAGAGCAGCCCGATCTCGGACTGGCCGAGCCTGGTGCCGAAGTGCAGCGGCAGGACGCCCTCGACCAGGCCGAGGGCCAGCACGGCGAAGGCGATCCCGGCGCCTGCCGCCCGGAAGTCGCGGGAGCGCAGCACACCGCGGTCGGCGGTGAACGCCCCGGCGCGGGCGGGCAGTCGCAGCACCAGCAGCGGAACCATGGCAGCCGCGGCGAGCAGCAGGTAGGCGGCGAACGGGCCGCGTACGCCGTGGATCGCTCCCAGCAGCGGGCCGAGCAGACCACCGACGGAGTAGGCGGCGAAGATCCGGCTCATGCACACGTACTCCCGGCCCGGCCAGGCGGCGAGGGTGGCGAAGGTGATGCCGAGCCACAGGCATCCGGAGCCCAGCCCCATGACGAACCGGGCCACGCCGTAGTCGACCAGGCCGGTGCGGAGGACGAATCCGAGACAGCCCGCGCAGATCAGCAGCAGCCCACCGAGCATGACCTTCGCCGGGGTAGTGCGCTGGATCGCGAAACCGCCCACCGCGAACCCGGCGACCATGCCCAGCGGGAAGGTGGCCACCAGCATCCCCATCGCGGTCGCGCCGCCCCCGGTCTGCGAGGCGAGCGTCGGCAGGACGGGCGCGATCACGCTGTATCCGGCCGCGTCCAGCGCTCCCAGCGCCAGCAGCAGGGCGTAGACGGCTCGGGAACGGGCCCCGGACAACTGCTGCCCGGGTGCGGGCGGCGCGTTCATCGGCCGCTGACCAGCAGCGTCACGGTCTGCCCTCCTCGCTCCTCGTCGGCACCGGGGTCGGATGACGGTTCCCCACCATCATCCGGCGGACCATGTCACCGCACCTCGGGACGGGGCCGCCGCAGGGAGATCCTCTTGAGGCGCCGTCTGCTCCTCCTGGACCGGGCCCTCAGTCCCGCGAGCGGGTGGGCGCGGGAAGCTGGCCCGCGACGATCGCGGCGAGCGAGAGCGCGAACCCGGCGCATTGGACCGGGCCGAATGTCTCGCCGAGCACGACGGCGCCGAGGACCGCGGCGACCAGCGGCGAGAGCAGGACGAGGACCGCGACGGAGGTGACGGGCAGGGTGCCGATGCCGCGGAACCACAGGACGTAGGCGATCAGGCCGCCGACCAGCCCCAGCCAGAGATAGCCGAGGGCGGCGGCCTGGTCGACCGAGGGAGGCGCGCCCTCCGCGAGGAACGTGACCGGCACCAGGAACAGCCCGCCCGCGGTGAGCTGCCAGCCGGCGAACGCCGTGGGACTGACCCCGGACGGGCGTCCCCACCGCTTGGTGAGCGTCACGCCGAGCGCCATCGCGGCCGCGCCGCCGAGCCCCGCCACGACCCCGCCGAGGTCGAGTGCCGCGTCCGGCCCGACCACCACCAGGCCGACGCCGGCCATGCCGGCCAGTCCCCACGCGAGGCGCCAGGCGGACAGGCGCTCCTGAAGGACCGTCACGGCCAGCAGGGCGACGACGAGCGGCTGGACCGCCGACAGGGTGGCGGCCACACCTCCCGGCAGGCGTTCGGCCGCGATGAACAGCAGCGGGAAGAGGAGTCCGATGTTCAGCACGCCGAGCGCCGCGGCCTTTCCCCACCACGCTCCGCGCGGCAGCGTCCGGGTGATCGCGAGTGCGATCAGCCCGGCGGGCAGCGCGCGCAGGAGTCCCGCGAACAGCGGGTGTCCCGGCGGCAGAAGCTCGGTGGTGACGACGTAGGTCGTGCCCCACGCCATCGGGGGCAGCGCCGTCAGAACGGTGCGCGGCAGGGGGCCGCGGGGAGCACCGCCGCCGGTTCCGGAGGGGACACTCTCTGCCCGCTGTGCTGCTGGACTGGTCATGCCGGAAGTCTCGTCCGGCCACGATCGATGAGTCCAACACATGTTTGTCACCCGATCGATCTCGATGGACGATGGATCGATGGAGCTCCAGCAGATGCGTTACGTCGTCGCCGTCGCCGAGACGAACAGCTTCACCCGGGCCGCGGAACGATGCCTGGTCGTGCAGTCCGCCCTCAGCCACCAAATCGCCCGTCTGGAACGGGAACTGGGCGCGCGGCTCTTCGAACGCACCAGCCGCCGGGTGCGGCTGACCGCGGCCGGTGCGGCGTTCCTGCCCGCCGCCCGTCAGTGTCTGGACGCCGCCGAGCGCGCGGCCGCCGAGGTCGCGGCGGCTGTCGGCGAGGTACGCGGACGGCTCGCCGTGGGCCTGATCCCGAGCGTCGCCGCGGTCGACATCCCCAGCGCCCTGCGCGACTTCCACCAGCAGTACCCGCAGGTGCGCATCAGCCTGCGCGTGGGCGCCAGCGAGGAACTCGCCGAGCAGGTCAGACAGGGAGCCATCGAGGTGGCCTTCCTCGGGCTGCCCACCACGGCGCGGCCCCAGGGCGTCCACGCCCATGAACTCGCCCGTGACCGGCTCGTCGCCGTGGTCGCACCGGACCACCCCCTCGCCGGCGGGACGGCGGTCGACCTCCGCCGGCTCTCCTCCGAGGTGTTCGTGGACCTGCCGGCCCAGACCGCCGGACGTGTCCAGTCCGACCAGGCCTTCGCAGCCGCCGGCCTCAGCCGCGACGTCGCCTTCGAGGTGACCAACGCGGACTTCCTGGCCCGACTGGTCGGCAAGGGCCTCGGCATCGCCATGCTGCCGTCCGCCTACGTGCCTCAGCTCAGCGGCGTCACCACGGTCGAGGTCACCGACGCGCCGGCCCGCGTCGAATACGTCGTCTGGAGCCGCGCGGACCGCACACCCGCGGCGACCGCCTTCCTCGCCCTGCTGGACATCCCGGACGCGCCCGGCACGGCTACCGAGCATGTCCCCGAGAAGACCGGGGACGCGGCTGCGTGCGGACAGCCCAGGTAAGCGAATCGGTCAGGAATCGAGAAGCACGGGTCACAGAGCCGCACCTAGCATGATCGTCATGGACATCACCATTCACACGAGCTTCCTCCCGCACGACGACCCGGACGCGTCCCTGGCCTTCTACCGCGACACCCTCGGCTTCGAGGTCCGCAGCGACGTCGGACAGGGCAAGATGCGCTGGATCACGGTCGGCCCCGTCGGCCAGCCCGGCACCTCCATCCTCCTGGCGCCGCCGGCCGCCGACCCGGGGATCAC
Organism: Streptomyces sp. NPDC002835; assembly: GCF_053591995.1. Classification (NCBI taxonomy): domain Bacteria; kingdom Bacillati; phylum Actinomycetota; class Actinomycetes; order Kitasatosporales; family Streptomycetaceae; genus Streptomyces; species Streptomyces sp. NPDC002835. Next base: position 202,752 of record NZ_JBSFUW010000005.1, on the reverse strand, counting down.
CGAGGACGAGCGCCGCACCATCGCCGAGATGATGGCCAAGGGCACGTACGGCTGGATCCTGCTGGCCACCCGGGACCTCGACGCCACGTTCGAGAAGGTGCAGGCCGGCGACGCCGAGGTCGTGCAGGAGCCGACCGAGCAGCCGTACGGCATCCGCGACTGCGCCTTCCGCGACCCCGCGGGCAATCTGATCCGCATCCAGGAGCTTCGCTGAGCCGTCGGCTCGCCGCTTCGGCGGTGACGGCCGCCGCGGCCCACCGCGAGGAACACGACGCACGCCCTGGGCGGGCGCTCGGCAGCGCGAACGGACGTCGATGAAGAGGAGTCCTGTCATGTGTCACCCCTCGTGGGGGCGCGCACGCACCGCGGCGCAGCGTCTGAACGACCTCGCGCGACTGCGCCGCGTACGCGACCGGATCGACCGGGAGTACGCGCGGCCGCTGAACGTCGAGGCACTCGCCCGCGGCGCGAACATGTCCGCCGGGCGCCTCAGCCGCGCGTTCCGGCTGGCGTACGGGAAGTCGCCGTACGCGTACCTGACGGCGCGTCGTATCGAGCGCGCGACGGCGCTGCTGCGCCATGGCGACCTCGGCGTCACCGAGGTCTGCTGCGCGGTCGGCTGCTCGTCGCCGGGCGTCTTCAGCACCCGTTTCACCAAGCTGGTCGGCTTGCCGCCGAGCGCCTACCGGCGCCGCATGGCAAGGATGCCGCTGAGTGTGGCCGAACACATGGCAGGACCGGTCAGGAATCGAGAAGCGCCGGTCACCGAGCCGCAACTAGCGTGAGGGACATGGCAACCATCGAATCCATCACCCTCGACGTGCCCGACCCCACGGCCGCCGAACAGTTCTATGCCACCGCCTTCGGCCTGGACTCGCAGATCCGGCTGCGGGCCTCGGAGGCGCCCACCACCGGCTTCCGTGGCTTCACGCTCTCGCTCACGGTCTCCCGGCCGGCCGACGTCGACAGCCTCGTCGACGCCGCCCTCGCCGCCGGCGCCACGCCGCTGAAGCCCGCCGCGAAGTCGTTCTGGGGCTACGGCGGTGTCGTACGGGCCCCGGACGGGACGATCTGGAAGGTCGCGACCTCGGCGAAGAAGGACACCGGCCCCGCCACCCGGCGGATCGACGAGATCGTGCTCCTGCTGGGCGTCGCGGACGTGGCCGCGAGCAAGCGGTTCTACCTCGACCAGGGCCTGGCCGTGGCAAAGAGCTTCGGCCGCGTGTACGTCGAGTTCGCAGCCGGGTCGAGTCCCGTCAAGCTGGCCCTGTACCGGCGCCGTGCGCTCGCCAAGGACGTCGGTGTCTCGCCCGACGGCACCGGATCGCACCGGCTCGCGATCGGCGGCGGTGACGGGCCGTTCACCGACCCGGACGGGTTCGCGTGGGAGGCCGCGACGCCGGCCCCCACGCCCTGAGCCCTCCCCGTACAGGGTCTTCACAACGTGACTGGAGGAAGCATGACGGACGCACCACCGCGTGGACTCGAGGAGAGGCTGCGGGACACCCGCGCGAGGCTGGCGAGCGACATCGACCTGTGGGTGGCGACATCGGGTTCCCCGGGCGGCGTGCACCTCGTCCCCCTCTCGTACCTCTGGGACGGGACCGCGTTCCTCGTCTCGACGCCGCGCGCCTCGGTCACCGGCCGCAACCTGCTGGCGGACGAGCGGGTGCGACTCAGCCTCGGACCGACCCGCGACGTCGTCGTTGTCGACGGCACCGCCGAGCCGGTGGACATCGCCGGCCTCGGCCCCGAGGCGGGCGACGCGTTCGCGGCCAAAACCGGTTTCGACCCGCGCGAACTCGACGCGCCCTACCAGTACTTCCGGATCCGGCCGCGGCGCATCCAGGCCTGGCGCGAGGTGAACGAACTGCGGGGGCGCGACCTCATGCGCGACGGCCGCTGGCTCGGCTGACGGACGCACAGGAAGGAACCGGGCCGGCGGTGTCACTGCCCCGGGCGCCGCGCCCGCACACCGGCGGAGTGGTAGCGGCGGAGGAGGACCGTACTGAGGACGGTGCCGACGACTCCGGCGAGCAGGGCCCCCGCGCCGACGCCGTACATGCCGGGCGTGGCCGAGGCGAACCGGGCGTCTTCGGGGTCCTCAGGGCCGTACCGGATCGTTAAGCGGTCGCCCACGGCGGGCCGGTCGTCCTCGTCGTGCCGCCGGGTGAGCGCGGCCGCGCGGCCCTCGCGTGTGGTGAACTCGTAGGTCACGGACCGGCAGGCGTACTCCTCGCTGCCGCTCTTGCCCGCGTTGCGGGTGCAGGTCCGCGTATCGCCGATGGTGGTGACCGTCGCTCGTGCCTCGACGCTGTGGTACCGGAACCAGAGCGTCTCCCCCACCAGGAAGCACCCGGCGAGCAACGCCGCCAGCGAACCAGCCAGCACCGGGAACAGCCCCTTCGGGATACCCGCCCGCGCCCGGCGCGCCCGTCCCGCCGCCGTCCTGTTCACCATCTGGTCCCGCCCCCGTTTGATCCCGCCCGAGTATGGTGCGCGGCCTCGCGGTTCGTCCAACCGGGCGGTAGCCGGGCCGAGTTTGCCTGGAACGCGACACCGCGCAGGACCGGCGGGCTCGTCACCACCGTCGCCTGGTGCCCGCGAGCCGCTCACCGGCTCAGGACGCGGCGCGGGCCCAGCGGTTGAGCGTCCCGCTCGCGTCGTCGTAGGTGAGCCAGGTCCCGTCGCCGAGCGGGCGCACGTAGCCGGCGACAGGGGTGGTGGGATACGCGACCGGCCCGCGTATCCGCAGGGTGCGGGCGTCGAGCAGCCAGTGGCGGGTCCGTTCCGGGGCCTCGTCGGATTCGACGGTCGAGGCGATGACGGTGTCGGCGTCGACGAAGCCGCAGCCGTACTCCCAGCTCGGCGGGTCCTCGTCGTCGCCCGGCCCGGGCGCCCGCTCGGCGAGCACGGTGCCGTCCAGGGCGTGCAGTTCCAGGTCCGCGCCGTAGTGCTCGACCGTCAGGAAGCCCGGGTGCGCCGCGTGGACGTCCATCAGGATGCGGTCCATGGTCTCGTTGACATCCCAGTGCGTCAGCTTCTCGCCGTCCCAGCGCGCCCAGTGGAGCAGGATGCCGTCCTGGCCCATGCCGACGCACAGTCCCATGTGGACACCGTCCGGGTGGGAGAGGTGGTGTGAGCCGGCGGCCGCACTGTCCAGCGGCAGCCGGGCCAGCTCCCGTCCGTCCCGGGTGTCCAGGACGACCCAGCACTCCTCCCAGTCGGCCTCCTCCGGCTCGACCACCACGTGCGCCCAGACGAGCCGGCCGTCGTCGGAGACCCGGCACGATCCGTGTTCGAGGCCGCGGCACACCTCCGACTCGTCCCCCGTGTGCGAGTGCCCGATCTCGGGCCCCCAGCAGCCGTGCCGGTACTCCCACAGCGTCTCTCCGCCGGCGCCGACGGCCCGTACCGCGCGCTGACCCGAGAACACCGCGAACGTGCCCTCAGGGCTCACCGAGTGGACACCGCGGTCCCACCCCGGCCACGGAAGGGGGAAGACGGCGGTGGGCGCCCGCTCCCCCGCGAACACCTCGTACAGGTCGTAGACCTCCAGCTCGTGCCCGTGCTGAAGGAGGGCGCGGCGCGGTCCGTCCCCGCGGCTCTCCAAGGCGAAGCCGTGGACCAGTGCGCCGCCACCGGGCAGCTCTACCGAGTCGCGCAGTTGTGCGGTGATCGACATGGTTCGACGGTAACGGGCCCCACTGACAACGGCTCCCGCGGCTCCGGCACGTCCCCTGTCTCAGGTGGTGGTTGGCGGCGATTCCTCTGCCCGGTCGCCCCACGGGACCCACGTCATTCTCGGCGCGTCCGCACGAGTCATTCCGACGGACGAGAACGCCGCCGCCGCCACCGTGGCGGCGGCGGTGAGCGCGACCACCAACCAGGCACCTCCGACCGGGGCGTTCGTCTGTGGCCGGGCGAACCCTCCGGGCACGGCGTACACCAGGAGCCGGTCTCCCGCCTCCGCGCCGGCGGGGCACGCCTTCCCCAGCGGGACGAAGTCCGACTCCCGGAGGGTCCGTTCGAGTTCCGTCCCGTCGAGCCGCTCCAGCGAGCATTCCCACCAGGTACCGGTCACCGTCCCCGTCGGCCCGGTCCTCTCGTGCCGGACGGCCTCCGTGACGACGGTCTTCACCGGCTTGCCCCACACGTCGAGCACGGCCTGGTCGAGAAAGGCCAGCAGTCCGACGGCCAGCAGAGCTTCCGCGATCGCGGCCGCCCCGAAGTGCCAGGGACCAAGGCGGATGAAGCACAGGGCGATCAGAGCGAAACCCATGCCCAGGAGCGACAGCGCCGCGACGACGGCCGTCGCCGGGTGGGGCCACCACGTGGGGACCAACACGACCAGGATCACGGCGAGCACGCATGTCAGCATCGACGCGGTGACGCCCACCAGCGCACCGGCCACCCGAACCCGCAGTCTTCCCATCACTGGCGTCTCCCCCGTCTCCCAAGCGCCCCTCTGCTCCCTTCCCCGGCTGCGAGTGGTCAGACCCGTGGGTTCCGGTGATGCGCCGGTCAGCCGGTGCGGCGGGTGCGGGCCAGCGCCAGGCAGCCCAGGACGAAGCCCAACAGGCCCACCACCAGCGCCACGACGGCCCCGCCCAGCCCGTTGCCGGTGCCGATCCCGCCGGAGGAGGTGGCCACGACGAGTCCGCCGAGGGCCATGCCGATCGCCCCCGCCACCAGGGCCACCGTGGCTCCGAGCCGCCCGTTGCCGGTGCCGAAGCGACCGGTGGGGCGGGCCAGGGCCAGGCCGCCGACGACCAGACCGAGCAGGCCGATCAGGGCGGCCGTACTGGCGCCGAGCCGCCCGGCGCTCATGGCGTAGACATCGGCGGCGGCCGGTGCGGCGAGCCCGGTTCCGGAGATCAAGGCGGCTCCGGTCCCCGTGAACACACTGCGCACTGACATGAGGTGCTCCTCTTCTACGACTGGATGTCGCCCGATCATGTCCGCCGATCCCAACGCCGGTCGTCCGGCAGGCGCAGACACTTCGCGCTGCCGCCGACGTCGTAGGAACCATGAACGTACTGCGGCCGCGGTAGTCGGCCGCTCGTCCCCGAGCGGGACTCGCCCGGTGGCGGCGTCCGGCTAGGGTGCGCGCATGAGCACAGGACGCCCCGGTGTCCCGGCCGGTGTCAGGGACTGGGCGATCGCCGTCGGTGTGGCAGCGACGCTGCTGGTCACCGGGGTGTCCGGGCAGCACTCCAGCACGGTCCCCGATCTGCTCGGCCATGCGCTGCTGGTGGCCGGCGGCCTGGCGCTGGTCGGGCGCCGCCGGGCGCCGGTTCCCGTCCTGGCCGTCACCGGGCTGTGCGCGGCGGGTTACCAGGCGGCCGGTTTCGACGTCCCGGCCGTCGCGTATCTGTTCGCGGTGTACGCCGCCGTACGGGAGGGGCACCGCGCCGTCACGGTGGCGGCGAGCGTGGCCATGCTCGCCGCACTCCCCCTGGCGGCCCTCGCCTCCGGGCTGCGCGACACAGGTGAGGTGCTCGCGCAGGCCAGAGGCGCCCTCGAGATCGCCTGGCTGGTCGCGGCCGGCGCCGCGGGGGAAGCGCTGCGGCAGGCCGAGCGGCGGGCGGACGAGGCCGAGCGCACCCGGGAGGAGACCGCGCGGCGGCGCGCCGACGAGGAACGGCTGCACATCGCGCGGGAGTTGCACGACTCGCTCGTCCACCAGATCTCGATCATCAAGGTGCAGTCGGAGGTCGCCGTTCATGTGGCCCGCAAGCGCGGCGAGGAGGTGCCGGCGGCGCTGCTGGCGATCCAGCAGGCCGGCCGTGAGGCGACCCGGGAGCTGCGCGCGACCCTGGAGGCGCTCCGCGACGACGACAGGACCCCGCCGCGCGGTCTCGACGACGTCCCGGAACTGGTGGAAAGGGCCCGGACGAACGGCCTCGACGCGGCGCTGACCATCGAAGGGCCACGGCACGACATGCCGGCGGCAGTGGACCGGACCGTCTACCGGATCGTTCAGGAATCGCTCACCAACGTCGCCCGCCACGCCGCCGCGGCCACGGCGTCGGTGCGGATCGACTACGGTCCGGACGCCCTGACCGTACGCGTCGACGACGACGGCAGGGCGACGCCGGCCGCCGCCCCGACGCCGGGTGTCGGGCTGCTCGGGATGCGCGAACGGGTCACCGCGCTGGGTGGCCGCCTGCGCGCGGAACCGCGCAGCGAGGGCGGCTTCACCGTCCACGCGGAGCTCCCCGTGGACCGGACGCCGTGATCCGTGTCCTGCTGGTCGACGACCAGCCGCTGCTGCGCAGCGGATTTCGCGCGCTCCTCGACCTCGAGGAGGACATCGAGGTGGTGGGCGAGGCCGGTGACGGCGAAGCGGGGCTGGCGCTGGTGAAGGAGCAGCTGCCCGACGTGGCACTCGTCGACATCCGGATGCCGGTCCTCGACGGCATCGAGACGACCCGCCGGATCGCCGCGGACCCGGCCCTGAGCGGGGTGCACGTCGTCATCCTGACCAACTACGGCTTCGACGAGTACGTGTTCAACGCGCTGCGGGCCGGGGCCGCCGGATTCCTCGTCAAGGACATCGTTCCGGAGGACCTGCTGCACTCGGTGCGTGTCGCCGCACGCGGTGACGCCCTGCTCGCGCCGTCCATCACCCGTAGGCTCATCAGCCGGTACGTCGCCCAGCCGCTCGACACCGGTGCGGACACGGGCCTGGAGGAACTGACCAACCGCGAGCGCGAGGCCGTCGCCCTGGTCGCACGGGGCCTGTCCAACGACGACATCGCCGACCGCATGGTGATCAGCCCGCTGACCGCGAAGACCCACATCAACCGGGCCATGACCAAGCTCCGCGCCCGTGACCGCGCCCAACTGGTGGTCCTCGCCTACGAGTCCGGCCTGGTGGCCCCCCGCAGCCGCTGACCCAGGCCCGCGACACGGGCCCGGGGCGGCGGCTCGGGACACAGGCACGGACCGGGATCGGTCAGCCGCCGTGGGGTTTGCCGAACTCTTCGATCAGCACGGGATACTGCTCGCCGCCGTGTCCGGCGGCGATCGCGCGGTCGGCCATCGCCTTGAACAACTCGAGGCCCAGGGGCCCGCGCCGACTACATCGACGCGGCCGAGCACATGGGCGGCGACGGCTGTCCGCCCTGTGACGATGCGGGCCTGGAGCCCCTCCCCGCCTGAGCAACCGGGGTTCCCGCCACCTGCGGCCGCGCTGCGGGCGGCCGGGCGATGACCGCCGGAAGGCTTCCGCCGGAGTCGTTGTCAGTGGCCTGTCCTAGAGTTCCCGGCAGTTGATCACTGCGGGTGCAGGAGGCACACATGGGGTGGGTGTCGGCCGGCGGCTATGAAGTCGCTCTCGACGACGGCAAGGTGGTGTGCCGCAATGCGGCGGGGCGGCGGTTGAAGTCCGTGCCGCCCAAGATCGCCGACGATCCGGCCGTGGTGGGCCTGCGGCAGCTCGTCGAGTGGCTGGAGCGGCACGAGCGCGGGTGTCTGGCGGACGTGGAGCGGTGGATGGTGCGTTCGCTGCCTGTGCCGTTCGCCGTCCTCGCGGGCGTGTGGCCGGATCCCGCCTGGCAGGCCGCGCTGCGCGACCTCGTCGTCACCGGGGAGGACGGCGAGGTGGCCGGCTTCCTTCGGGACGCCGATCCGGAGCGCGGTCTGGGCCTGGTGGACCTGGACGGGGACACCGTCCGCATCACCCCCGCCCTGGTGCGCCTGCCGCACCCGGTACTCCTCGACGATCTCGAGGAGTTGCGGGAGTTCGCCGTCGAGCTCGGTGTGGAGCAGCGCGCCCAGCAGTTGTTCCGTGAGGTGTGGCGGCGGCCGGCCGCGGTCGACACCGAGGCCACGTCCGTCGAGGAGTACGCGGGCGGTGTCTTCAAGGAACTGCGGTTCCTGCACGGCCGGGCGACCCAGCTCGGGTACCGGGTGCGAGCGGGTCACGCCGTCTGCTCCGTGCTGGAGGACGGCCGCGGTGTCGAGGCCCGGGTGTGGGTGGGCGACTACGACGGCTACGAGCAGACGGAGACCGGGTCTCTGGTGTTCACCGACCCGGCCGGCCGTGTGCTGACGTTGGGTCAGGTCGGGCCGGTGGCCTGGTCGGAGGGCATGCGCATGGCGGCCGCGTTGTACGCGGGGCGCGACATCGAGGACGAGGAGCAGGCGGCATGACGACGTACGACGAGACCCTTGCCGCGGCCCTGCTCGACGCGGGCGCCGTCCTGCCCCCGGCGACCACCAACCGGGACGACGCCGACATCCTGACCGTGCGGACGTACACCCACCCCGCGCTGGACGAGCGGAAGGTCGTCCGGCTGGTGCCGGGCATGCTGGGTGAGGCCGAGGACCTGGCTCTGGACTTCCTCGGACTCGTCCGGCAGCCGCTGACGCCCGAGGTCGGGCAGGTGCGCCGAGAGACGCTCGGCTTCCCCGCCTGGGCGCTGGTCAACGACCCGGCGAACGGGCACCACGCGCTGGCGCTGGTCAAGGACGTCGAGCGGCTCGCGCGGCAGGCCAAGTCCCGCCCCGGTACGGCCAAGGAGGGCTTCGAGGCGCTCGGGGAGCGGCTGGGCCGTGCCGTGCCGCACTTCCTGCCGACCTTCTACGAGCAGGCAGCCCGCGTCTTCCTCCAGCACGAGAACACCACCTACGCGGCCGCCTTCTTCGGCAAGGCCCGCGAGGCCGAGCGGGTGCACGGGCTGACCGTGGACGAGGAGCGGCAGCGCGCGGTGTTCCTCGAGTTCGCCTTCGCCGGCGCGCTGACGGTCAAGGCGCTCAAGGAGTACGTGAAGGCCCTCGCGACGCGGCTGAGTCCCGCCGCGGCCTGGGCCCAGTTCCGGCAGCTCACCGTGGAGCGCTGCGCGGCGGGCATGCCGCCGTACGCCTCGCTGCCGCAGGACGCCCGCGGGCTGATCAAGGCGGCAGGGCTGGACCGGGTCACCGAGGAGTGCGCCCTCGTCGCCGACCTGCTCGCCTCCCCCGCGGCGGTCCGCGCGCCCGCGTCCTTCTGGAACGCGTACCGGGCGACGCTGTCCGTCCTGGCCGGGCAGCAGCCCGCCGTCCGGGTCCGGCTGCTGGAGATCATGCCGGCGGGGCTGGGCGGGTCCACCGAGGACGACGAGTTCTGGCTGACGCTGCTCGCGGAGACCGGGGCGGACTCACTGCTGACCGGCGAGGCCGGGGCGGCGGCAGAGGAGGTCGACGCGGCGGACTGGCTCAGCCGCTGGGCCGCGTACCGCAAGCACGGCAGTACGGTGAGCGGGCGTTCGCCGGCCACGCTCGCGCTGGTCGAGCGGATGGTGCCGCGTCTGCGCGCCCAGGGCCGGCCGGTGGACCTGTTCACGGGCCGCTGGCACGCCGGCGCCGATCTGGATCTGCTGGACCTGTGCGTCGCGGAGGGTGTGCCGCTGACCCTTCCCGGCCCGGACAAGGACGTCTTCCTGCCCCTGAACCAGTGGCTGCGGGAGACGCTGCCGGGCCGGCGGGATCTGACCGCCGTCGCCGCGGACGCCCGCTGCCGGCGCCTGCTGTACAGCTCCGTCGGCACGCTGAGCGGCCACCATCCGGACGCCGAGCTGCTGAAGAGCCTGGCCGGCCACCCCGTGCTCGCCGACGTGCTGCGCGAGTGGCTGGACGACGCGGCGGCCGAGCTGGCCGCCGCGGCCGCCCTGCCCGCGGCGCGCGCCGCGCTGGAGCGGATGCGACCCTTCCGTACGGTCGCCGCCCAGGTCGGCCCGGCAGCCGTCGCCCAGGTCGCCGCGCACGAGGTCACGCCGCTGCTCGGCCGTACCCTGCGCGCCGGCCTGCTGGACGAACTGGGCTGGCCCGCCCTGGACGAGGCGCTGCGGCGGCTCGACGCCGAGACGCGGCGCGACCGCGACGACACCCTGGCCGTTCACGAGGCGTGGCCCGCGCTGATCCTGTCCCGCAGGCACAAGGCGATCGTCGTCGGCCCGCAGGGAATCCTGCTGGAGCACGATCTGCGCCTGCCCGTGGAGCTGAACCAGTGGCAGCGTCCGTCGTTCCGTTACACGGACGGCGAGCTGCTGGTGATGTGGCATCAGGACAACAAGCAGGTCGGATACTGGTCGGCCCGCCCCGCCGAGGTGTTCCCGCTCACCGGCGAGCGGGTCCCCGGCTGGTACAACCCCCGTGACGCCGGTGAACCGTCGCTACCGATGCCCGGTGGCGGCCGCGCCACCGGTGGCCGCGCGCTGCACGCCGGTGACACCGTCCTGCCGCCCGGCCGCCGAGTCCTCGGCGACGGCACCTCGTACTGGCGGGAGGGCAGGCAGGGCCGGCAGCAGCTGTGGCTCGAGTACGACCCGGTCTCCGGCACGCACGGGCGCGCCTCACTGCCCGCGTTCCTGCGGACCGGCATCCGGGAGGGCGCGACCCTGCTGCAGCAGCAGTGCTCGGTGCTGCCGTTGCAGCCCGGCCTCGAGGACAGCCCGTTCGGCACGGACGGTACGGTCCTCGGCCACTGGGTGCGCACGGAGGGCGAGGGCGGCGAGGCCCGCACGACGGCCGGCACCCCCGACGGGCGGACGGTCTGCCTGCCGGCCGCGCGGGACGGGGTGGCGGGTGTTCCGCTGGGGGCGCTGCGCCTCCCCGGGGGCGCAGCGCCGGTCGTCGTCGCCGTGCACCGGCAGATCGCCCTGCACGCGGGCGAGGCGGGGCCGGGCCCCGCTGCCGGGAGTGCCTCGGGCGCGGCCGTGGAGCTGGGCCGGGTGACGCCGCTGGAACGGGGCGGTGAGTTCGCGGCCGGTACGCGGCTGGTCCCGCCGGTCGCCTTCTGGCATGCGCTGCGGCCGCGTGACGAGGCAGCGTCGGCGCTCCTGCGCGCACTGAGCGACGAACAGGCGGGTGAGTTGCTGCGTACGGGGGCCGAGGCGCTGGCGGAGCGCGCGGCGATGGTGGCCGCTGCCGGGGGGCCGTCGGCCGCCACCGCGACAACCGACACCGAGAAGCCCGTTGTGCCGACCGCCGACGCCTTCCTGCGCGAGGCCGTGTCCCGCTGCCTGCCCGCCCTGACCGAGCCGCACCTACTCACCGGTGTCGCCGCTCTGGTGCGGGCGGTGCTGCGGCTCGCCGAGTCGACCGCCGCGTTCGTGGCACCTCCGGTGGAGCGGCCGCAGGGGGACCGGCGAGGCGTCGAGGGCATGTTCGCCGACCTCAGCCCCGAACACGGCGACGACCAGACGCTGCGCGGCGCGGTCACCGACCTCGCCCCCCAGCAGGGCTGGTGGGGCGGTGGGCGGTGGGGAGCGCTGCGTCAGATCCGCTCCGTCAACCACGTGCTGTCCGGGAAGCCCGCCGACGGCAGGCCGCTGCACAAGGGCTCCCGCCTCACGTCCGGCGGATGGGTCAGCGACGACCGCACGATCCCGGGCAGCGGCATGACCTGGCCGTCCGTGCTGGACGTGCTGCGCCCGCTGGCCTACCGCGCGGCCTCCCCGGTCGTGTCCGACGCGCACCGTGAGGCGCTGCTCCTGCTGCTCGAGGCGGTCGCGGACGGGCCGCTGGCCGCGCCGGGCGGCGGACTGCGCGAGATCGTCCTGAGCGAGCCGCACGACAAGCAGGAGCGCGTCGGCCAGGTCCTGCGGCAGGGCGGCCGAACCGTCGTCGTCATCGGCAATCGGAACGTCGACCGGCAGAGCGGGCGCGTGCACTGGCTGGCGCTGGACCACGATCCGGCCGGACTGTTCGGCGCGGTCGCCCACTTCACGCTGGAGAAGGAGATCGCGCACCCGCCGGTCTTCCCCGCCGACGCGCTCACCGCCGTGACCCGGCTGATCCGCGACAAGGGCGCCGCGCCCTGGCAGCCCGAGGCGCCCGACGCCCTCGCCCACGCGACCGGCGGCGGGCTGGGCCCCCTCCAGGCGGCCCTGCTGCTCGCGGGCACGCCCACGGAGCTGTCCACCGAGATGCTCACGACGATCGGTCTGAAGCCGCGTCAGAGGGATCTGGGCAACGGCCTGCTGGGTGCTCTGTGGTCCGGCCACCGAAATGCGCTCCTCGGCGCCCTGCTGCCCGAGACCCCCGCCGACCTGTGGACGGCCGGCCCGGACACGGCGGCGGCAGGACGCGTGTGGGCCGAGCGGCTCGGCGGGTTCGTCCGGCTGCCCGAGGACCTCATGGCCGACCTCGACCTCGCGGGCGTGCCCGCCGGCTCGGCCGAGGCCGTGCTCAACCCGCGGTGGACCCCCTGGCTCAGCCGCACCACGGTCCAACGCCCCGGCAAGAACGGCGATCTCGTCGCCGCGGACCCCGCCGCCCTGCCGGGGCAGTACCACCTGACGAGTGCCGTGCACACGCTGGCCTCGCTCGCCTACGGCCTGCCCTACGGCCACCCGCTGCGCGCCTCCCTGGTCGAGGGCCTCGCCGCGCTGCGCGGCCGTATCGCCGACCCGGGCCTGCTGATCGACCTCGACATCGCCTGGGCGGAGAAGGGACCGGCCGGACCCCTGCTCCGCAAGGCGTACGGCCTGCCCGCCACCGGGGGCGCCGACGCGGACGGCCTGACCCGGCTGGGCGAGGCCTTGGTACTGCGCCCCGGGTACGGCGACCAGGAGGCCGTGCTGGTGCGCCCGGCCGGACTCGACGGTCCCGACGACGCCGTGTTCGGTCTGGTCGAAGGGCTCGTCGGGGCGGGACGCGGGGAGGGCCTGCGGGCCCTGCGGACGATCCTCGGCGAGGACCTGGCCCGCGCGCTCGCGGCGGGCAGCGGTCCCGAAGAGCCGTCCGCCGGTTACGCGCAGGACCCGACCGCCGGCGTGCCCGAGCTGGTCGGGGAGGCCGCCGAGGCCCACGGCCTGAGCGAGGACGCGGCGGCCCTCTACCTCCAGCTGCTGGCCCTGCCCGACCCCACCGACCGCAACTGCGCCCGCTGGACCGGCTGGAGGCCCGCCCGGATGAAGAAGGCCCGCGCCGAACTCGCGGCCACCGACCTGGTCGTCGAGGCCAAGCGGCCGCGCGCCGGGCGCTCCCTCTTCCTGCCCGGCGGCTGGCTCGACCTCAAGGCCCCCGCGCTGCCGGTGGAGATCTGGAAGGGGGGCCTCTACCCCGTGCGGACCCGTGCCCGCACGGTGCCGCTGGTGCCGGTGCCGGAGCTGTTCGCCCGCGCGGTGGCCCGCGTCCGCGCCGGTGACGCCCCGGCGTACGAGGAGCTCACCACCCGCGCGACCCGCAAGGGCCGCCGCCGATGACCACCGTCCCACCGCAACCGGAAGAACACGCGACGATGACCGCCACGCTCTCCCCCACCTCCCACGACTCCGCTTCTCCCTCTCCCGGCCTCGCCCGCCAGATCGTCCCGCCCGAGGACCGGCACGCCGTCGAGCTGGCCTTCCTCGCCGCCTACGACGACGGGCCGCGTCCGCCGGCGTGGCGGCTCACCCCCCGCGCGGTCGTCACGTTCGTCATGGGCAGCGACGGCCGGGCCCTGAAGTTGCCCGACGGCGCCGCGGTGCCCGACGGGGTGCCGCGCCGCCTCGCCGTCGAGGGCAAGTTCGTCGGCGACCGGGCCCTGGTCGAGCGGTGTGTGGTGACGCTCGCGGGCGAGCGCGGGCTGCTCCTCGTCGGCGAGCCCGGCACCGCCAAGTCGATGCTGTCGGAGCTGCTGTCGGCCGCCGTGTGCGGCACCAGCGGCCTGGTCGTGCAGGGCACGGCGGGCACGACGGAGGACCAGCTGAAGTACGGCTGGAACTACGCCCTGCTGCTGGCCCAGGGGCCCAGCCGGCAGGCGCTGGTGCCCTCGCCGGTGCTGACCGCGATGCGCCGGGGCGCCGTCGCCCGGGTCGAGGAGGTCACCCGCTGCCTGCCCGAAGTGCAGGACTCCCTGGTGTCGTTGCTCTCCGAGCGGCGCATCGCCGTGCCCGAACTGGCGGGCACGGAGGACGCCCTCGCACACGCGGCGCCGGGCTTCTGCCTCATCGCCACCGCCAACCTGCGGGACAAGGGCGTCTCCGAGATGTCCGCGGCTCTCAAGCGCCGCTTCAACTTCGAGACGGTCGGCCCCATCGCGGACCTGGACGCGGAGACCGCTCTGGTGCGCAGTCAGGCCCGGGCGTCCGTCGAGCGGGCCGGGGCGCCCTTCCAGGTCGACGACGCCGTTCTGGAGGCCCTCGTCACCGCCTTCCGGGACCTGCGTGAGGGCAGGTCGGCGGAGGGCTGGGAAGTGGAGCGGCCGTCGACGGTGATGAGCACCGCGGAGGCCGTGTCCGTCGCGGGCGCGCTGGCTCTCGCCGCGGCGTACTTCCCCGGGGACCGTGACGTGCTGGGCCTGCTGCCGGGGCATCTGCTGGGTGTCGTGCGCAAGGACGACCCGGCCGACGCGGCGCGGCTGCGCGGCTACTGGGACGGCCCCGTCCGGCGCCGCGCCGAACAGGGCTCCGCCACGTGGCGCACCCTGTGGGACCTGCGTACGGTCCTGGAGGGCTGACACCGTGCTCCCCTCCCCCGCCGCCGTGACCGGCGCTCCGGACGAGGCGCTGGCGGCGCTCACCGACCCGGCGGCGCCCTACCTCATCGGCGTACGGCACCACGCGCCGTCCCTGGCCGCCGCCGTGCCCGTGCTGCTGGACGAGGCGAAGCCGGACGTCCTGCTGGTCGAGCTGCCGGCCGAGATGCAGCAGTGGCTGCCGTGGCTCGGGCACGAAGAGACGCGGGCCCCCGTCGCGCTGGCCGCCGCCCCCGGTCACGGGGGCGGCGGCCAGGGCCCCGCGTTCTATCCGTTCGCCGACTTCTCGCCCGAACTGGCCGCCGTGCGCTGGGCCGCCCGGTACGACGTGCCGGTGATCGCCTGCGATCTGCCGCTCGCCGACCGGGCCTGGGAGGAGGGCCGACAGGGCACGGCGCCGGGCTCGGGCGAGCCCGGGATCGCCACGGCCCTGCGGGCCCGGCTGTCCGGCCGCGCCGGGGACGATCTCTGGGACCGGCTCGTCGAGGCCACCGCTCCGGGCTCCCCGCCCGAGGCCCTGCGCCGGGCGGCCCTGCTCACGGGGTGGGCACTGCGCGAGGACGCGGCTTCCTCGGGCGGTGTGCCGGAGCTGGATCTGCGGCGCGAGCAGTGGATGCGGGCCCAGCTGGCCCGGGCCACCGCGCGGGGGGAGCGGGCCGCCGCGGTGGTCGGGGCCTTCCACGCCCCCGCGCTGATCGGCCCGGACACCAGGGCGGCCGTCGACCCCACGGAGGCGGTTGACGAGGCGGCAGCGGAGGCGGGGCCCTCCAGCGCGGGCGCAGCCCGTCCCGCATGGACGACGTCCCTCATCCCCTACACCTACGCCCTCCTGGACGAGCGGTCGGGCTACCCGGCGGGCATCCGTGACCCCGAGTGGCAGGACAGGGTGCTGCGGGCGGCGGGCGATCCGGCCGCGCTGGAGGAGGCGTTGACGCGGGCGGCCGTGCGGGTGTGCGCGCGACTGCGTGAGCTCGGCCATCCGTCGGGGCCCGCAGAGGCGCGCGAGGTGACCCGCCTCGCCTCCGACCTCGCCCGCCTGCGCGGACTGCCCGCGGCGGGCCGCGGTGAGCTGGTCGAAGCGCTGCAGACGGTGCTCGCGCAGGGCGAACCGTACGGCCGGGGGCGGGCGGTGGCGCGGGCCATGGAGCACGTCCTCGTCGGCACCCGCACCGGACGCCCCGCCCCGGACGCGCCGCGCAGCGGCCTCGCCCCCGCGGTCGAGGCCGAGGTGGCGGCCCTGGGCCTGCCGGGCCCAGAGGCGGCCGGCCCCGGTGCGGCCCGTGACCTGCGTCTGGATCCGCTGCGCTCGGACCTCGACCGGCGCCGGCAACTGCTGCTGCAGCGGCTGACGGTGTGCGGGGTGCCCTACGGGGAAGCCAAGGAGGTCGTCGCAGCGGGCGGCGCCGAGGCCCTCACCTCGCGCTGGGAGGTGCGCTGGACACCCGCGACGGCGGCCATGCTGACGGCGGCCGGCGTACGCGGGGTCACGCCCGCGCAGGCGGCCGAGGGTGTGCTGCGCGAGCGGCGGCGCGCCGAGTCCGACGCGGGCGGGACGACGTCGGCGCAGGCCCTGGAGGGGCTGGCGCAGGCGGCCCAGTGCGGCCTGCCCGCTCTCGCGGACGAGCGTCTCGAGGACGTCGCGCGGGTGCTTCCGTTGTCCGGCACCCTGTCCGAGCTGCTCGCGGGACTGGCGCTGCTGGACCGGCTGCGCGCCGGTCATGTCCCGGGGCTCGACGCCGACGCGGACCGTACGGCCCGGGCGGCCGCCGTGGCCGAGCAGCTCACGACGGCGGCGGTGCGGCAGGTCGACGGTCTCACCGGGTCCGAGGACCCGGCGGACGCCCACGCCCTGCTCGAACTGGCCCACCGTGCGGACCTGTTGGGCGGTATCCGGCTCACCGACGCCCTCGCCCGACTGGCCGCCGACGGCTCCCCGCTGATGCGCGGCGCCGCCGGAGCTGTACGCGTTCTGCTCGGGCAGGAGGACGCGCGGGACTTCGGTGACCGGGTGGCGTCCTGGGTCGACGGGGCCACCGGCCCCGACGCGCGCTCCGCACTCACCGCCCGGCTCAGTGGGCTGCTGGCCGCCGCCGGGCCGCTGCTGGAGGCGGCGGCGCCCGCCCTGGAACCCCTGCTCGACCGCGTCTCGGAGCTGCCCGACCGGGAGTTCCTCGACCGGCTTCCCGCGCTGCGCGGCGGCTTCGACACGCTGAGCCCGGCCGCCCGCGACCGTCTCCTCGCGACCGTCGAGGAGTGCCTCGACGCTCCGCGCCTCGCCGACACCGACGGCGTCGACCCGGCCGCCCTCGCCGTCTGGACCCGGGCGGACCTGACTGCCCGCGAGAGCCTGCGGTCGCTGGGCCTGCTGCCGCCGCCTGCGGGTGCCGTCGCAGCCCGTACACCGATCTCCGGCGTCTCACCAGTCACCGATGCCCCACTGGCCTCCGACACCTCACCCGTCTCCGACGCATCGCCGCGTTCCGCCGACTCCCCCGACACCTCGCCCGGTTCCGCCGACTCCCCCGATTCGGCCGACTCCCCCGCTGTCCAGGACCGCTTCCTGGCCCCCGCCGACCGCTGGCGGCTGGTCCTCGGCCGTCGCACGAACCGGCTTCCTCCGTCCGCCGCCCCGTTGGCGACCGCGCTCGACGAGCTGTACGGCGCCGGACGCGGAGAGGGCAGCAGAGGCGACCTCGGCGGAGCGGGCGGCGGCCGGGAGGCGCCCTATCCCGGGGTGCGGGAGTGGTCGCAGGAACTGGCGGCGCTGTTCGGGCCGGGCGTCCGCGAAGAAGTCCTGGCGGCCGCCGCCGAGTCGGGGCGCCGGGACGTCCTCGCCGAGCTGGACGCGGACAGCGTACGGCCGTCGGTCGATCTGCTGCGCACCGTACTGCGGCACGCGGGCGGGCTGCCCGAGGCCCGGCTCGCCGCGCTGCGCCCGCTCGTGCGGAAACTGGTCGACGCACTGACCCGCCAACTCGCCACGCGGCTGCGCCCCGCCCTGCACGGCACCGCACTGCCGCGCCCGAGCCGCCGGCCCGGGGGCGGCCTGGACCTGCCCCGGACCCTGCGCGCCAACCTGGCGACCGCGCAGCGCGGCCCCGACGGCACGGTACGGGTCATCCCCGAACGGCCGGTCTTCCGCACGCGCGCCCGGCGGGCCGCCGACTGGCGGCTGGTCCTGGTCACCGACGTGTCGGGATCCATGGAGGCGTCCACCGTCTGGGCCGCGCTGACCGCCTCGGTGCTCGCCGGCGTCCCGACGTTGTCCACGCACTTCCTGGCCTTCTCCACCGAGGTCGTCGACCTGACCGGGCACGTCGACGATCCGCTGTCCCTGCTGCTGGAGGTCAGCGTCGGCGGCGGCACCCACATCGCGGCCGGTCTGCGGCACGCCCGCGAACTGGTCACCGTGCCCTCGCGCACCCTCGTCGTGGTCGTCAGCGACTTCGAGGAGGGCTATCCGCTGGGCGGGCTCCTCGCCGAGGTCCGCGCGCTGGTCGGGGCGGGCTGCCACGTCCTGGGCTGCGCGAGCCTCGACGACACCGGCCGGCCCCGTTACTCCACGGGCGTCGCGGGACAGCTCGTCGCCGCCGGGATGCCCGTCGCCGCCCTCAGTCCGCTCGAACTCGCCCGCTGGGTAGGGGAGAAGATCGCATGAGCCCGGACCTGCCTCCGGTCGCCCCGTCCGTCACCGCCGAACTGGTCGAGGCCCTGTCGGCGCGGCTCCGCAAGCGGCTCGACGCGGGCGTCGCCAAGCTCGCGGCGCGCCCGGCCGTCCGGGACGGCGACACCGTGCGCATCGCCGTGGACGACGACACCGACCTCGAGATACACGCCCCCGGCGGGGTGGTGACCGCGGCGGACGCCATCCGCTGCGGCTGTCTGCTGGCCCCCGACTGCCTGCACCGCGCCGCCGCGGCCTCCGCGGCACCGGTCGCGGACGTGGCCCCGGCGGCGGACGGGCCTTCGGCCACGGAGGGGACGTCGGCCATGGAGGGGACGTCGGCGGCCGACGGGACTCCGAAGTCGGACTCCACGGAGGGGACCGCCTCGCACGACGACGCCCCGGAGGACGCGGCCGCCACCGACGAACAGCGCACCGCCGCACAGGCGTTGTACGACGCCGCGGCCACCGTGCTCGAAGCGGGCACGGACGGAGCCGGCGCCGTCCTCCAGGCGGAGCTGCTGCGCGCCGCGTACACCGCCCGGCTGGCGGGCCTCCCACGGGCCTCCGCGGCGGCGGTCTCCGTGGTCACCGCGGTGCGCGCGGCCCGCTCCGCCGACCCCGCGTACCGTCTCGCCGACCTGGCCGGCGCCCACCGGGACGTCCTCGCCGTCGCCCACCGCCTGCCGCAGGCGACGGGAGCGGATCTGGCCGGGCTGCGCGGCACGGTACGGCAGCCGTACCGCCCCGACGGCTCGCTGCGCCTGTACGGCCTGTTCTCGGAGCCCGTCCTCACCGCGACCGGGTACGCGGGTGCCGTCACCTGGACCGCCGACGCCGAGGGCCGTCTTTACACGGTCGCCGACGTGGCACCGGGCGGCCCCGGGCGGGCGACCGGCGCCGCCGACCGGGCCGTACGGATCGGCGACACCGCCCTGACACACCGTGAGCTGTCCCGTGCGGGCCTCGCCGTCTCCGGCGCCACCGTCTCCCCGACGGGCCGGCTCGGCGCGGGGGCGGGGGTGCGGGCGGTACGCGCCTCCGGCGTCGCGTGGCACGCCGACCCGCTGGAGCTGCTGTGGGCGGTGCCCGTCGCCCAGCAGGTCGCCCGGGCCCTCGACGGCGACGGCCACGACCTGCTGTTCCTCGACGTGACGCTCACGGGCACGGCACGGGAGGCCTCGGGCGACTGTCTGCTGGCCGACAGCGACGGTCTGACGCTCCGGCTCACCACGGCGCACGACAGCCCCGCTCTCCCCTACCGGGACAATCTCCGCCTCCTGGCCGCGGCCCGGGGCAGCCGGCTGCGGGTCATCGCCCGCCTGGCGCCGGGGCCGCTCCCGCGCGCCCTGCTGCTCGCCGCCCAGCACCCCGGCGACCCGGCAGCCCGGGTGGACCTCGGTCTGGACCGCCTCCAGCACGCGGATCTGCCCGCGCAGCGCACACCCCCCGAGAGTGCGGCCGCACCCGCCGTGGACGAAGCCCCGCTGCATCTGCTGCGGCGCCGCCTGCACCAGGCCGTCTCCGGAGGCCGCCGCGTCCTGGCGTTGCCCGGGAGCGGGGCAGGCGACAGCGGCCGGCTCCGCCGGGTCGGTCTCAGTACGGCGGGCGACCTTCTCGACGGCCTCCAGGCGGCCGCCGCGGACCGCTCGCGCGACGCCTTCGGCCGCCTGCTCCCGGCGGACACCGACCGCTTCGCACGCGCGTGGCTGGCGGCCGCCGTCTACACGGACGAGGTGGAGCGGTCGTTGTGCGCCGCCGCGTGGAGCGGGAGCAGGTGAGGTGATATGCCCAGCCCCTGCCGGCGACGAACGGTGCGTCGACCGGCAGGGGCCCCGAACGGCTTTCCGCCGCTCGGTCCTTCGCGCTCTATCCCTCGTCGTCCGTCGCGTACCGCACGGCGGGGACGCCGTCCCCGGCCGGCAGGGCCTGCGACAGTCGCGGCAGCAGCTGCGCCGTGAGCAGGGTGGACAGGGCGGAGGTGTCGCCGCTGCCCGGTCCGTCCGTACGGATGACCACCGGCTGCGGGGCGTGCGTGGCCAGTTCGGCGCCGACCTCGAGCCGGCGACGGGCCAGTTCGTACTGGAGCACCGCGGCGTTGTCCCGGTACGCCTGGGCGAGGGCGCGCTGCGCACGGGCCTCGTTCTCGGCGGCGATGAGCCCGCTGCGCCCGCGCGTCTCGATCTCGAAACGCACGCGCTGCGCGTTGGTCTCCTGCTCCTCCAGCAGCTGTGCCACCGCCTCGCGTGCCCGGTTCAGCGCGGCCTTCACCTCGACGATGCGGGCGTCGCGGACCTTCTTGGCCCGTTCGATGTCCATTCCGAGGCTGTCGATACGGCGTTTACGGGTCAGGCCCCACTCCTGCTCGTACGCGTGGCGTTCCTTCGCCACCCGCTCGCGGGTGGCGAGATGCTGCTGGTACTGGGTCGGCAGCTGCACGTCCGGGATGTTGCAGCCGGTGATGCGGACGCCGTAGCGGGACAGCTGGCGGTTGAGCAGCTCCTGCATGTCGGCGACGTCCGAACCGCGCAGGTCGTAGGCCCGCTCGGTGCGCATCTGGCGCGCCCGCTGCCGGATCGCGTCCTGGACGGCGCTGGAGAGCACCAGGTCGAAGTTGCCCGCGCCAATGGTCCGTACGAACAGCACCGCGTCGGTGATGCGGAACTTCAGGAAGAACTCGATCGACCGCAGTGGCACGTTCTCCTGCGTCGGGCAGGCCATGACCGGGGCGGAGTACGGGATTTCGGTGGCGGTGTCCACCACGAAGTCCACGCGTGACCACGGGTGCCACAGGTAGTGGCGGCCGGCCTCCAGGGTGTTGGTGACGGCGCCGTAGCGGGTCAGCACACCGTTGGTGCCCTGCTCGATCTCCACGATCGAGGAACGCCACCACCACAGGGCGCCCGCGAGGAGGAGCACGCAGCCACCGGCGTAACCGAGGGTGGCGAGTGCGCCGTAGGCGAAGTCGGCGACATCGCTGCCCTCCGACTCCGCCTCCGCTTCCCGCAGGGTCAGCATCACGCCGGACAGCAGGGAGAAGACGCCGAGCCAGAGGGGCAGCATCCACCAGAGCCGGCGGCGGTGACGCGGAATGATGACCGGAATCAGGGTGCCGGCCTCGCCGCCGCGCAGCAGCTGGGCGATCTCGCTCCAGGGGGCGACCGCTTCGGAGATGACCGACCTGCGGTTCATACGTGCGGTGCTCACAGGGCGCCCTCCTCAGGCTCGGACGGGGACGACGGGGACTCGGAGCCGGAGCCGGACTCTGTGCCGGATCCGGGGCCGCCGGGCTGCTCCGTGGTGCCGGGTTCCTCGCCACGGACGGGCGGTACCACCGGCCGGTCGGCCTCCAGCAGAGCGCTGATCTCGGTCTCACGATCAGCGATACGAGCGGCGACGTCGGTCAGCCGGGCGCGCATGGTGGCCATGTCCGCGTCCGTGAACAGCTCCGTCCCGTGCTCGCCGATCAGTTCCTTGGCGAGCTGCAGGAAGTCGACACCGGCGGCCTCCCCGCGCTCCCCCGGACCACCGATCCGCACCAACCGCGGAAGGTGGTCCGCGACCTGCTCCAGGGTGTCCAGCACCTGCTGCTGGTAGCGGTACTCCAGGATCTCCGGCGCCTCGGCCGCCGTCACCGCGCGGATGTCGAGGGCCTGCGCCTCCAGAAGGGCCGCGTTGGCCTTCGCCTCCGACTCGGCCTGCACGTACCGCTGGCGGGCCAGCGCCTCGGCCCGGTTGGTCTCGCGCTCGACCGCGGTGTCCATCTGCGCCTGGTACTGCGCGATGTCCGCCTGGATCGCCGAGAGCGTCTCCTGACGGGTCGCCAGCTCCTTGGTCAGGTCACCCTCGTCCTGCTCCTTGCGGAGCTGGAGGGCGTACTCGTGGGTGTACGCCTCCTTCGCCACGCGCACCATCTCGGGCGACGCCAGGTCCATGCGGTAGGCGCGGTCGGACGGCTCGGCGTGCGTGATGTTGGCGTTCGTCAGCTCCACGGCCGGCCGGAACTGCTGGTTGAGCTGCTCGACCAGGCGTCCGGTGTCCTCGCCGACCATGTCGTAGATGGCGGCGGCTTCCTGCTCGTAGATGAGACTGCGGATGGTCTCGCTCACCGCGTTGCTCAGCTTCTCCTCGAAGCCGCGCACGGCGCCGAGCGTGTAGACGAACTCGGTGGGGTCGCTGATCCGGAACTGGATGAAGAGGTCGATCGACGCCTTCACCCCGCCCTTGGTCGGCGCCTCGCGGACCGGTGCGTTGAACGGGTACTCGCGGGTGGTGTTGACGATGTACGACACCCGCTTCCACGGGCTCAGCAGGATCACCCGGCCGGGGCCCACCACCTTCTCCAGCTTGCCGAAGCGGGTGATCAGCGCCTGGCAGCCGTCCGGGACCATCACCATGCCCTGGCGCGCCCAGACGAAGGCGACGGCAAGGACGGAGATCACCCAGTAGTGGATGCCGAAGAGGGGGTGCGTGAGCAGGCCGTCTCCGGCCGCCGCGACGATGACGGAGGCGACGGCGCCGAGCACGAGCAGCAGCACGACGGGCAGCATGCTCAGGAAGGAGCGGCCGCGCGGCATCACCATCGGGCAGATGGCGTGCACCTGCTCGCCGCCCTCCTTGCGCTGCTCGCTGCGGTTGAGGGCCTCGCCGGCCTCGTCCAGCGGGACGGTCTTCTGCGCCATGACGGTGGCGATGCTGCCGCCCTGTTCCCGGGCGGCGGGGAAGTCTCCGGGGTCCATGCCCTCGTCCTGAGTCCCCTGACCGGCCTGTGCCCCGGCCGCGCCGGACTGCCGCCGGCCTCCGTCGTCGCCGCCACCGCTGCCGCCGCCCGCGCCGCCGGCGCGGCGACGCAGCGCCTCCTCGGCGATCTGCTGCGGGCTCGCACCTCCTGCGTACGCACGCGCGGCTTCCCGCAGGTTCTGAGTCCGTGCCACGTTTCCCCCTTCGCTCTTGCTATCTGCGGGCCATCCCACACCATGGCCCCGGCCGGGTACAGGGCAGGGTAGTCATTCACCACGCGTTTCCGACCCGGACAGACGCCGTACGCCGCTCCCGCCGCGTCACCCGGCGCATTCGGCGCCGAGGCGCACAGGCAACGCAACGCGGCCCGGGCGATGCGCCAACGAGCCGTAGGCACAGGGTATTTGGCCCTGCGAACGATCAGCCTCACCTCACTGCCGGGCAGCACCGCACCCGGCGCCGCCCTCGTCCGGGTCCGGCGACGTCTCGCGGGTCAGTCCCACCAGAACGACCAGGAAGTTCGCCCCATGAGGTCCGTCGCGTACTCGGGAAATGGTGTGGGCGGGTCGTCGACGATGTTGTCCGCGGTCGACAGCACGTGTTCCAGAGCGAGCAGGTCCGTGTGCTCTGCTTCAACGGTAGGTCTCGCGACCCCGAGACACGCAGCTCGCTGCCGAACACCGCCACGACCTGGGCGCCGAAGCGCTCCTCCCAGCTCCGCAGGAGTGCACACAGCAGAGGGAGTGGCGCTTCCGCGGACCAGCCGGTCAACGCCAGAGCGTCACTGCTGCGACGGGCAGGGACGAGAACGAGGCGGCATTCGTCCAGCCCGAACCGGCCCTCCTCGATGAGCCCGGCCACCAGACTTGCCGCAGTCCCCTCGGGCGTCGGGCCTGACGGCGCGATCGGCATCGCCGGCGCCAGGCCCGGCCACTGTTCGAAGGGTGGCCCGGGATCGTGTGGCCACGGCTCGATTCCGTCAGGTACTGGGCTTGGCGTCGGGTCCGTCCAGATAGGCAGCCTCCTGCGGCGGTACTCGGCGAAGTCCGCGGCCAGCACCTCCTCCAGCTCGACGGCGTCGAGGCGGTCCAAGTTGAGCGGTCTTCCGATGGCGCCGGGCCAGCACAGGAGTGGAACCAGGCCGTGTGTTCTTTGCTCGCTCAGCAGCCGGGGCCACAGCCGTTCGACGTCTTGGGGGAACTCGTCGGAGACCCACACGTGTACAGGACCCGGCAGATTCGGCCCCACCGTGTTCCGCTGCTACGAGCAGGACCTTTCGTACACCACCGCGGAGTATCTGGAGCTGTTGCGGACCTACTCCGGCCATCGGGCTCTTCCCGATGCCGCCAGGGACGGCCTGTTGAGGTGCGTCGCTGGCCTGATCGACGGGCGGTACGGCGGCCGGGTGACCAAGCGCAGTCTCATCGAGCTGGCAGTGTCGCAGCGGCGGTGACGCCGGCCGGCCGCCTCGCCAGGCCGCTCACCATGCAGAGGCGAGGACCGCCCAGAGCTGCTTGTCGTGGCGGGTGCCGTCGAAGGGCCAGGATTCGCGGCGTACGCCCTCGAGGGTCATGCCGAGCCGCTTGGCCACCGCGGCGCTGCGTTCGTTGTCGGCCCGGCAGTGCCATTCGGCGCGGTGCATTCCGCGGGTGAGGAACGCCCAGTCCAGCAGGGCGCGGCACGCCGCGGTGACCAGGCCGTGGCCCTCGGCGGACGGCTCCAGCCAGCAGCCGATCTCGCACGAGCCCGTGGCGGTGCTGAAGTCCGTGAACATCACGCCGCCGACCAGGGCGCCGTCGAGACGGATGCCGTACAGGCGGGCCCCGTCCGCGGCCTGGCGCTCGGCGTACCGGCGCAGTGTCGCGCGCGCCCCGTCGACGTCGTCGGTGACGAAGCCCGCCCCGACCCACGGCCGGATGTGCTCGCGGGCCCGGTCCAGGTGGGCGGCGAACTCCTCGGCGTGCCACGGCTCCAGCGGGAACAGGTGCGCGTCGTCCCGCAGTGGGAGGGAGAACATGGGAACCTCGCATTCGCACAACAAGCGTTATGGTTATGTACCGTCGCAGCATGCCACGTACCAAGGGGGATCACGAAGCCCGTCGGCGCGACGTATCGGAGGCGGTCTGGCGCGTGCTGGCCGCCGACGGCTTCAACGGGCTGACGCTGCGCGCCGTCGCGCGTGAGCTCGGCGCGACCACCGGTCTGCTCACGCACTACTTCCCCACCAAGGACGACCTCGTCGCACACGCCCTCGACCTGCTCGACCGCCGCACCGCCGCTCGTCCCCGGCGGGCCGCCGGGCAGGGGCTGTCCGCGGTGAGGGCTGCCCTGCTCGCCGTGCTGCCGCTGACCGCCGAGGCCACCGCCGCCAACCGGATCTGGGTGTCCTCGTGGGACACGGCGCTCGCCGACCCGGAGTTGAGCGACGACTACGGCCGCAAGTACGCCCGGAGCCGCGACAGACTGCGCGCGTCGGTCGCGGACGCCCAGCGGCTCGGGGAACTGCCCGCCGGAGACCCGGGACGCATCGCGGCCGGCGCTCAGGCCTTCGTACTGGGCCTGGTGGTCCAGGCGTTGTTCGATCCCGCCGCCTTTCCGCCCGACCGGCAGACACAACTGCTCGACGACTACCTGACCGCACTGGCATCCCCGGCCCCGTCCCCGCCCTCTGCGGCCGTACAGTGATCCGATCACGGCGGACGGCCGCCGCAGACAGCACGGGGGTGTTCAGTGGCGGCACCGAAGGACGCGGCCGCGGCCCGCAGCGTGGTCCGTGCACGCGTGGGATCGGGCCTGGCGGTGGCGGTCCTTCTGCTGCCCTTCGCCGGCTACGGACTGGCCAGGACAGGCGCGGTTCCCGAGGGCACACCGATCGTGCTCGGCCTGCTGGGCGGCATCATCGGCGTCGTGCTCCTGCCCGCCCTGTGCGAGGAGCAGGCCCCGTTCCGGCACTCGTCGTCGCGTCTGATCGCGCGCACCCTGACCGGCGAACGGTCCGTCGACCTGGACCGGATCACCACGGTCCGGCTGCTGACGACCTTCTCGTACGGCAGTGTCCACCGCACCCTGGTGGTGCGCGACGCCCACGGTGTACGCCTGGGCGTCACCACTGAGCGCAGCCGCCGGAAGTTGCGCCGGGCGATCGAGAAGGCGGACGCGAACGCGGCGCGCGGAGTCCCCGCGCCCAGGGTGAGCCGGGCGGCCCGAGTGCATCTGGGTCTGGCGCCGGGGCGAGGTCTCGTCGTCCACACGGCTCTCGGTTTTCTGTTCCTGACGGTGTCGGGGAGCCTGTACGTGTCCGTTGTGCTGCTACTCGGCGGGCAGTGAGCCGGCTCCGGTGAGCGCTGGACACAACGGCCGCTGTCCCGCCCGGACAGCGGCCGTTGAGCACCGGGGCCGCCCGGCCGGGGCCGGACGGTACCCCAGGGGCCGGATCAGAGCGCGCCCTGACGCCAGGGGCCGGTGATCGCGAACGTGATGCCGGGGGTCTGGATGTTCACGAACAGCCAGTTCCCGTTCTTCGGCTCGAACACGGATCCCGCCCACTCGGAACCCCGGTGGTCGGCCGCCGCGACGGACTTGCCCGCCGTCCCGCCGCGCAGGTCGGCGTTGTTGGCGGCGAAGCGGAAGATCTCGCCCTCCATGGTCAGGCCGTGGACGTACTCGGTGCCGCTGCCGTCCTCGCAGAGCACCAGACCGCCGCGGGGGCTGACGCACATGTTGTCCGGCGCGTTGAGCACCTCGGCCCCCGGGGAGGCGAAGAGGACCCGGAACTCGTCGGTGGCCGGGTCGAGTTCGAAGACCTGGCCCTGGCGGGCGGGGCCGCCGTCGGTCGTGATCACGTAGATCCGGTCGTTGCCGTACCAGGCTCCCTCGAGGCGGCTGAACACCGCGGCGCCGTTCGCCTGCGCCTGGTGGCGCACCGTGTCCGCCGCCGGGTCGGCGTCCTCCACGGGCACCCAGGAGACGGTGCCGTACGCCTTGTCGCCGTCGCGGCGGGTGTCGTACGTCGTGGCGCCGATGCGCATGGCCTCCAGCCGGCCGCCCTTGGAGAGGTCGCCGGGCACCGCAGGGACGAACCGGTACAGCGACGCGTCGCCGCGGTCCTCGGTCTCGTAGACGTAGCCGGTGACCGGGTCGATGGCGACGGCCTCGTGGTTGAACCGCCCCATGGCCTTGTACGGCTCGGGGTTGCCCTTGCCCTCGGAGGCCACCTCGAAGATGTAGCCGTGGCGCTTGCCGGCGGTCGTGGAGAAGGTCTCCTCGCAGGTGAGCCAGGTGTTCCACGGGGTGGGTCCGCCGGCGCAGTTGCGGATGGTGCCGCCGAGGCTGCCGTAGGACTCCAGCCACTGGCCCGCGTCCGGGTCGAAGACCATGGTGGTGGTCCCGCCGCCGGCCTCGGGGTTGTACGCCGGGGCGGTGAAGGCCGGTCCGGCGCCGCGCTCGTGGTTGCGGACGAGGTGGACCTTGTCGCCGTAGCGGAAGGCCGCCATGCCGTCGTGCGAGCCCGGGGTGCGGACCCCGTCGTCCATGAGGTCGTTCGTCCAGCCGTAGGTGATGTACTCGAACCCGCGCGGCAGCTGCAGCAGTTCCAGACCGGTGGCCTGGTCCTTGACCGGGCCCAGCGGGCCGTACCCGGCGTCGAAGGCGGACTTGACCGGCGCGGCGGACGCCGTACGGGCGGCGAGGGCCTGGAAGGGGACGGACGCGGCCGCAGCCACGGCGGCCCCGCGCAGGAGGGTACGTCGTTCGAAACCGGAACCGGTCGAACTTCCGGCGGACGTGCCTGTCATGGGAGTCCTCTCGAAGCTGTGGGCTGGGGAGCGGCGTCCATCACCCTAGGAGTGGGCCGCGGTTCCGATTCCCAACCGAAGATGAGCATTGGGCGAACGTTTTCAGCCACCTGAGTCCCCGGCCCCACCAGGTGCGCGGGGATGCTGCCAATCGGCGGAATCGGGGCCCGTCGGAGCGGTGGCGGCGCTGCCGGGCCCGTTCCGGATGCCAGGCTGGCCGCGACGGACACCCAGCGGCGATCAGACGGACACCCAGCGGCGTCACCGGTCGGCGTGGCGGAATCACGGAGGAACGTTGCCCCGCACGACGTCGGACCCGCCCGGCAGCACGAGGGCCGGCGCCGAGGAACGGCCGGCCGGGTTCCTCGCCGGCGTACCGGCGCCCGGGGCGTGCCCGCGCCGCGCCGCCGTGCTGCTGCCGGTGCTGGTGCTTCTCGCGACGCTGGCGGGCTGCGTGGGCACGTCCCGTACCGGCGCGGACTACGAGGAGAAGGTCGCCAACGCCGCGGAGGCGGCACGCTCGTCCGTCGAGACGGCGCGCCTCGTCGTCACCGCGGTGGAGGCCGGGAAGTCACCCGCCGCGTACACCAGCAGGACGCTGTCCGACGTGGAGTCAGCGGTAGGCACGGTCTCGACGCAACTCGGCTCCGTGCAGCCCCCGACCGAGGAGAGCAACCGGCTGCGCACCCGCATCACCTCCCTGCTGACCGAATGCCACAGCACCCTCGGGGACCTGCGGATCGCCGCCCGCGACGGCAGGACCACCGAACTCGTGGCGCTGGGTGAACGGCTGCCCGCGCTCTCCGCCCGGCTGTCCCGCTTCGAGATGATCAGGCCGACATGAAGAAGGTCCTCAGCCTGGCGCTGGGCGTCTTCACGGCGATCGGCGGTTTCATCGACATCGGCGACCTGATCACCGACGCTCTGATCGGGGCACGCTTCGGGCTCGCCCTGGTGTGGGTCACGGTGGTCGCGGTGATCGGCGTGGCCCTCTACTCGGAAATGGCCGGCCGCGTCGCCGTGGTGACCGGCCGCACGGTGTTCGACCTCATCCGCGAGCGCATGGGGGCCCGCACCGGCCTGGTCACCGTCGTCGTCTCCTATCTCGTCAACGCGATCGCCCTCGTCGCGGAACTGTGCGGCATCGCCCTGGCCATCGAACTCCTGACGGACGTCCACTACCTGCTCTGGGTGCCCCCGGTCGCGTTCCTCGCCTGGCTCGTCATCTGGCGTGTGCCGTTCGAACTCATGGAGCGGGCCTACGGCCTGGCCGGAATGGCGCTGTTCGTCTTCGTGGTGGCCGTCTGGCAGCTCGGGCCGGACTGGGGCGAGATGCTCCACAACGTGACGCAGCCGCAGCTGCCGGCAGGTGAGGGCCTGCCCACCTACTTCTTCTACGCGCTGGTGATGCTCGGCGCGCAGATGACGCCGTACGAGGTGTTCTTCTTCTCCTCGGCGGCCGTGGAGCACCGCTGGCGGGCGCGCAACCTGACGGAAGTCCGGATGAACTGCTGGATCGGGTATCCCATCGGCGGGATCCTGGCCATCGGCATCCAGGTCGTCGCCCACCAGGTTCTGCAGCCCGCCGGCATCCAGGTCGAGCATCTGAGCCAGACCGTGCTGCCCGTCGTCCTGGCCTTCGGGCAGGTCGGGTTCGCCCTGGCCATTCTGGGGATCGTGGCCGCCGTGTTCGGTTCCACCATCGAAACGCTGCTCTCCTCCAGTTACACCGTGGCCCACCACTTCGGCTGGACCTGGGGCAAGGTCGCACGCCCCGCCGACGCAAGCCGGTTCCACACGCTGCTGCTGGTGACCCTGCTCGGCGCGACGGCGGTGGCGCTCACCACGGTCAACCCGGTGACGGTCACCATCTACGCCGTCTATCTCGGCGCCGCGGTACTGCCCCTGACGTATCTGCCGATCCTGGTGATCTCCAACGACCGCCGCTATCTCGGGGACCGGGTCAACGGGCGCCTTGCCAACGCGGTGGGCACCGTCTATCTGCTCCTTGTGGTGGCCGGCGCGCTGGCCGCCCTGCCCCTGCTCATCGCGACCAAGGCGGGACTGTGACCATGACCGAGTATCTGGACGCCGGCCTGGAGCTCCTCGACCGTCAGCTCGTCGACGCCGACGGTACGTCGCTGGGCAAGGTGGACGACCTCCTCTTCACCGACCCGGGCCCCGACGGCGGGCCGCCCGTCCTCGCGGCCCTGCTGGTCGGCCAGCAGGCGTTCGGAGCACGGCTGGGCGGCCGGCCGGGACTCTGGTGGACCGGGCTGGCCCGGCGGATCTCGCCGGCCGAAGGGCCCGTCGAGGTGCCCGCCGAGCTGATCGGCGACGTCGGCCCCGTGATCTCCGTCGACGCCCGCATCCAGGCGTTCCCGCGGCTTCTGGGCCCGGAGAGGTGGCTGCGCCGCCACCTCGTGTCCAGGCTGCCCGGGGGTGAGCGTGAGAGCGACTGACCTGCTGGGGTCCGTGGTGGAGGACACCCGAGGACGCCGGCTGGGGAAGGTCCACGACATCCGCCTCGCGCGTCCGTCCGCGTCAGAGCCGTGGCGGATCGATGCCGTCGTGGTCGGGCCGTCCGCCCTCGCCTACCGGTTCGGCTACGCACAGCACGAGGTGAACGGGCCCTACCTGGTCACCGCCGTCGCCACCCTGCTCAACCGCCGGAGCCGGCGGATCTCCTGGGCGGACGTCCTCTCCTTCCACGAACGCCGACTCACCGTCCGCACCGCGCCGACGGGAGACGCGTCATGACGACGGAAGGACTCGCCGTCCTCTTCGCGTGGCTGGAGTACGCGGCGCTCGTCGCACTCCTCGCCTGGCTGATCCTGCGCCGCCCCCGCGGCAAGTAGACGGGGGAGCCAAGGGATCCGCGCCGCTCCCTACTTGTTCCCCTCGGTGGCGAGGGTGATGCGGTCGCCGTCGTCCGCGGTCAGGGTGAGGGTCTTGCCGTTGTCGGACACCTTGGCCGTGAGGTCGCCGGTGAAGACCTGGGACCACCGCTCCTCGAACTCCTGCAGGCCCTTCATGCCGCAGCCCATCGCCGTCGACACCATGTCGGAGATCTTGATCGTGTCGCCCTCGACGGCGACATCGACGCCGAAGTGGTTGCAGCCCATCCTGCCTCCGGAGTCTCCTCCGGCCCCCTCCTTCTTTCCGGGCTTGAATTCCACGTAGGAGCCGGTCCCCGGCGGCAGGTCGTACGCCTTGCCGTCGACGGTGACACTCTCCGGCACCCAGCGGACACCGGTCACCGGCGCGTCGCTGTCCGCGCCGTCCACGTTGCTCTGGCCGGCCGCTGTTCCACAGGCGGCCAGTGCGGCCGTGGCGACCAGGGCCACGGCAGCGTGCTTCGCATTCGTCCCTCGCTTCATGGCCGTGTGACGTGGGCGAACCGCCTCTGGTTCCGCACCGGCGGTGGGTCCTTCGGAGGCGTCGAGGACACCCGCGTACGTGCACTGAGGCGTCAGTTGTCGAACGTGGCGACGGCGTGCAGACCCGCGTGGTGGAGCGTGCGCTGCACGCGACGGTTCGAGCCGGAGACGACGACGCTCGGGGCGTCCGCGGTGCTGACGGCGCGGAGCAGGGCGTAGGCACACACCAGGTCGATCCGCTCCAGGGCGTGCATGTCGAAAACCCACACCCGGGCGCCGTGCAGCCGCGGATCCTGTAGCTGCTCCTCCAGAGCGCGCGCCATCGAGGAGTAGAGCGCGCCGTGGAAGGCCACGTCGACGCGTTCACCGTCGGACGTGATGGTCGCGGGGTGCTGCTGTCCGCGTGAGGCCGAGGTGATCATGGTTCTCCCTCCGGTGGCACGTGAGGCGTCGGCGCAACCTTGTGAGAGTTTGCGCTCTATGTCAGAGATACACCCCCTATATGAACATCCGGCTGCTTTCGGGTCACGACGCCGGCCACGGACCGGGCCGGCTGAGGAGATGGCGGACGGCCGTTCAGGCGCGGTGGTCTCCCGTGGTTCCGTCGGGAAGCGAGTCGGCGAGATAGCCGGCGAGGTCCGGGCGGTCGGGCGCGAGCATGTGCCGAACCCATGCGTCGCGCTCATGGAGGATCGGCGGCAGCTCCCAGACGCAGCCGATCAGCGACCGGTCCAGCCGGACGAAGTGTGCCGGATCCCGGTCGGGGCAGCCCAGCACCGGCTGGCCGGCCGCCGCCCCGCCGAAGTGCAGGACGTTGTCCCACACCCAGCTGTACGCATTGAGGTACGCCCCGTCGTCCCCTCCCCTGTGGAGGACGACGAAGGTCGCCGGCGGCGTGCCGTCCGCCTCCGGCAGCAATTCGGGAAGGATCGCGTACGCGGCCTTCTCCACCTCGGGAGCGATGCCGTCGGGGTCGGACGTGACGTGGTAGCGCTTGACGCTGCGGCCGCCCACCTCGACGGGCGGCAGGGCGCGCAGCAGTTTCTCGGCGAAAGTCATGGCTGGACCGTAGAGCGGCTTCACTGACATCTTGTGTCAGTGAAGTCCAGCCGCCTTCTGTCGATCCTGCTGCTGCTCCAGACCAGGGGCCGGACGACCGCCGCCCAGCTCGCCGCGGAACTGGACGTCTCGGTACGAACGGTCTACCGCGACATCGAGTCGCTGACCGCGGCGGGCGTACCGCTCTACGCCGACACCGGGCACAGCGGCGGCTACCGCCTGATCGACGGCTACCGCACCCGGCTCACCGGGCTGAGCGCCGGCGAGGCGGAGGCGCTGTTCCTCTCCGGGGTCCCCGGGCCCGCCACCGAGCTGGGACTCGGCGGGGCCCTGGCCGCCGCCAGGCTCAAGCTGCGCGC
Organism: Streptomyces sp. NPDC002835; assembly: GCF_053591995.1. NCBI lineage: Bacteria > Bacillati > Actinomycetota > Actinomycetes > Kitasatosporales > Streptomycetaceae > Streptomyces > Streptomyces sp. NPDC002835. The sequence continues at coordinate 170,308 of NZ_JBSFUW010000005.1, read as the reverse complement.
GGCGCTCCCGCCGGAGCTGCGCTCCCAGGCCGACCGGATGCGCTCCCGTTTCCATCTCGACGCCCCGGGCTGGTACGCCGAGGACGACGACGTCCCGCATCTGCGGCGGGTCGCGAACGCCGTGTGGGAGAGCCGGGTGCTCGAGGTCCGCTATCGCCGCTGGAAGGAGCCGACCGACGTGGACCGCCGGCTGGAGCCCTACGGCCTGGTGCTCAAGGCGGGCCGCTGGTACGTCGTGGCCGGCCCGGGCCCCCGTACGTACCGGGTGGACCAGATCCTCGAACTCACCGAGTGCGACGAGCGGTTCAAGGCGCCGGCGGACTTCGACCTGGCCGGTTACTGGCAGCGCTATCAGGCGGACTTCCGGGCCCGCCTCCACCGTGACGAGGCCGTCGTCCGTCTCGCACCGCGGGCCGCGGCCGGTCTCGCGGGGGCGGCGGCCCGGGCGCTGGCCGAGACCGGCACCGCGGAGGCGGACGGCTGGATCAGGGCGGTGCTGCCCGTCGAGTCGCTCGATCACGCACACGGCTACTTCCTCGCGATGGGCGCCGACGCCGAGGTCCTCGAGCCGGCGGAACTGCGGTCCCGCCTCGCGGCCACGTCCCGCGCGCTGGCAGCGCGGTACGCGTCGGTGTGATGTCGTCCTGGTGGCCTTGGCGCTCGCTTCTGCACGGCAGGTGTTGTTCGGTGCGCTGGTAGCCTGGGCGGACGCTTCGACATCGCCGGGGCCCGCGCCAAGGGGTGCGGGCCCCGCCTCGTTCCGGGCGCCAGACCAGGGAAGGGTCCCCATGAACAGCAAGCCGTCAGCCCGTGGGCGCTCCGGTGCCGGCACGACCCGGACCGTGGCGCCGCGGGGCGAGCTCTCGGCGGAGACGCTGACCCCTGGCTCGCCGCCCGCCGCTTCCTTCGCCGAGCTGGAGCTCCCGGCGGAGGTGGTGCGGGTGATGACCGACCTCGCGGTGACGGAGCCGTTCCCGATCCAGGCGGCCACCCTGCCCGACGCGCTGGCCGGCCGGGACATCCTCGGCCGCGCGCGGACCGGCTCGGGGAAGACCCTCGCCTTCGGGCTGGCGCTGCTCGTCCGCACTGCGGGTCGGCGCGCCGAGCCGAAGCGGCCGCGCGGGCTCGTCCTGGTCCCCACCCGGGAACTGGCGCAGCAGGTCGCCGACGCCCTGGAGCCGTACGCCGTGGCGCTGGGGCTGCGGCTGGCGACGGCCGTCGGCGGACTGTCGATCGGGCGGCAGGCGACCGAGCTGCGGGCCGGCGCCGACGTCGTCATCGCCACTCCGGGACGCCTCACCGACCTCGTCGGACGCCGGGACTGCCACCTGGACCAGGTGCGGATCGCGGTGCTGGACGAGGCGGACCAGATGTGCGACATGGGGTTCCTGCCGCAGGTGACGGAGCTCCTGGACCATGTGCCCGCCGGGGGCCAGCGGATGCTGTTCTCGGCCACACTCGACCGCAACATCGACGACCTGGTCCGCCGCTACCTCCACGACCCGGTGCTCGCCACGGTGGACCGGGCGGCGGGCGCGGTCACCGCGATGGAACACCATGTGCTGAACGTCCACCCCGCGGACAAGTACGCCACGGCCACGGAGATCGCGGCCAGGGACGGGCGGGTGCTGATGTTCCTGGACACCAAGCACGGCGTCGACCAGTTCACCCGCCATCTGCGCGGCAGCGGAATCCGGGCGGCCGCGCTGCACAGCGGGAAGTCGCAGCCGCAGCGCACGCACACGCTCGCGCAGTTCAAGGAGGGTGAGATCAACGTGCTGGTGGCCACCAACGTCGCCGCACGCGGCATCCACATTGAGGGCCTCGACCTCGTCGTCAACGTCGACGCCCCCGCCGACCCCAAGGACTATCTCCACCGGGGCGGCCGCACCGCACGCGCGGGCGAGTCGGGCAGCGTGGTCACCCTCGTCACCCCGAACCAGCGGCGTGACGTGAACCGGATGATGTCCGACGCCGGGATCCGGCCGGTGGTCACGCAGGTGCGCTCCGGCGAGGAGAAGCTGAGCAGCATCACCGGAGCGAAGCGTCCGCCCGCCGCGGCCAAGGCCACCGGCAACGCGGCCTTCCGCGGCATGGGCACCCGGCCGGGCAGCGCCCCGAAGGAGTCACGCAAGGCCGCCGAGGCCCGCAAGGTCGCGGAGGCGCGCAGAGCCGCCCGGGTGCGCAGAGGACGCTGAGCAACCGCCGTCGGCCCCTGCCGCCCGGGGTGTTTCGTTGGGACGGTGTGTGACGCCGCGTCAGGAAGGCGCGTGACGCCGCGGCGGCAGCGGCGTCACGCGAAGGTCCGGCGGCTACACGTCAACGGGCCGGGTCGAGAAGGACCTTGAGGACGCCGGCGGCGCGGCTGTTGTACAGCTCGTACGCCGCACCGCCCTCGGACAGGCCGAGACGGTGGGAGACCACGGCCTCCGGGGTGAGCCGTCCGGCCTGGGTGAGGGCGATCAGGACCGGCAGTTCGTAGTGCACCGAGCAGAGCCCGATCGCGAACTCCAGCTCCTTGATCTGGGCCATCCCCATGTGGAACGGGAACGCCGCGTTCTGGCTGACCCCGATGACGCTGACCCGGCCGGCCTGCCGGACGACTCTGAGGGCGAGCTCGATGGTGGTGTCCGAGCCGACGGCCTCCACCACGGCGTCCGGCCCGCGTCCCGCGGTCATGTCCCGTACGGCCGTTCGCGCGTCCTCGCCCTCCACCGGCTCGACGCCCAGGGTGGCGGCGAAGGCGCGGCGCTCCGCGACGGGATCCACGCCCAGCACCCGGGCGGCGCCCATGGCGAAGGCCGACTGCGCGGCCATGAGGCCGACCGGGCCGAGGCCGATGACGAGAATGGTCTCGCCGGGCTGGATACGGGCGCGGCGGCAGCCGTACCAGGCCGTGGGGGCGTTGTCCGTCAGGACGGTGGCGGCCTCGTCGGAGATGCCTTCCGGCAGGTGCACCAGGTTGACGTCGGCGTGGGGCACGGTCAGCGACTCGGCCTGGCTGCCCTGGAGCTGGGGGCCCACTCCGTAGCACAGGTCGATCGGGGACTTGGCGCGCTCGCACCTGGCGGTGTACCCGGCCGCGCAGGTCCTGCACAGGGTGCAGCCGGCGGAGGCGGGGACGAGGACCCGGTCGCCGGGCTTGAAGCGGGTGACCTGGCTGCCGGTCTCCGCGACCACGCCGACGCACTCGTGTCCGGGGGTGTATCCGGTCTCCGGGCTGAAGCCGTGGCCGTCGTAGATGTGCAGGTCGCTGCCGCAGATGCCGGCCGTGGTGACCCTGACGACCACGTCGGTGGGGCTGGTGACGGCCGGGTCGGGAACCTCCCCGTAGCGGATGTCGTGGCGGCCGTGGTAGGTGAGGGCCTTCATTAATTCCTCCGTCCGGGCGCGGGGGGCGCCGGTGCAGCGCGACGACGCCGGAGTGGCGAGGCAGAGGACCGTGGTGTCGGTGTCGACGTCCAGGGCATTGACCGTCCCCCCTCGCGCCTCAGGCGCTAGGATCAATCTTTAATGGGACCGTATCATTTTGGTATGAGGGGAAACCATAGTCCGTGACACCCCAAAAGACGCGCGCAGAGAAAGGGCCGCCGCGGAGCCGGGAGCTCCGTGACACTCGCGGCAAACTCGTCCGGGCCGCCGAGCAGTTGTTCGCGGCAAAGGGCGTCGACGGTGTGTCGCTCAGCGAGATCAACCGGGCCGCCGACCAGCGCAACGCGACGGCTCTGCAGTACCACTTCGGCGACCGCGCGGGGCTGCTGCGGGCGGTGCTCGACAAGCATCTGCCGGCGGTGGACACCCGCCGGGAGGTCCTGTTGCAGCAGTACGAGGACGGCGGGACGGACGATCTGCGCTCCCTCGCCTCCGCACTGGTGCTGCCGGCCGCCGCGAAACTCGCCGACCCCGACGGTGGCCGCGAGTTCCTGCAGATCGTGGGCGAACTGCTCAACCGGCCAGAACCCCGCGTCGAGCTCGTGGTGACGGAAGGCTCGACCATCCTCGCGTGGCGCCGCCTGGTGGAGCCCCTGCTGACCCCCGACTCCACCTCGGTGCTCCACACCCGCTTCACCGCCATGCGCTTCTGCCACGCCGAACTCGCGGCCCGCGCCGCCGCCCGCCCGCGCAGGGACGACCGGCTGTTCACCAGCAGGCTGGTCGACCTGGTCACCGCGCTGCTGGCGGCGCCGGTGTCCGAGCAGACCGCACGGCTCCTGGACGAACGGGACCCCAAGGACCGGACCGGCCGGCAGGCCCCAGCACACTGACCGGTCCGTACGCGCGCGGCACATGGAAGCACCAAAGGCCCGTGACCTTCGCCGGCGCCTCAGCGAGGCCCTTCACAAGGGCAAATGGGGCGGCGACGCCGACGTGATCCAGCTTGTCGACCGGCTCGCCGCCTCAGGCTGAACACCCTGGGGCCAGGACCGTTCAGGACGAGTACAGCTCCTCGATGTCCGCCGCGTACGCCTTCACGATCGCGCCCCGCCGCAGTTTGAGGGAGGGCGTCATCAGGCCGTCGTCCATGGTGAACTCGTTCGGCAGTATCCGGAACGCCCGGATCGACTCGGCCCGCGACACCGCGCTGTTCGCCATCGTCACGGCCCGCTGGATCTCCGCATGGAGCTCCTTGTCGATCACCACGGCCTGCGGGTGCGACAGTTGCTTCCCGCGCAGTTCGTACCAGTGCGTCGACGCCTCCGGGTCCAGCGTGATCAGGGCCGCGATGAACGGCCGGTTGTCGCCGACGACGAGGCACTGGGAGATGAGCGGATGCCTGCGCAGCCGGTCCTCGAGGATCCGGGGGCTGACGCTCTTCCCGCCGCTGGTGATGATGACGTCCTTCTTGCGTCCGGTGATCACCAGGAAGCCGTCGTCGAGCCAGCCCACGTCGCCGGTCGCGAGCCAGCCGTCGCGCAGTACGGACTCGGTGGCCACCGGGTCGTCGTGGTAGCCGGCGAAGACGACGGGGCCGCGGACCCAGATCTCCCCGTCCGGTGCGATGTGTACGGAGCAGCCCGGCAGGGGCCTGCCGACGGTGCCGAACCGGGGGCGGCCCGGCGGCTGGCTGGTGATCGCGGCGGTGGACTCCGTGAGCCCGTAGCCGTCGTGGACGGTGATCCCGGCACCGTCGAAGAACAGACCCAGTTCCCGGTCGAGCGTCGACCCGCCCGAGGTGGCGTGCCGGACGCAGCCGCCCAGCACGGCCCGCAGCCGCCGGTACACCAGCCGGTCGAAGACCGCGTGCCTGGCCCTGAGCATCCGTCCCGGGCCCGGTCCTTCTCCCATGTCCCGCCGCTCGACCTCCTCGGCGTAACGCACCGCCGTGTCCACGGCCTTGTCGAACATCTCCCCCCGCCCGGCCTCCTCGGCCGCCCGGCGCGCCTTCTGGAAGATCTTCTCGAAGATGTACGGCACGGCGAAGATGTAGGTGGGCCGGAAGGACACGAGGGCGGGCAGCAGTGCGTCGGGCGCGAGGTCGGGCTGGTGTCCCAGCCGGATGCCGCCCCGTATGCAGACCACCTGCACCATCAGGCCGTAGATGTGGGACAGCGGCAGAAAGGCGAGGATGCGGGGCTGTTCCCCCGGCTCGGCGAGGATGTGCTTCCAGCCCGCGTACAGGGTGTCGCACTCGGCCGCGAGGTTCGCATGGGTGATCACACAGCCCCTGGGCCGCCCGGTGGTGCCCGAGGTGTAGGTGATCGCGGCGACCGACTGGGGCCCCACCGCCCGGCGGTGGCGGTGCACCATGGAGTCCGGCACCTGCGCGCCGCGCTCCGTCAGCCGCTGCACGCACCCCGAGTCGAGCTGCCACATCGAGCGGAGCCGCGTCAGCCCGTCGCAGGCCGCTCCCACGGTCATGGCCTGGTCCTCGTGCTCGACCACGACGGCCACCACCTGGGCGCTGGACAGGATCCAACGGACCTGGTCCGCCGAGGAGGTGGGGTAGACGGGCACGATCTGGGCGCCGATCGACCACAGCGCATAGCTGAACAGGGTCCACTCGTAGCGCGTCCGGGCCATCACGGCGACCCGTTCCCCGAGTTGTATGCCTTCGGCCAGCAGCCCCTTCGCCAACCCCATGACCTCGTCGCGGAATTCGGACGCGGTCACGGGGAGCCATTCGTCGCCGCCCGGGGCGCTGCTGCGCCGGGAGAGCTGTAACAGCTGCGGGTCGCGCTCGGCCACGTCGTAGACCGAGTCCGCGAGGCTCCCCGTCGCCAGGGTTTCCACCAGCGGCGGAAGGCTGAAGTCGCGCAAAGTGCCCCCTTGATGAGCTGTCGCCATGCCGCATGTGGCGGCGGACAGGGGCGCAAGGTACCGGCCATTTCCGTGGCTGCCTAGGGGCTTGACGCCGCTCGCTCGGATGCGCGATTACGTCCGGCGCCGGAAGCGGCGGCTCCGCACCGCGGACGCTGCGGACAGGCCCGCGGGTTTCCCGTCAGCGCCGGCGCAACTCGTCCAACCAGCGCACGATTTCGGTCGTGGCCGCGACGTTGGAACCCAGGTGACGGAAGCCTTGGTAGTCGACGTCGCCGAGATCGACTACGGGCGCGTCGACGCCGTTCCCGAGCAGCGCCGCCCGGCAGTGCTCGGTGTTGTCGGTGGCCGCCTGCTCGTCCCCGGTCGCCATGTAGAGCCGGACCGGTGCGCGGGGCGTCCAGTCGGTGCATACGGCGTCGGTGGTGCGCAGCGCCTCCGCCAGCGGCCACGTGGGGCGCGCGAGCAGGTCGCGGCCGTGCTCGGTCAGCAGGTCGTCCAGCTCGTCCGGGGTGCCCCGCATCAGCTGCTCCCCTGTGTGGGCGCCGTCGAAGAGCGCCTCGACGGTGGTGTCGTACGGGGCCCGGAAGACCTCGTCGGGGCTGTCGTAGAGGTGGTGGAGCCGGTTGAACGCCACCGGGGTGTACGCCGCGTACACCACACTGGACTTGGGTTCGAGCCTGCCTGCGAGCAGCGCGGGCAGCTCCGCGCCGCCGAAGTCGTACGCGCCGCTGACCGGCGCCAGCGCGCCCAGCCTGAACCAGCGGTCCTCACCCGCCTCCAGCGCCCTGCCGAGCCCCAGCGCCGCGGACGCGCCCTGCGAGAAGCCGGTGACCATGACCTCCCGCTCCAGGACGTGCCCGGTGCGGGGCGCGAAGGCGCGGGCGGCCCGCAGCATGTCCAGGGACGCCGTCGTCTCGGAGCCGATGTCCATCCAGGGGTGCGGGCCGGGCCCCTCGCCCATCCCCAGATAGTCGGGCGCGACCCCTGCCGCGCCGGCCGCCGCGTACGCGATCACCGGCGCGGACACGAACTCGCCGCGCCGCATGGACGGGGAGTCGTCCTTGTGGCTGCCGGTGCCGTGCGCGAAGGAGACCGCCCGCAGCCGCTTCTCGCGGTTGAACGGAAGCACGAACAGCCCGCTCGCCGTGGTGGGCCTGCCGTGCGCGTCGACGGTCCGGTAGACCAGCCGGTACGCGACGACACCGTTGCGGACGGTGTCGTCCCCGAACCCGGCGGCGGCCAGCTCGGCGGCCACGGCGCGCGGGGTCGTGAGCGTGTACAGCTTCTCGGCGGAGACCAGGGTGCCCCGGCCGTGCCGGTGGTGCCGGGCCTGCGCCTGGGCTCGGACGTGGTGGCGGTGGGTGCGGCGGCGGCTGACGGAGTGGCGGCGGTGGCGACGGCCGGACCGCTCAGCAGGAGTCCGCAGCAGAGGGCTGCCAACGGAGCCCGGAGGCTGCCGCGGTGCCGGGTGCCACTGCGCGGCGGTGTTGCGTTGGAGACCATCACGAATTTCCCCCAAGTACGGTGCGCTTTCTGTGCGTTCAGCCTCACGCAGCACGCGGTGCGACGCACTGGGGCGGGCCTGTGGGCCCCTGGCTGGTGCCTGCCCCCGTTCGGTGTGAACGCTCGACGGCGACCGTGCGCCGGCGCCGCCGTCCGGGGCGGCTCACGCCAGGGCGTTGACCGCTGCGGCGAAGACGCGTGGCAGTCGTTCGGCCGCGGGCACGATGAGCGGTGCGAGGGCGGGCCGCTGCCGGGCGCGCAGCAGGAGTTCCGTCAGCAGCCGGTGGCGGCGGGTCGCCCGGTTCCAGTCGGTCTCGTAGCGGCCCGGCGTACCGCGGCGCAGATTGCCGACCAGAGCCTCGGCGCCCGTGAGGGCCAGGGAGAGCCCCTCGCCGGTCAGCGCGTCGATGTACCCGGCGGCGTCTCCGACGAGGAGCACTCGTCCGTGGAGTCTGGTGCGCGCCTTCTGTCGCAGGGGCCCCGCGCCCCGCACCGCGGTGACGGCCGCTTCCGGTGCCAGGCGGGCCAACAGGTCGGGAAAATCGGCCAGTTGGGTCTCGAAGGGGACACGTCGCGCGGTCAGCAGCGCGATGCCGACGAGGTCCGGTCCGAGCGGGGTGACGTAGGCCTCGCCGTGCGGGCCCCAGTGCACCTCGACGCAGGAGGACCACGGGGGCACGGCATAGTGGCGGCGCAGCCCGTACCGGGGTGCCCCGCGGGAGGGGACGACCAGGCCCAGGGAGCGGCGCAGCGGCGAGTGCAGGCCGTCCGCGGCGACCAGCCACCGGGCGCGCAGCCCCGTACCGGGGACGAACACACCCGTGGCGTCATGCCGCACCTCCCCGACCCGCAGCGGAACCACGGGGACGCCGGCCTCGCCGACGGCCCGGTGCAGGGCGCCGTGCAGACTGGTGCGGCGCACCCCGAGGCCGTGGCCGTACCGGAAGTGCGCCTGGGCGCGGCAGCGTCCCTGGACGTAGCGGATGCCCTCGATCGGATGGCCGGGGACGTCCACGCCGAGCGCGGCGAGGATCCGCACGGCGCCCGGCATCAGACCCTCGCCGCAGGCCTTGTCGACGGGTGCGGGGCGCGGCTCCGCCACGACGGTGTCGAAACCGGCACGGGCCGCGTGGAGCGCGGTCGCGAGGCCGGCGGGACCGCCTCCGACGACGAGCAGGTCGTGACGGCCGCTCACCCGGGCACCGCCAGGGTCGAGGCGGCGGTCACGCGGGCACCGCCTGTGAGGTGAGCGCGGCGTTCTCGCAGCGGATACGGACTGTGAGCAGTACCGCGTTGGCCGCGGTGAACACCGCCGCGGTGAGCCACGCCGAGTGCACGAGCGGCAGCGCGGCGATCTCCACGACGACGGCGACGTAGTTGGGGTGGCGCAGGAACCGGTACGGTCCGACGGCGATCAGCCGGGTGCCGGGGACGACGATGACGCGGGTGTTCCAGTACCGCCCGAGTGTGGTGATGCACCACCAGCGCAGGGCCTGGGCGAGAAGGACCAGCGTCAGCATGGGCCACCCGAGTGCGGGCAGGAACGGCCGGTGGGCGAGCACGGGTTCGAGCAGGCAGCAGACCAGCAGGCCGGTGTGCAGGACGACCATGACCGGATAGTGACCGCGGCCGTGCTCCACGCCGGAGCGGGCGAGGGTCCAGGCGGCGTTGCGCCGGGCGACGACGAGTTCGGCGACGCGTTCCAGCGCGACGGCGAGGACGAGAAGCGTGTACCAGGGCATGTGGACCACTCACCAACGCAGCAGGACGAGTTCGGAGCAGAATCCCGGGCCCATCGCGAGCAGCAGGCCCCAGGTGCCGGGCGGGGGGCGACGGTCGTCCCGGGTGTTCTGCAGGATGTGCAGTACGGAGGCGGACGACATGTTGCCCACCGTCGCGAGCGAGTTCCACGCGGTGTCCAGGGCGCTGTCGCGCAGCCCGAGGACCTCGGTCACGGCGGACAGCACCTTGGGTCCTCCGGGATGGCACACCCAGGTCCCGATGTCGTCGGTGGTGAGGCTGTGGTCGGCCAGGAAGTCCCGCAGCCCGGCGCCGAAGTGGCCGCGCACGATGCCGGGCACGCCGGCGCCGAGCACGATGCGGAATCCGCTGGCGCCGATGTTCCAGCCGAGGAGTTGTTCGGTGTCCGGATACAGATGGCTGCGGGTGGCGACCACCGTCGGCCCGGCTCCGTCGCAGCCGGTGGTGCGGCGGCCGCGTGCGACGACGGCTGCCGCGCCGTCACCGAACAGGGCGCCGGCGACGAGGTTCGCGTGGGAGTCGTCGCGCTGCTGGAGCGTCAGCGAGCACAGTTCTACGGTGAGGAGCACGGCGGTGTCGTCGGGGTGGCCGCGCAGGTAGTCGTGCAGCCGGGCGAGGCCGGCGGCGCCGGCCACGCACCCGAGGCCGAACACGGGGACCCGCTTGACGTCCGGCCGCAGCCCCACGCGTCCGGCCAGCCGGGCGTCGAGCGACGGGGCGGCGATGCCGGTGATGGAGGTGCACACCAGCAGATCGACGTCGTGCGGTTCGAGCCCGGCCTCCTTGAGCGCGCCCGTGAGGGCCTGCTCCGCGAGGTCGAGTCCGGCGGCCATCCACGCGTCGTTGGACTGCCCGAAGTCGCCGAGGCCGGCGTACCGCTCGATCGGCAGGGCGAGATGCCGGGTGCGCACCCCGGCGGACGCGTGGAGGCGGCGCAGGAGGGCGCGCTCGGCGCCCGGCGCGAGGCAGAGGTCGCCGATCAGTTCGGTGAGGTCGTCCTGGGTGTAGCGGTGCGGCGGCAGCGCGGTGCGGACCGCGAGGATCGTGGTGGCCGCGCCGGTCGCGTCGGTGCGGTCCGGCAGGTCGGGCGCGTCGGGCGCGTCGGACGGTTCGGTCGGATCGGTCGGCGCGGGCGGGGAAGGGGCATCGTCGACCACCACAGGAACACGCATGCCGGTAATGCCCTTCTTGTTTTGAATGACTGATTATCTTGCCTTTGTGTCTCTACACCCCGTCGACGCCCTTCCCCTCCCGACACACCGTGTCCCCGCGCTGTGGCGCTCCTGCCACCTGGGACCGGCGCTCGCCGTCACGGGATTCGCCACCGCGCTGGCCGTGACGGCCGGGCGGGGGTCCGCGGGCGCTGCCGCGGTGGCCGCGGCGGTGCTGGCCGGCCAGTTGTCGGTGGGCTGGTGCAACGACGCGGCCGACGCGCGGCGCGACACGCTCTGCGGGCGCCGCGACAAGCCCGTGGCGACCGGGGAACTGTCGCCGCGCACGATCGCCGTCGCGGCCGGTGCGGCGCTGGCGCTGTGCGTACCGCTGTCCCTGCTCAGCGGCGTCGCCGCCGGAGCGGCGCATCTGGGGATGGTGGCCACCGCGTGGGCCTACAACCTGTGGTTCAAGCACACGGTGCTTTCACCACTGCCGTACGCCGTCGCCTTCGGCTCACTGCCGGCCTTCGTCACTCTCGGCCTGCCGTCGCCGGCCTGGCCCGCCTGGTGGGCGGTGGCGGGAGGGGCGCTGCTGGGCGTGGGGGCACACGTCGTCAATGTGCTTCCCGACATCGACGACGATCTCGCGTCCGGTGTACGGGGCCTGCCGCAGCGTCTGGGCCGGGCTGCGTGCCGGTGGCTGGCTCCGCTCGTGATGCTGGCAGCCATGGGCGTCGTCGTGGCAGGACCGCCGGGGCCGGTCGGGGCGACGGGCTGGGGGCTGGCGGCGGCTGCCGGCGTCGTGGCCGTCTCGGCCACGGCCGTGCCATGGCCGGTCTGCAGCCGGTGGCCGTTCCGGGCCGCGATCGTGGTCGCGGGCGCGGCTGTCGCACAACTGCTGCTGCGGGGGCCGGACATCGCCTGACCGCCGCAGTCCCCGCGCGCGAACGCGGGCCGGGGGCCCTGGTACTGAGACCAGGACCCCCGGCACAGGGGCGTTGCGGAGAGACCGCTGCAACCGACGTCCGCCTACTGGCGCCCGCCGCCGCTCTCGCGGCCACCCTTCTGACCGGCCTCGGACGCGCGCTGCGGGTCATTGGCGAAGTTCCCGCCGCTCTCACGGCCACCCCTCTGACCGGCCTCCGAAGCACGCTGCGGATCGTCGGCGAAGTTACCGGAGTTGTTGGACGCAGCCATGACTGCTCCTTTCCCTCAGGTTGTTGTGGGGGTCTCTTACGACACCGCGAGTGCCCATGGCGAGATGCCCCAATCAGTACTCTCCCGACGTTTTATTGACTATTGGTCACAGACATTGCCGGATCGGGTGGTCAGGAATCCCCAAAAGCGTTCTCTGCGACCGGAGTTGCCGACTCGGGGCGGTATTCGAGTGGAGTGCACACCAATACGTCGCATCCGACGAGAAGGCAGTTCACCCGAATGCACTTCGGCGGCTCGCCGACGAACCGCGCCCCTCGCCGGCAGGACCTCGCTGGACCCTCGCCCTGTTCTCGGTGAGCGAAGACCACGTTCCTGTGCGCAGATGGAGGGACGCCGACGCGCGCTCGATCACCCCGGCCACCGACCTGCCGCCTCGCCGGATCGTCCGATTGACATGCAGCCGGAGGGCTGCCTATCGTTTTATGCAACCGATTGGCTGCATGTCGGAGGAGTCGCACATGGACGAGGTCTTCAAGGCGCTGGCCGACGCCGGCCGCAGAAGGCTGCTGGACAGCCTCAACGCCCGCAACGGCCAGACCCTGCGGGAGCTGTGCTCGGAGCTGGACATGGCCCGTCAGTCGGTCAGCAAGCACCTGTCCCTGCTGGAGGCGGCCAACCTGGTCACCACCGTCCGGCGGGGCCGGGAGAAGCTGCACTACCTCAACGCCGAGCCGATCAATGCCATCGCCGAGCGCTGGATGAGCCGCTACGACCGGGAGCGGGCGCACGCACTCGCCGAGCTGAAGCAGACACTGGAGAGCACCGCCATGGACAGCAACGCGTTCGTCTACACCACCTACATCAGGACCACGCCAGAGAAGCTCTGGCAGGGCCTGACCGACCCGGCGTTCACCCGCCGCTACTGGGGCATGGAGTTCGCGACCGACTGGCGGACGGGATCGCCCATGACCTGGGAAGGCCAGGGGATCAAGTCCGTCGACCCGGAGCAGGTGGTCCTCGAATCCGACCCCTACCGGCGGCTGTCCTACACCTGGCACACCTTCACCCCCCAGTGGGCGGAGGCCGCCAAAGTGGACGACGAGACCCTCGCCAGGATCTCCGCCGAGCGGAGGTCGAAGGTCACGTTCGACCTCGAGCCCCACGGCGAAACGGTCAAGCTCACCGTCGTCCACGACGGTTTCGACCCCGGCAGCACCGTGAGGGACATGGTCCAGGAAGGCTGGCCGGCCCTCCTCTCGAGCCTGAAGACCCTCCTGGAGACCGGCGGCACGCTCCCCGACCCCGAGCCCACGGACCGGACCGACTGAATCGCGCGACCAGGCTGCGACGTGGGCTGCTACTCGGACTCAGTACGCGGGACCGGCGCCCGTCGGTTCCTGCGGGTTCTCCTGCGGAGGCCGCTCGGTGGCCTGCCTCGCCAGTTCGGCCCGGATGTCCTCCGGGCCGAGCGCCAGCAGTTCGCCGATCTCCCGGTTCCATCCGTCGGCCGCCTCCTCCACCGCGGACCGGAAGCCCCGGCGCACCCGGCGCCCGGCGACCATCAGGGCGACAGCGACCACGGGCCGCAGCAGCCACCGCCCGCGCACGGTGACCGCGACATCCACCTGCCACCGACCACTCCCGGCCCGGCGAGGCCGGAGATCCAGCCGCGCCTCGCACAGGCGGTGCTTCAGCCGTACCGTCGCCGGGGTGGGCGCTGCCGACGGGGCCCCGGGCGCGAGCCGGACCGCCGCCCACCACGCGGCCAGATCGAGCCGCGCGTCTCCTGACCCGCGGCGCAGCGACTCCGACCCCTCCGGCCCTTGCATCTGCCCCTCGGCCTCCACCAGCAGCGGCAGGTCGGGGCTGTGCAGCCGCAGAACCGTCCGTGCCGTCATGCCGTCGGAAAGCAGCAATTGTTCCACGGTGATCACGTCACCGCGCCGCCACTCGCGTACGAGCACCGTCTGCGTGTCCGCGGCGCCGTCCTCGGAGAGCTCGTACCGAGCACCGGGGTGCAGATGCCGCCCCTCGACCAACCGCACGTCCACGACCGGCCGCCCGTCCTCCAGCACGATCTCCTCCCCGCGCTCCCGGGTGGATTCGGCGAAATCGAGCATCAGCCCGGCGAACTCCTCGACCCGGTGCGGCTCCAGGGCGACGACGGTCACGGTGTGCCGCAGCACGGTCATGCGGCACAACCCCCGGTGACGGTACGGACGGACCGCGCCGACCGCCTCTGCACAACGCCCACTGTTCCCCGCCCTCGACCGCCCCCGCCCACTCGGACAGGCGTGCCCCCAATGTACCGCCGAGGGGCCCTACCGCGCAGTCAGCCGGGCCACGCGCCCGAGAGGCGGTGGACGACGGTGGCGCCGGCGCGGTCGACGGCGGCCTTGACCGCGGCGAAGACAGCGCCCTGGACCGTGGCGGCGAGCAGTACTTCGCGCCAGTTGCGGTCCGGGTCGGTGGACTTGGGGGCGTCCTCGTCGTGGCCCGTCTTCTTCCAGATCTGTTTGAACAGAGCGCCGGCGACCATGCCGCTCACCGCGCCCATCGCCATGCCGACGGGCCTGTAGACGGCCTTGGAGGTTTTCATCGTCCGCACCGCTTCCTGCACAGGAGCACGGTGACGAAGGCGGCCGCCGCCAGAGCGGCGAGCATCAGGCCGCGGTGCTCGTTCGCCGCGGTGGCCGCGTGTGTGGCCTTCTCGCGTACCGGTTCTGGCGTCTTGTCGCGTGCCGTTTGCAGCGCGTGCGCCGTCGTGTCGTGGACCTGGCGTTTGGCCTCTGCGGCCTTCCGCCGGGTCTGCGCCCTGGTCTCGGACGCCTTCTGCTGGACCTGGGCCTTGACGTCCGCCTTGGCGGCGAGTGCCTCGACCGTGTGTGCGAGCTCTTCGCGGGTGGCCCGGGCCTGCTCGCGCAGCTCGTCGGGGGTGGGGTCGTGTCCGCGGGGGGCGTTGTCGGTCATCGGTGTGCGCTCTCCTTGATCTGGGCGATGTCGGCCTTGACGTTGTCGACCGCCTGTTGGGGCGCGGGCGGGGTGCCCTGCTTGATCTGCTTCCTGCCGGCGACGGCGAGCACCCCGGCCACCGCGAACAGCACGGCCGTGACCACGAGGGCGGACAGCCACAGCGGCCAGACGAGATCGAGCGCGATGACGGCGGTCGCGACGAGGGCCTGCAGTCCGAGGAAGGCGACGAGTCCGGCGCCGCCGAACAGACCCCCGCCCAGACCGAACCGCTTGCCCTTCTGCTTCATCTCCGCCTGCGCCAGGCGCATTTCCTGGCGCACCAGCTGAGAGATCTGGTCGGACGCCTGCTTGACCAGCTCCCCCACCGATTCGTCCCGGTGAGGGGCCGTGGTTCCTGGTGACCTGTCCATGCTTTCCCGTCCTCCTCTGCCGAAGTCCCCTGGTGGCGTCGGGTGTCGCCGGTGGCGACGGCCGCCCGTCCGGTCAGCCTGAGCGGCGGTCCGCGGTACCCGGATCGGTACCGGGACCGGTGCGTCCCATGGCCCTGCGGTCCTCATCGCTCCACTTGCGGGTGTCCCGGGGCTCGACGTACGGCTCCTCCAGGCGCGGGTGCCCGCCGATGATGGCCCGTTCCCTGGCCATCTCCGCGTCGAACTCCAGGCCCAGCAGGACCGCCAGGTTGGTGATCCACAGCCACACCAGGAAGATGATGACGCCGGCCAGGGTGCCGTAGGTCTTGTTGTAGGAACCGAAGTTGGCCACGTAGAACGCGAAGCCGGCGGAGGCGACCAGCCAGATCAGCAGGGCCAGGAGGCTGCCCAGGGACACGAACTTGAAGCCGCGGCCCTTGGCGTTGGGCGCCGCCCAGTAGAGGAGCGCCAGCATGATCGTCACGAGCAGCACCAGTACGGGCCACTTGGCGATCGACCACACCGTCAGAGCGGTGTCGCCGATGCCCAGGGCGGTGCCGAGCTGGCGGGCGAGGCCGCCGGTGAGGACGACGATCAGCGCGCTCACGGTGGCCAGGATCATCAGCGCCAGGGTCAGGCCGACGCGTACCGGAAGCACCTTCCACACCGGCCTGCCCTCGGGCAGGTCGTAGACGGCGTTGGAGGTCCGGATGAACGCCGCGACGTAGCCGGAGGCCGACCAGAGAGCGCCCAGCAGGCCGACGATCGCGAGGACGGAGCCGACGCCCGCGCTGCCCTGCAACTGGTTCACCGCGTTGGTGAGCACGTCGCGGGCCGCGCCGGGTGCGAGTTTCTGGATGTTGTCCAGGACGGTCTGCGTGGCCGATCTGCCGGCGATCCCGAGCAGTGAGATCAGCACCAGCAGGGCCGGGAACAGCGCGAGAATGCCGTAGTACGTGAGGCCCGCCGCCCGGTCGGTCAGCTCGTCCTGTTTGAACTCCTTGAGCGTGCGCTTCAGGACCGCCGGCCAGGACGCCTTGCCCAGCGCCGCGGGGCTGTCGGGCGTGTCCCGGTCGGCCTGCCGACCGGGACCCGCGTCCCGCTCGCCGCGGCCGGCCCGGCGCGCGTCGTCTTCGTGCTCACCGCTGTGTTCGCTGCTGTATTTACTGGACATGCCGGCCGAGTAACCGGCACGGTCCGGCCTACGCCAGTTTCGCCCGATTTCATTCCGACGGAGCAGTGGTGCCCGCCGACCCGGGCAGGACGCGCGTGTTCACGCGATCCTGCCCCGGTGCCCGGTGTGCACCCCCGGTCGGGCAGAGTGCGTCAGGCGTACGCCGGCTGCCCCGGTCCCGGTACGTTCCGGAAGCGGAACGGCTCCGGCTCGCGGCCCGCCTGGACGAACCAGCACTCCCCGGCGGCGTCGCCGGTGACGATGCGCAGCACGGTGTCGGCGACGACCTCGGCCGGGATGACCGGCATGCCCTGCTCGGAGAGCATGCCGCGCAGCGGGTCGATGATGCGCGACTCCGCGTAGCCCGGGCAGATCGCGTTGAACCGGATGCCCTCGGGGGCCAGCGCCGGCCCGAGCGAACGGGCGAGACCGACGACGGCGTGCTTGTTCGCCCCGTACAGCGGGTCGAGCGGTACCGAGGCCAGACCGGCCAGGGACGCGGTCGCCACGATCGAACCGCCGCCCCGCGCCCGCAGGGCCGGCAGGACCGCGTGGGCGCCGAAGACGACACCGTCGAGGTTGGCGCCCATGGCGCGGCGGTAGCGTGCCAGGTCGAAGTCGTCACCGACGCCGCAGCCCGTCGACACGCCCGCGTTCAGAAAGGCGATGTCGACACCGCCGTGGCGCTCGACGGCGAAGTCCACCAGCGCGCGGTTCGCGTCGAGGTCGGAGACGTCGCAGGGCCGGAAGCTCCCGCCGACCATGTCGGCCGCCTCGCGGCCGCCGTCCACGTCGAGGTCGGCGACGACGACCTCGGCCCCCGCCGCCGCCAGCGCCAGCGCGGTGGCCCGGCCCAGTCCGCTGGCACCGCCCGTGACGATCGCGACCTTGCCGTGCAGCGGCGCCGTTTCCTGGGCGCTCGTGGCGGCCCCGCCCCCGGCGCTCACGCCAGCTCCAGCACGAGCTTGCCGACGTTCTCGCCGCGGAAGAGCATCTGCAGCGTCTCGGGGAAGTCGTCCACCGAGCCCTTCACCACGTGCTCCTTGACCTTGAGCCGGCCCTCGCCGATCCAGCCGGCGATCTCCCGCCCGGCCTGCGCGTAGCGCTTGGCGTAGTCGAAGACCACGAAGCCCTCCATGCGGGCGCGGCGCACCAGCAGTGTCATGTAGTTCGACGGGCCCTTGACCGGGGTCGAGTTGTTGTACTGGCTGATCGCGCCGCAGATCACGACGCGGGCGTTCATGGCCAGCCGGGTGAGCGCGGCGTCGAGGATGTCCCCTCCGACGTTGTCGAAGTAGACGTCGATGCCGTCGGGAGTGTGCTCGCGCAGTGCGCGCTTCACATCGCCGGCCCGGTAGTCGATCGCCTCGTCGAAGCCCAGCTCCTCGGTGAGCAGCCTGCACTTCTCGGGTCCGCCGGCGATGCCGACGACGCGGCAGCCCTTCACCTTGGCGATCTGGCCGACCATGGTGCCGACGGCGCCGGCCGCGCCGGAGACGACGACGGTCTCGCCCTCCTTGAGGGCGCCGACGTCCAGCAGTCCGAAGTACGCGGTCATGCCGGGCATGCCGAGGGCGCCGAGGTAGGTCGAGGGCGGCGCGAGCGAGGTGTCGATCTTCAGCGCGCCCTTGCCGTCGGAGACGACGTGCTCCTGGACGCCGAAGGTGCCCACGACGTGGTCACCGGGCTGGAAGTCGGGGTGGTTGGAGGCGGTCACCTCGATGACCGACCCGGCGCGCATCACGTCACCGAGCCCGACGGGCGGGAGGTAGGACGGGCGGTCGTCGAGCCAGCCGCGCATCGCGGGGTCCAGCGAGATGACGCGCGTCCTGCCCGCGAACTGGCCGGGGCCGGGCGCCTCCGCGGGTGCGGAGACGTGTTCCCAGTCCTCTGGTTTCACATCACCCACGGGGCGGGCTGCCAGGCGGATCTGGCGGTTGGTCGCAGACATGAGGCCTCCTGTCGTCCATGAACCCCTTGACCATACCGACCAGTAGGTACGTTCGCGACCGTGAGGTGCGTCACACCCTCCCTGCCCGGGCCGGCACGGCCCGGGCTGCGGCCGGCCGCTCGTTACGAGGCAGGAGCGCCGTCGGGGTCACGGTCGCGCTCGGGCCGGGGCTCGTGGGCGGCCTCGGTGCCGGGGCCGGCCTGCGGCTTCAGGTCCGCCTCGCGCTCGGGCGCGGTCTCGGCGGCGGAGCGTGGCCCGGCCTCGGCCTCGGCGGCATCCTGGCTCGCAACAGGGGGACGCCGGCGGCGGAGCAGTACGCCCCCAACCAGCAGCGCGGCGAGGAAGACGCCGACGGCCACGGGCCCGACGGCGCCCAGGGCGTCCGCCAGGGCCCGCTGGATCGCGCCGGCGGCCTCGATGACCGGGTCCCCGGTGACGGGTGCGCGCTGGGCGCGGATCTCGTACCAGCCGTAGTAGGCGACATACGCGCCGACGAGGAGGAGCAGCCCTCCGCCGATGCGGGAGGCGAGCGAGCCGAGGCGGCGCAGACCGGCGACCCGGGCGGTGCGGGTGAGCGCGACGGACAGCGCGGCGGCGCCGACGACCAGGCCCATGCCGGCCGCGTACGCGGTGAAGAGGGCGATGCCGTCGACGGTGGAGCCGCTGCGGAAGGCGGAGACGACGATCGCGAGGAACGGGGCGATGGTGCAGCCGAGGGAGGCGACGGCGTAGGCGGCGCCGAACAGGGCCATCGACGGCGCGGAGCGGCTGACGTTCGGGGCGCGGCGGAGTTTGGGGAGCAGGGCGGGCAGGTCGCGGCCGGACACGAGCCAGGCGCCGGCCAGGGCGAGCAGGAGTCCGAAGGCGATGGTGAACCAGGGCAGATGCTGCTGCACCTGGCCCGCGACCGGGGCGATGGCGAGCCCGAAGAGGGCGAAGACGGCGGCGAACCCGGCGGTCATGGCGGCGGTGGCCGCGAGCGCGCGGGTGACGGCGGCCGCCCGGGTGGGGGAATCGTCACCGAGGACGAGCAGGGACAGATACGCGGGGAGCAGCGCGAAGCCGCAGGGGTTGACCGCGGCGAGCATGCCCGCGGTCAGCGCGAGGGCGAGGGGCAGGTCGGTCATTCCGGATCAGCCGACGAGCGGGCGGACTTTGTCGGCAAGACCCTTGCCGCCGGGGAGGCTGCCGGTGAAGACGGCCTTGCCGTCCTTGTCGAGGATCACATAGACGCTCTGCTCGGTGATCTCGAACTTCTTCCAGATGTCGCCGGCCTCGTCGGACAGGTTCGGGAACGCGCCGACCTTCGTGTCGGCGACGAAGTCCTTCATGGCTTGCGGCTTGTCGAGTCCGGCCACCCCGACCACGTTCGCCCGGCCCTCGAACTCGGCGGCGACCTTGGCGGTTTCGGGTCCCTGTCCCTTGCAGGTGGGGCACCAGGGGGCCCAGAACCACAGCACGGCGGGCTTGCCCGCCAGGGTCGCCGCGTCGAACGGCCGGCCGTCGACGGTCGTTCCGGTGAACCGCAGCGTGTCGGGGACCGCTGTCGCGTCGGACCCGGCCTCGGCCGGCGCGGAGGCGTCGGGCGAGGCCGTACCGGCTGCCCCGGGCGTAGCGGACTTCTCGGTGCCACCGGCAGCGGCGGGCTCCTCGGTGCCGCAGCCGGCGAGGGCGAGCGCGGTGGTGGCCAGCACGGCGGGGAGGAACAGACGGGCGCGCAGCATGTAAGGACAGCTCCTGTGATCGGGGTCGGCTGAACTCTAGGCCGGACGGCGGCCGTTGCGGGGCGGGAAGGTGCTTACGGTTCCATGACGTCAGCCCGCGTGGTCCGCGAGCCGCTCGGGGTCGAGGACGGTGATGCGCCCCCGGGCGAGCCGGATCAGCTGCCGGTCGGCGAAGTCGCGCAGGACCTTGGTGGTGGTCTCCCGCGACGTGCCGGCCAGAGCGGCGATCTGCTGATGGGTGAGGGCGATCTGCCGGCTCCGGGCACCCAGTACGCGGGGCCGGGTGTCGGCGGCCAGCGTGAGCAACGTGGTGGCGATGCGCTGCGGCACGGACTTGAAGACACTGTCGGACAGGCGCCGTTCGAGGTCGGTCAGCCGGCGGCCGAGGATCTCGGTGATACGGGCGGAGATCCGTGCGTCGGCCAGCAGGAAGCGGTGCACGTCGGCGCGGCTCATGACGCAGACGGTGACGTCGTCGAGGGCTTCGGCGAAGTTGTCGTACATCCGCTGACCCAGCAGCACCATCTCGCCGAAGATGGTGCCCGGGCTGATGATCGCGCAGGTCAGCGCGCGGCCGTCGGCGGACACACGGAAGATGCGGACGCGGCCCTTCTTGAGGATGAACAGGACTTCGGAGGCCTGGGCCGGTGAGTACAGCAGCTCGCCCGCGCCGTAGGTCTTCATCGGGGCGGCGGCCGAGATGGCGTCCATCTCCGTCTCGCTCAGGTCACGGAAGATGTCGACCTCGGAGACGCACCACGTCTTCTCGTCGTCGTCACCGGAGTGGTCCATACGGTGTGGCTCCTCCCGTCGTCCCGGTGCCCAGGGCGGAGGCGCGGCGCCCCACGCCGGGCCGGCCAGCGCGCCCGCGCTGCCGGGCAGACAGTAGTCGTCCGGGGTGCCGAGCACAGGATCAGCACCCCGGGACGGTGAGCCGGGACCGGGTGTCGACGCCGACGGTACCGGCGTCATCCCGCGGCCCGGCCGGTCCGCGTGCCCGCCATCCCGGCAATGGACGAGAAAGTGGCTCCGGCCAGCAGACCGAAGACGAGGTGGGCGCCGAGGCTGGACGCCGTGACGTCGTTCCATTCGAAGACGGGCATGCCCATGTTGGCCGGCATGATCCACAGAGCGCCGACGATCCACCACACGGCGCTGTAGACGAGGCCGAGGACGACGGCGGGCGCGAGACGCTGCGCGAACTGCCCGAGCAGTACGCCGAAGGTGATGCCGGCGAACAGCGCGATGGCCAGGTGGATCAGCCACCCCGCGAAGGCGTTGGTGGAGCCGAGGAGACCCGCGACCATCGTGATCATCGCGGTGTCCGTCATGGGCCGGGACACCGACATCCAGATGCCCATGCCGATGCCGCCGACCAGTCCTGCCGCGGCGCCCCAGCCGGCATGGAGCGGAACGGCCGCAGCCTTGGGGGATACATGTGCTGCAGTGGTCATGGTGATCGTCCCTTCCCGTCGCGGGGGTGTTTCCCGCTCTCGCCGCCGACGCTAGGCCGCGTGGCAGGGGCAGGTATGTGACCGCCCTTACCTACGCGCCGGTAGACCGGCAGGCTTGACACATGCCGTGTGCGGGGCGGTGCGGGGTGCGGGTCCGCTTGCCTGCGGGCGAGCCCGATGCCTGGATGGAGCGGTGCTCACAATGGGGAGCAGTGCGCGGACTCCCGCAGTGCACACACCTCCGTCACGAGGCGAGGGCTGTCATGACGTACGACGAAGGACTGGCCGAACGGATCCGTGCCCGGCTGGGCGGCAACCCGGCGATCGCCGAGCGGCGCATGTTCGGTGGCCTGGCGTTCCTGCACGAGGGGAACATGGCGGTGGGAGTCATCGGTGAGGACCTGATGGTGCGGGTCGGACCCGATGCCACCGACGCCGCCCTCGCCCGGCCCGAGGCACGCGCCTTCGACTTCACCGGCCGTCCCATGCGCGGCTGGGTCGTCGTCGCCGCATCCGCCCTGGCCGAGGACGAGGCTCTCGACGCCTGGATCGACCAGGGCCACGCGTTCGCCGCGGGCCTGCCGCCCAAGTAGCCGCGGACGGCCGACGAAGAAATGGAAGGTGCGGAATGAATGAGGACCAGCACACGACGAAGCCGCGGATCACGGTACTGACCGTCCCCGACTGCCCGAACGCCCAGGTGGCACGCCACCGCATCGCCGACGCCCTGAACGGCCGGAACGTGCCCGTGGAGTGGGTCGCGGTGTCCGACGAGGCGGGAGCCGCCGAGTGGCGGATGACCGGCTCGCCGACGGTCCTGGTCGACGGCGCCGACCCGTTCGCCGCGCCGGGCGCCCGGCCCAGCGTGTCCTGCCGGATCTACCGCCACACGGACGGCACGACCGACGGTGCGCCGGCCGTGGCCGAGCTGCGCGAGGCCCTGGCCCGCGCCGGTCTGTCCGCGGCGACCGGCACCGACCGCCCCGGCCCGGCCTGAGAAGGCGCAACGCCTCCCCTCACCCGTCACCCGCCGCCCGAGGGACGGCCGGGGCGATAGATCATCTCGATCAGAAACGCGACGATCACCATCCATACGCCGACCCCGAGAATCCACACCGAGTCGGCGAGGAAGCCGCAGACGAGCAGCGCCGTCGCGATCAGTGTGAGCGCCAGCACGGTGCGCCGGACGCCACTGTCGTTGTCAGCCATCGTCGCCACTTCCCCCGGACGTTCTGGGCACCGGTCTGCCGAGGTCACCGCGCCGAGGTCACTTCTGCGGGCTGCCGGCGCGAAACGGTCACGCCGCAACGGTAGGCCCCGGTCGGCGCCCTGGGCGGGGCCGCGCGTCAGGGCTGCGTATAGGAGTGCGGCGCTCGCGTATGGAAGGCGTCAGGGCCGTGACCCGGTGGCTATCGTCGTCCCGTGCGAGTGATCGAAATGTACCCGGGCGGCATCGTGGAGTCTCGGTGGTGAACCCGCGGTTGCCCCGCCCCCGGCATCCGGCTCAGGTCGTCGTGGCCGGATTCGCCACGGCGATCCTGGTGGGGACCGGCCTGTTGACGCTTCCCGTGGCCAAGAGCGGCCCCGGTGGCGCGAACCTGCTCGAGGCGCTGTTCACCTCGGTGTCGGCGGTGTGCGTGACGGGGCTGGTCGTGGTCGACACCCCCACGTACTGGAGCGGGTTCGGACAGGTCGTGATCCTGTGCCTCATCCAGCTCGGCGGGCTGGGCATCATGACGTTCGCCTCCCTGCTCGTGGTGCTCGTCTCCCGCCGGATGGGACTGCGCGCGCGGCTGACCGCGGCGGCCGAGACCAAGACTCTGGGGCTGGGCGAGGTCCGGTCGGTCGTCGCCGGCGTGGTCAAGGTCAGCCTGCTGCTGGAAGCGGTCACGGCGCTGGCGCTCTCACTGCGTTTCGGCCTCGGCTACGACACCTCGTGGCCGCGGGCGTTGTGGCTGGGCGTCTTCCATGCGGTCTCGGCCTTCAACAACGCCGGCTTCGCCCTGTACTCCGACAGCCTGATGGGTTTCGTCACCGACCCGTGGATCTGCCTGCCGATCGCGGCCGCCGTCATCGCCGGCGGCCTGGGCTTCCCGGTCCTGTTCGAGCTGCGACGCCGCTGGCGCAGGCCGCGGTCCTGGTCGCTGCACACCAAGATCGTAGTGTGGGCCAGTTGCGTCTTCCTCGTCGGCGGCAGTGTGTTCATCACCGCGATCGAATGGACCAACCCGGGGACCCTGGGGCCGCTGGACACGCCGGGCAAGCTGCTCGCGGGCTTCTTCCAGGGCGTCATGCCCCGTACGGCGGGTTTCAACAGCGTCGACACCGGTCAGATGAACCCGGCCAGCTGGCTGGGCATGGACGTCCTGATGTTCGTCGGCGGGGCCAGCGCGGGCACCGCCGGCGGCATCAAGGTCACCACGTTCGCCGTGCTCTTCTTCGTCATATACGCGGAGGTGCGCGGCGAGAGCGCGGTCAACATCTTCCACCGGCGCCTGCACGGCGACACCCAGCGCCAGGCACTGACGGTGGTCCTGCTCGCCGTGGCCGCCGTCGTGGGCTCCACGGTGGTCTTCATGGTCTTCACCGACTTCAATCTCGACCGGTCCCTGTTCGAGGTCGTGTCCGCGTTCGCCACCGTCGGACTGTCCACCGGCATCACGGCCGACCTGCCCGCCACCGAACAGATCCTGCTGACCGCGCTGATGTTCATCGGCCGGCTCGGGCCCATCACCGTGGCCTCCGCGCTCGCCCTGCGCCAGCGCGTCCGCATGTACGACCTTCCCGAGGAGCGACCCGTCATTGGCTAGGAACCGCAGCCCCAGAGCACGCCGTATCGCCCAGAGCGACTCCGTCGTGGTCATCGGCCTGGGCCGCTTCGGACGGGCGCTGGCCCTCGAACTCGTCGACGAGCACACCGAAGTCCTCGGCATCGACGAGGACGCCGAACTCGTCCAGCAGCTCTCGGGCTCCCTCACCCATGTGGTGCGCGCGGACTCCACCAAGGAGGACGTACTGCGTCAGCTGGCCGTCCACGAGTTCAGCCGTGCCGTCGTCGCCATCGGCACCGACCTGGAGGCCAGCATCCTGACCGCCTCCCTGCTGGTGTCCTTCGGCATCGAGGACGTCTGGGCCAAGGCCATCAGCGAGGCCCACGGCCGCATCCTCACCCAGATCGGGGTCCACCACGTCGTCTACCCCGAGCACGACATGGGTCAGCGCGTCGCCCACCTGGTCCGCGGCCGCATGCTCGACTACATCGAGTTCGAGGACGACTTCGCCATGGTCAAGACCGAACCGCCCACGGACGTCATCGGCAAGCGCCTCGCCGACAGCACCGTCCGCAGCCGCTACGGCGTAACCGTCGTCGCCATCAAACGCCCCGGCGAGGGCTTCACCTACGCCACCGCCGACACCGTCGTCCGCGCCGACGACACCATCATCGTCGCCGGCCGCACCCGCCAGACGGAACGCTTCAGCGAACTTCAGTGACGCCCATGGTGCGAGCCTCGCGTGACAGCTCTGACCGATGCGCCCCGGATCACACCGCCTGACATGGAATGGGCGGAACATCCTCACGAGGTTGACCGTTCACCTATACGTGGCTGCGAGGGGGGACAGTGTCCCCGGGCCTCACCCACAGCCCATGGGGAAGATCGTTCGGCTGAAGCCCCATGGAGCCACTCGCCGAGAGGCGACCGCCCTCCGCCACCACCTACCGCCCCGGCTGGTTCCCCCCAACCAGTCGGGGCTCCTCCGTGTCATGGGGTTTCTGGACCGGTACACGGGCCTCAGGCGGCGCCGTCGCGGTCCATGGGGCCCCAGTCGCCGGACTGGGAGGTGACCACCTCGGTGGCCTCGGCGATGACGTGGTTCGCGATCCAGCCGAGAGGTTCGATGTCCTTCACGAGGGGTTCGTTGTCGGGGCCGCGGGCCGCCTCGGTGCCGTGCAGGACCCACGGCCGGGTGCCGGCGCCCTTGACGCGGGGCAGATGGCAGTAGTCGTGCAGCCGCCGCGCGACCCAGACGTGCGGGGATCGCTCGCCCCACCACTCCTCCATGTCGAGCGGGCTGGCCGACAGACCCGGCAGCGGGACACCGGTCAGGTCATCGGTGCTCGAGACGTCCCGCAGGTCCTGCTCCGGTCCGCGCGACCAGCGCACATAGAGACCGCGTCGGCCGGTGACCAGCCTGGTGAGTGTGTCCAGGCTGTCGAAGACCGGCATCGTCTGCGATGACTTGGTCATGGTCCATTGATGGCTCCGCCCGCCGCGCGGGTCAAGCGGGGAGCAGCGAGTCGTCCTCGGGCCGGGCGCCGGGCAACCGGTGGCGGGCCGCGATCAGGGCGGCGTCGACATCGCGTGTGCCGGTCGACACGCACAGTGTGTAGGCGATGTCGTCCATCCGCTGCCGCACCTCCGCGCTGCCGTTCTCGGCGTGCAGGATGCGCAACGTGTCGTACTGCTCGACAAGGTTCCGCAGAACCGCGGGGTGAGCCATCAACATCAGCTGTCTCCTTCCGTCCCGGAACTCTCGAACGTCGTCTGCCGACCCGCCTACCCCAGAGCTCACTCCTCATACGCACCGTGCCGTTCGGTGCCGCCCCGTCGCACGACTACCGGGACGCGTGCGGTACTCGGTGCGGCGGAGACGCGTCGTGGGCGCTCTCCCGGGCACCTTCCCTCCAGCGGAGCCCAAGGGCGAGCTCGATCGGAGGCCGTGATGCTGTCCCACGTGCTGGAGTGCGGTGTTCTCGTCGTCACCGTCCACCAAGACCCCGGCGCCGCCCGCCGGACCGAGCTCGCCACCCGGATCTGCAGCCTGGTGCGGGCCTACAGACCGGCCCCGGTCGTGATCATCCTCGACGACCCGGCCGCCACCAGCGCTTCGGTGACCGCGGTCCTGCGCGCGCACCGCCTGTGCGGCCGTCTCGGCACGCTGATGTCCGTCGCGACCCACCGAGCCCCGGCCCGCCGCCTGCTGGAGGCGAACGCCGGCATCGGCAGCCCGCGCCTGGTCATCCACGCCCGCATCGACATCGCCATCAGCGCGGCCACCATCGCGGCTGCGGCCTGACGGACCTCCCGGTTCCCGGTGACGACGCCAGGGGCCCGGCTTCCCGGACGGGGAAGCCGGGCCCCTGGCCCTGCCGAGTCGGCCGCCGCGGCCTTTCAGGCTCCGAGTTTGCCTACGGCGTCACGCAACGATGCCGCCAGCCGGGCGACGTCGTCCTGCGCGGGTGTCGAGGTGCCCAGCCGGTCGACGAGCTCCGCCCGTGACACCAGCACGGCCGCGCCGCGGAAGGCGTCGCTGTCCAGCTCGGCCGGGCCGGCGACCCGTCCCTTGCCTGCCAGCACGACCAGGGCGGCGTCGTCCTCGGTGGAGTCCAGCAGTTCCCGCACCAGAGCCTCGTCGATCACCACACTGTCCTTTCCGCGATGCCGGAACGGCCGGGCCGGGCGAACGGCCGTGTCACCGGCGGGCCGCCGGTGGCCGCTGTCCGTGCGCGGTCACTCCCGTGGTCGCTCCCGTGGTCACTCCTTGCTCACTTCCTTGTTCACATCGGCCGGCGAGTCGTAACTCTTCTCCGGCAGGGCGTCGAGCGCCTTCATGATCTTCTGGTCGGCGCCGTGCTGCTTCGCCTGGTCCAGGATCTGCTTCTTGTCGGCGGGGTAGCCGACGCCGCCGAGGGCCTTCTGCAATTCGATGGGGTCACGTCCATGGGAAGACACCTACCCGCGCCGGGCCCGGAACCGCACCGCGTGCCGCCACGGCCACACCGATGGCCGCCATGGACCGCCGGCGTGTCCCGGGTGAACGCCGACGTGTCGCGGGACGACGGCTGGGCACCTGCAGCAAGGTAGCGGGAAGCCCGGCCGTGGCCGACGGAGAGGAAGGGCGGCGACGACCGGGGGAAAGTGTGGCCGTTCATGGAGGTCCTGCCGTATGAGCGTTCAGCCCCGCACCAGCGTCGTCGTCATCACCCGTGACCGGCGGGACCAGCTCCTGCGGACCCTCGATCACCTGGCCGCGCTGCCGGAACGCCCCGTGGTGATCGTCGTCGACAACGGGTCGCGCGACGGAACCGCGGAGGCGGTCCGCCGCCACCACCCGGACAACGTGCTCCTCAGCCCGGGCCGCAACCTCGGCGCGCTCGGCCGCAATCTCGGCGTGCGCCGTGCCACGACGCCTTACGTCGCGTTCAGCGACGACGACTCGTGGTGGGAACCGGGCTCGATCGCCGCCGCGGAGGAGCTGCTCGACGCGTATCCGCGGCTGGGGCTGCTCGCCGCCCGGATCCGGGTCGGGACGGAGGGCGGCACCGACCCCCTCAACGCCGCGCTGGCCGGCTCCCCCCTCGCCCAGGCGCCGGACCTGCCAGGCCGCCCCGTGCTCGGCTTCCTGGCCTGCGGAGCCGTGGCCCGGCGCGAGGCCTTCCTCGACGCCGGCGGCTACCACCCCGTGCTGTTCTTCGGCGGCGAGGAAACACTGCTCGCCTACGACCTGTCCGCCCGCGGGTGGGGCGTGTGCCACGTTCCCGAACTGGTCGCCGTGCACTGCCCGACCCGCGGGGTGCGCGCGGGCCGGCCGGCCGTGATGCTCCGCAACGCCGCGCTGACCGCGTGGCTGCGCCGCCCGGTGCCGGTGGCCCTGCGGCACACCGCCGCACTGCTCGGCGCGGTGCGCCGCGACCCCGACGCACGCGGGGAGCTCGGCCACCTGCTGCGCAGACTGCCCGCCGCGCTCCGGGCCCGCGCTCCGCTCCCGGCCTGCGTGGAGAGCGCGGCACGGCAACTCGATCTGCAGGGGGCCCGGCCGTGACCGGTGTACGCACCACCGTGGTCGTGATCACCCACAACCGGCGTGACGAGCTGCTGCGCACCCTCGGCGAACTGGCGCGGCTGCCGGAGCGGCCGCCCGTGATCGTGACCGACAACGGCTCGACCGACGGCACCGCCGAAGCGGTCCGCCGGCTGCACCCGGACGTACTGCTCCTCACGCCCGGCCGCAATCTCGGCGCCGTGGGCCGCAACCTCGCGGTGCGGCACGTGCGCACCCCTTACGTCGCCTTCTGCGACGACGACTGCTGGTGGGAGCCGGGGTCCATCGCGCGGGGGCAGGAGCTGCTGGACCGTCATGAGCATCTGGCCGCGGTGACCGCCCGTATCGTCGTGGAGCCGGGCGGCACGGAGGATCCCATCGTGGCCGAGTTCCGCGACTCGCCACTCACGGGGCCCGCGTGGCTCCCCGGACCCGCGTTGGGTTCCTTCCTGGCGGGGGCCACCATGCTGCGGACCGGCGCGTTCGAGGCGGCGGGCGGATTCAGCGAGCGGCTGTGGCTGGGCGGCGAGGAAGAACTGCTGGCCACGGACCTCACGGCGCTCGGCTGGTGGCTCTGCTACGAGGAGAGCATGACCGTGCACCACGCGCCCTCGAAGGCGCGTGACGCCACGACGCGACGGATCGACGGTCTGCGCAACACCCTGTGGTTCTGTTGGCTGCGCCGCCCGGTGCCGTCCGCGCTCCGCCGCACACTGTTCCTCGCCCGTACGGTCCCCCGCGACCGCGCGTCGCTGCGCGCCTTCGGCGCGGCCCTCGCGGGCCTTCCGTGGGTGATCCGTGAAAGGCGCGTCGTGCCGCCCGCCGTCGAACAGCGCCTGATGCTCCTCGAGAGGGTGCAGCGGCACTCCACTGCCCGCCGGTACGTCGGCTGATCCGGCTCGGCTGATTCGGCACAGCGGCCCCGGCCCCGGGCGTCGGCGGCCAGGGCCGGGCGTGTCGTGCATCGGTCCGCCGGGAGTCAGTCCCCCAGCTCCTCCTGGAGCGGTGTCTTCGGCGCATCGCGAAGATGCTGGGACATGCCCGGTTTGCCGCCCTGGCGTGCCTGCTCCGCGCGTTGGGCAGCGGTGAGGCCCAGGTCGGAATCGGCGTCCACCCGGACGGAGCGGGCCACATCGTCCTGGTTGCCGTACCGCTCCGGTGGAATGCCCCGCAGCGCCTTCAGCACCTCCTCCGAGGCGGAAGACCTGCGGGCCGCATCGAGGAGGTCCTCCTTCGCGGCCGGAAAAGTCGACGTCCTTGATCGCCGACAGCACGGCCGGGACATCTGTGTGAGCCATGGCCATCTCTTCGGATCGATCGGGATGCGTGCCGGGCGGACCGGCTACGACTCGTAGTCCTCCGGCTTGACCCCCGCCTCCTCCATCGCTTCGCGCATGGTGCGGCCCGAAGTGTCGGGGGCTTCACGCTCCGCCTCTTCCTTCTTCCTGTTCTCGTCCTCCATCTTGTCCGGACGGGTGATCACGTCGTCGGTCGTGCTGGTCTTGGGCCGGTTCTCCTCGGGTACGGTCATCGCTCTCATTCCTCGGGTACGCAGGCGGTTCGCCGCCCGGGTACCCGGGCGGCGAACCGCCGAACACGCGACGGCACGACACCCGGCGTGCGGGCCGCACGGGCGTGCGGTACGGCTGGGACATGGCTGGAATCGAACTCAACAGTGCGGCGTTCAGCGACCATGCGCTGATCCCGCAGCGCTACGCACGTGACGGCGAAGACGTCTCTCCGCCGCTGACCTGGTCCGGGGTGCCCGACGGCACCGCCGAACTGCTCCTGCTGTGCGAGGATCCCGACGCGCCCAGCGGCACCTTCCTCCACTGGCTCGTCACCGGCATCGACCCGGCCGACGGCACGGTGGACGCCGGACAGGTGCCGGCGGGCGGCACGGAGCGGACCAACGGCTACGGCGACGCCCGCTGGGGCGGCCCCCAGCCGCCCGTCGGCGACGAGGCGCACCGGTACTTCTTCCGCCTGTACGCCCTGCCTGAGCCGGTGGACCTCCCCGACGGAGCGACCGCCGACGACGTCCACCGGGCGGTGGACAAGCAGCAGCTCGCCAGCGGCACCATCGTCGGCCTGTACCAGCGCTGACCACACCCTTCATCCAGACGGCCGTACGCGGGCGCGGCGGGCGGACGCACAGGCGGCGGCCGCCCGCCGCCGGCCCGTCACTGACCTGCGGGCACCGTGTCCTCGAAGGTGGTGCCTGCCGCCCGGTAGGCGGCGATCTTCGTGGCGACCTGGGCCGGAGTCAGCACCTGGTCCTTGACGTGCAGCACGTAGTCGACCTTCTGGTCGTAGGCGCGCGGCGTGGTGCTCGTCTGGCCCGCGAGGTCGATGAGCCATTGGTTGAAGTTGATGGACATCGGCCGTTCCGGCAGGTAGCGGGCGTCATGACGGCCGAACTCCTGGCCGTCGACGTAGTAGGTGATGTTGCTGTCGTTGATGGTGACGACGAGGTCGTGCCAGCCGGCGTAGCTGGTGCGTGACTCCGAGTGCTGGTTGACGGCCTCCCACGGGTCGGGC
Organism: Streptomyces sp. NPDC002835; assembly: GCF_053591995.1. Lineage (NCBI taxonomy): Bacteria > Bacillati > Actinomycetota > Actinomycetes > Kitasatosporales > Streptomycetaceae > Streptomyces > Streptomyces sp. NPDC002835. The sequence continues at coordinate 139,422 of NZ_JBSFUW010000005.1, read as the reverse complement.
CGGTAGGTCTCCCACGATGTGGTGTAGAGGATGTTGGCGGGCTCGCCCCAGCCGCCGTTGGGCAGGTACTCGAAGTCGTACTCGGCGTAGTCGTCGGCCATCGGGGCCTTGAGGTCGTTGATGGTGAAGAACGTCTGCACGACGCGGTCGCCGTCGGGGCCCGACCTCGGCGCGTCGGAGAACCGCACCCGGGCCGCGTAGGTGCCGTTCTTGAACTTCGTCGCCTGGGTGAGGACTTCGGTGTGTTTCGTGGACTCGGGCGTGCCTGCCGTCGAGGTCTCCAGGTTCATGATCGAGTTGGTCCCCTCCTTGGCGAAGGTGACGTTCTGCGCCGCCCAGGTCGCGCCCGGCACGCCCGGCACGCCCGCGTTGGACCGCACGCTCCAGCCGTGGGCGCCGATCGCCGGGTCGGTGTGCGAGGTGTAGTTGAAGTCGTCGAAGAGCGTGGCGCCCCCGGCCGGCTGATCGGTCGGCGGATCGGTCGGGTCCGGACCGGGCCCCGGGTCGTTGCCCTCGGGCGCCGTGCCCCACACCGGCGTGCCACCGAGACTGGCGGTCACCTTGGACCAGTTGCCGTACGACGTCTGGGTGGGGCCGAAGGAGTAGTCGTCGTTCTGGTTCAGCGGCTGCCAGTTGGAGCGGTGGAAGCGCAGCTGCATGTGGCCGGTGTCGGCGCCGGGCGCGAGGGTTCCGGCGCCGTTGGTGAAGCCGATCTCCAGGTAGCAGTCGGCGGTGGCGGTCGGCCGGGCGAGGGTGCCGAAGGTGCCGGTGATGTTGGCGCAGCCCTTGACGGCCCAGGAACAGGCGAAGGTGTACGAGGCGCCGGCGTCGGCCTTGAAGTAGTACCGGATCTTGACCTGGCTGAGGGAGACCGGGACGGTGCCGGTGTTGACGGCCTTGAACCAGGGTTCGGCCTGGTCGCTGCCGGTGGCGCTCTGCCGGTACTGGACGGTCAGCGACTCGCCGGCGGCGGCAGCGGGTCCCGCCGTCAGGGTGGCGCAGCCGAGGCCGGCCACGACGGCTGCGGCGGCCAGGGCCGTGCGTATCCGTGTGGTGCGCGCTTCTCTGCTCGTGCTGATGCTGGTCACCTGGTGGTCCTCTCAGGACGAAGGATCGCGGAGGGACGGCTCGGTACTCCGAGAGCGTCGAGCCGGGTTCTGTGGTGGTGCAGCCGTGCCTGGAATCCGGCCCAGTCGCGGCCGCCGGACCAGGCGGTGTCGGCCAGTGCGCACAGCCGGGGGAAGGCGAGGTACTCGGCGTGCGCCGCGGTGGGGACGTACTCGGTCCACAACTGCGCCTGGGTGCCGAGCACCCGTGCGGCGGTCGCCGGTTCCCAGTGGGCGGGTGCGGGTTCGGTGGCGTACACGGTCGGCAGGTCGACCGCGCCGCCCGCCTGGCCGGGCGGTTCGTCGGGGTGGGCGGACTGCGGGTAGCCGAGGTATGTGGAGCGGTGCGGCGTCATGATCACGGGCTGGCCGCGGCAGGCCGCGGCCAGCCCGTGATCCTCGTCGCGCCAGGCCAGGACGGTGAAGGACGCGGGCAGGTCGCGACCGGTCTCGGTCCACCCCAGCGGCCGCCTCCCGCGCCCGGTCAGGAAGTTCCCGATGCGCTCCATGAACCAGCCGTGGAGCGCGTCGGGGCTCTCCAGCCCTTCCGCCACCACGCGCCGCAGGGCGGTGGGTGAGCGGTGCCACTCTGTGGTCGGGCACTCGTCGCCACCGACGTGGATGTAGGGCGAGGGGAAGAGGTCCATGACCTCGTCCAGTACGGTGCGGCAGAAGTCGAGGGCATCGTCGGTGACGCCGAGGACGGTGTCGCACACTCCCCAGCTCTTCCACACGTCCAGTCGCCGCTCGGGGAAGTTGCCGAGGTGCGGGTAGGCGGCCAGGGCGGCGCGCGCGTGGCCCGGCATCTCGATCTCCGGTACGACGGTGACGCCCCGGTCGGCGGCGTACGCCACCAGGTCGGCCAACTCCTCGCGGCTGTACGCGCCGCCGTGCGGCACCCCGGCGACCTCCGTGAGCCGGGGGTACGCCGCGACGGGCATCCGCCAGCCCTGGTCGTCCGTCAGATGAAGGTGCAGCACGTTGAGTTTGTGCAGGGCGAGCAGGTCGGTGAAGCGCCGCAGGAAGGAGACGGGCTGGAAGTGGCGGGCCACGTCGAGCATCGCGCCGCGCCAGGCGTACCGGGGCACGTCCGTGATCTCGACGCAGGGGACGGACCACCGCACCCCGCGTACCGGTGCCGTCCCGAGGGCGGCGACGGGCAGGAGCTGCCGGATGGTCTGGACACCGTGGCGCAGTCCGGCGGCGCCCGCGGCGCGGAGCAGCACCGTTTCGCCGCTGACGGTCAGGCCGTAGCCTTCGGCGCCGAGGCCGGTGAGGCCGGGGTCGAGGATGAGCACGATCCGGCCGTCCGGGGCGAGGGGCAGTGGCAGACCGGTCGCGGGGGCCAGCAGGGTGCGCAGCAGGGCGGCCGCGGGCCCGGCCCCCGGGGTGGCCCGGATCGCCGTCGTGTCGTCGAGGGTGAAAGTCCCGGCGGACAGGCTGAGTTTCGAGGGGTTCGGGACCAGCCCGGGGGCTGTGCTCGGTGGGAACACGGTGTCTCCTATCCCTTGACCGCGCCGCCGGCCAGGCCGGTGGTGACCCGGCGCTGGAGCACCAGGAAGAGGATGAGGACGGGCAGCGCGAAGAGCGTGGAGGCGGCCATGGTGGCGCCCCAGTCGGTGCCGAAGACGTTCGAGAACGAGGAGAGCCAGACCGGGAGGGTGCGGTCGTCCTGGTTCTTGATGATCAGCATGTTGGCGAAGGCGAACTCGTTCCAGGCCGTGATGAAGCCGAAGAGCGAGGTGGCGAGCAGGCCGGGCGCGAGGAGGGGGAAGGTGACCCTGCGGAACGCGGCCGCGCGGGTGCAGCCGTCCACCTGGGCGGCTTCCTCCAGTTCCCTGGGGATCGCGGTGAGGAAGCTCCGCAGGGTGACGATGGTGAACGGCAGGGTGATCATGAAGTAGACGAGGGTGAGGGTGGCGAGCCGGTCGAGCATGTCGGTGTCGCGTGCGATGACGTACATGGGGATGAGCAGCGCCTCCCAGGGCGCGACCTGGGCGATGAACACCATCAGGACGAAGCCGCGGCGGCCCTTCCAGCGCAACCGCGCCACCGCGAAGGCCGAGCCGAGGGCGACCACGAGGGCCAGCAGCACACAGCCGGCGGTGACGAGGAGGCTGTTGCGCCAGAACGACCAGAATCCGTCGGCGTCCACGGCTGCGGAGAAGTGCTCCAGCGTCAGCGAGGTGGGCAGGAAGACGGACGACTCGGCCTGGATGTCGGGGGTGCGTTTGAAGGCGGTGAGGACCATCCAGTACACGGGAAAGACGCAGAGCACGAAGACGATCAGCGCGCCCGCGTTCAGGGGCAGCCGTCTCAGCATGCCGGACGTGGATGCAGGGACGGGGCTCACAGTTCGGCCTCCTGCCGGAACATCTGACGGAAGTACCAGATCAGCACGGTGATCAGGATGAGTACGGTGACGGTCGCCGCGGCGGCTCCGAGGTCGTAGCGGTGCAGTGACCGGGCCACCTGGTAGGAGTAGACCGGCAGGGTGGTGGTCGCTCCGCCGGGCCCGCCCCTGGTGACGGCCCAGATCTGGGCGAAGCACCGGAAGACCCAGATGACTTCGAGGCTCAGGACGAGTCCGAAGATCGGTCTGAGGAGAGGCAGGGTGATCGAGCGGAAGATGCGCCAGCCGCCGGCGCCGTCGATCCGGGCCGATTCGAAGAGTTCGGTGGGAATCGTGGTCAGCGCGGAGTGCAGGGTGATGGCGACGAACGGCACCGACTGCCATACGACGAGCAGGACCAGTACGGTGAAGGCCGCCGGCCCGTGCGCCAGCCAGGAGTAGTCCTGGAAGGAGTCGAACCCCAGCCTCACCAGCAGCCAGTTGACCACTCCCAGCCGGGACGAGAAAAGCCACTGGAACACGGTGGTCGTGGCGATGACGGGGCTGGCCCAGGCGAGCACCAGGCCGCTCAGGACCAGGGTCCGCATCCGCCTGCCCAGCCGCTGGAGCATCAGCGCGACGGCGGTGCCGATCACCATGATGAGTACGACGTTGATCGCGGTCCACCACAGCGTGCGCCGGGTGACCTGCCAGAATTCGCTGTCGCGCAGGATCTCCCGGTAGTTCTCCAGACCGGCGAAGCCCGCGCCTCCCCGGATCAGTTCGGCCATCCCGTAGTGCTGGAGGGAGATCAGCAGATTGCGGACAAGGGGGTAGGCCAGCAGGAGGACGAAGCCGACGACCGCGGGTGCGATGAGCAGATAGGGCCACAGAGCGCCGGCAACGGAACGTCGGCGTCCGGCCAGCTGAGGGGCCGGCGCGGAGGCGGGGGTCGTCGCTGTCGCGACCGGGCCGGCCGCCGTGCCGGGGCGGGTGGCGGGGTGCGTCATGCTCTCGTCCCCGGCTCCCGTCCCGGCCGGGCCCGGCTCATGAGTTGAGCGTCTTGCTGATGGCGTCGGAGGCGTCCTTCGCGGCCTGCTTCCGGTCGCTTCCGGTCAGCACCGCGGTCATGTACTCCTTGATCGGGTTGGTGGCCTCGACGGCGGCCCACTGCGGGGAGTTGGGCGTCGCACGCCCTTGCGCGGCCGCCGCGGCCATGGCGGCGGTGCCCTCGTCGTCCGCCAGGGCGTCGGCCAGCGACGTCCGGTTGGGCACATAGCTCATGGTCCTGGCCAGGTCCCGCTGCCACTTCTCCCCGGCGAGCGACTTGACCACTTGGTAGGCCGCGTCCGGGGGGGCGGAGGCGACGGGAATGATCAGATCGGAACCGCCGGTGAAGGTGGCTCCGGGGGTGCCCGCCGTGGCGCCGGGGATCGGGAAGAAGCCGAGCTTGCCCGCGAGGGCCGGATTGGCCTGTTCCACGATCCTGGCGCCGCCGGGAACGGCGATGATCTGGGCGACGTCCCCCTTGGCGAATACGTCCGCCTGCGGCGGCTTGGCCTCGTCGGAATCCTTGGGGCCCTTGCCCAGTGCCTGGAGCCGCTGGTAGAAGTCCATGCCGCGGAGGGCTTCCGGGCTGTCGAGCGAGCCCTTCCACCGGTCACCGTCCTTCTCGGCGAGTTCTCCGCCCTCCTCCCAGATGAAGCCGGCGAGGGTGTACCAGTTCTGACCAGGCAGAACCGGCGCACCGGCGGCGACCGGCACGGGCCGCCGGCGGCGAACCTCCACTGCACCGGCCGCCCGTCCGGTTCCGTCGCGGCCGACCGCTCGTCTGGCGCCGGGCACTCTCGGTGGAACGGCCGGGCCGGTCGGGGCCGTTCGTCTCGGGGCCCCGGCGGCGGACCGGGTTGTCCCCGGCCCGTTGCCGTGGGCCCGGCTCCGGAGGCCGGAGCCGGGTCGGGCAGACGGGTGTGTCAGGACCGCTTCGACTCGGCCCCACTGTCGGCGCGCTCCGCGGTCTCGTCCTTCTCGCCGGGGATTCCCGCGACGTCCTCGACGTGGAAGAGGCGGGCGATCGGGACGTCGGTGCTGCTGTGGGCGATGATCGAGGCCGCGATGCAGACGGCGATCAGGGTGTACGCCTCCTCGCCCTGCGGGATACCGGCCTGGAGCACGAGAAGTCCGTAGACGACCGAGGCGAAGCCCTTGGGGCCGAACCAGGCGGCGACGAGCCGCTCCCGGCGGTCGAACCGTGTCCCGAGCAGCGAGACCAGCATGGACGCGGGCCGGATCAGGACGATCGCCAGGAACACCACGACGTAGCCGCCGACGGAGAGGTCGCCGAAGAGCTGCGGGGTCAGCAGGGCGCCGAAGACCAGGAGGGCCGCGAACTTGGCGAGTTCCGCGAGCTGCTCGCCGAGCGGTTCGAACGCGGACTTCGCCTCGGTCGGCGCGGCTGCCGTGAGGACGGCTCCCGCCGAGAACGCCGCGAGGTAGGGGTTCGCGTGCGTGAGGTGGCACAGCCCGTACAGGATGACGCCGATGGCCAGCAGCAGCAGCGGCTGGAGCTTGGGCTCCGCGCCGAGCAGCTTGAACCGCAGAAGTCCGACGACGAGCAGCGGCAGGACGATGCCGAAGGCGAGGCCGAGACCGAGCTCGAGGCCGATCATGCCGAGCGACGACTCGGCGTGCCCCGCGGTGGGGCCGGCGGCGGCGATGAGGATCAGGACGATGGGCAGTGCGAGCCCGTCATTGATGCCGCTCTCCACGTTCAGCAACTGACGCAGCCTCGAGGGCACTTCCTTGCGGCCGATGATCGCGGAGGCGAACACCGGGTCGGTGGGGGCCAGCACTGCGCCGACGAGGAAGGACGTCGTCCAGTCGAGACCCACCAGGAAGTGCGTGATCAGCGCCACGCCGACCAGGGCGAGCGGCATGCCCAGCCCCAACGCACGCGCCGGGTGCTTCCAGTTGGCGCGCAGCTTGGGGAATGAGACGTGCATTCCATCGGTGAACAGCACCGCGAACAGGGCGAGGTCCGCCGTGACCGAGACGATGGCGCTGTCGGCCGTGATGTGGATCAGGCCGAAGAAGCCGTCGCTGACGAGCGCCCCGCCGACGAGGAAGAGGAAAGAGGTGGAGAGGATCGTGCGGGCCGCGAGCCCGGACAGGAGTACGGCGATGAGCAGCGCCACTCCGAAGACAGCTACGAGCACCATGACGAGAATCCCCCGATCAGCTAAGACATCTGTCCCATGTTCGCCGACCAGACTTCCCGGCACTCCGCGGCTGACTCTACATGGACCCCACACCGTCGCGGGGAGCCCCGGATGCCGCCGTCATCTGGTGGTCCTGCTTGCCGGGACTCGGCAACCGGCGCGGACGAACCTACGACGCTCCCCAGCGTCCTGTCCATCGTGGGCTGTTGCCACCCGGGCAGGCGCCCTGCCCGGGACGCCCTGCGGAGAATCGGCGTCCGGTGCCGGCAAGGCGGGGCCAGAGCGGGCGGCTCGGCATCAACGGGGCGTAAAGGCTTCCGGGATCGTGCAATGTCTCCGGTGTGCGCCGTGTGCCACTGTGGGCCCCGCAGACAGGCGGGCCGGCGGCTCGGCGGTGCGACCGGCGTTCCGTGCCGCGGCCGGTGCTCCGTGTCCGGGGCCGGTGCTCCGTGTCCGGGGGCCGGTGCGCGGTCAGGTCCGGTCAGGGCGCCCCTTCTGTCGCTTCGCAAGCGGCCCCGGCCAGGGGCGCCGACGGAAAGGGACTTGCTCGTGACCATGCCGCCCCCGTACCGACACCCGTATGACCCGTTCGGCGCGGGTGACACCGTGCCCGTGCCCCCGCCGCCGCCCCCTCCCCCGCTGAGCCGACTCGCGCTGGCGTCCTTCGTGCTGGCGCTGCTGGTGGTGCCCGCGCCGCTGGCCCTCGTTCTCGGCATCGCCGCCCTGGTGCGGATGCGCCGGCGGAACCGGCGCGGCCAGGGTTTCGCGACAGCGGGAGTCACCGTCTCGGGCGTGGTCGTCCTGGCGGCCGGTGTCATGGCCTCGGGGTTGGTCCATTTCTCCGTATGGGCCGGCAGCACCGGCGACTGGGACGGCAGCCGTCCAACCGTCGCGGGCCGGCCCATGACCGTCTTCGACCTGACGGTGGGCGACTGCTTCGACCCGGGATCGGGGCTGCTGCGGCAGGACCGCGAGTCGCTGAGCGACGTCAGCGCGACGCGCAAGCGGTGCGACGAACCCCACGTCGCCGAGGCGTTCGGGTCGTTCCGGCTGCCGGACCGCGAGGGGTACCCGGGATTCACGGAGATGTCGGCCACCTCGCGGGAGCGGTGCGCGGGTCTGCTGCTCGACTATGCGATGGACCCTTACGAGTACGGGCGCCTCCAGACGTTCTTCTACCAGCCCGACCGGTCCGGGTGGGACCGCGGCGTCCGTTCGGTGTTGTGCTGGGCGGGCCGGCCACAGGGCAGCCTCACGGCCTCGCTCCGCAACGACGGCTCCGCTCTCACTCCGGATCAGGTCGCCTATCTGACCGCGCAGAAGCCCCGCCATCTCGTACTGCTGGACGCTCCGCGGAAGAGCCCTGCCGAGGACCTGGCCACGGCGCGGGAGTGGGCGGGCCGGATGGCGGAGGCCCAGGAGGCGACCGCGTCGCGGTTGCGGGAGGCCGGCCTGCCGCCGGAGGTGGGCGCGGTCGCGTCGGAACTCGCCGCTCGGCTGGCCGCAGGCTCCGTGCACTGGGAGCGGGCCTCGCGCGCCGAGAACGCCGAGGCGTTCGGCCGGCACGCTCGTGAGGTGGAGAAGACCGCGGGCAGGGAGCAGGAGGTGCGTATCCGGACCGCACTCGGGCTGCCGTCGCAGCCGGTGCAGGCGGGTCTCGCCGGTGGCGCGAAGGTCTGACCGGGCCCGGGCGGTGGTGCCTGAGCGGCGTCACCGTCCGACGGATCCGTCGATCTGCTCGCGGAGGATGTCGGCGTGGCCGGCATGGCGGGCGGTCTCCTCGATCATGTGTACCAGGACCCAACGCATCGACGGTGGCGGTGTCTCACGCAGCGACCGGGCTCCCGGTCCGTCCAAGTCCTCGCAGGCGTCGATGATTGCGTTGGACTCCTCGACCGCCCGCCGGTAGGCGGCGAGCAGACTTTCGACGGTCTCGTCGTCGTCAGGCCGGGCCTCGTCGTCCCGCAGCGGGGCATCGGTGCCGGCGTAGGCGTGGGTGAACCAGTTGAACTCCACGGCGGTCAAGTGTTTGACCAGGCCGAGGATGCTGGTTCCGGACGGGACTCCGGCGGTGCGGGCCACCGTCTCCGAGAGGCCGGAAGCCTTGGCGGCGACGGACTCCCGTAGGTAGTCCAGGAAGGCCAACAGCGTTGTTTTCTCATCGGTGTTGAGACTCGGTGGGCGCAGATCGCCACGCGGTTCGGTGTGCGTCACACCGCGACCCTACGCGCCCACCTCGCCGGGGAGGAGCCCTTCGTTGCAGGGGGTTCGGCCGACATCGGCAGGTGGTCGAGGGGTTCCTCGCGCCGTCTTCGGCACCAATGACAACGCAAGGGCAGTACCGTTGCATCACAGCAACCACATCCAACCGCGGGTGCGGCCCCGCAATTCGGGAGATCAACATGACGTCTTCGACCAACCCGGCAGGCAGCATCACCGAGGCGACCGCGCTGCTCCAGGCGGAGTTGCCGCAGCTGGAGGAGTACCAGCAGACGCTCGAGAAGGAACTCGCCTCGGTCACCGAGCGACTCGAGTCGGTGCGCGGCGCCCTCGCCGCGCTGCAGGCGCTGTCCGCCACTCCCATTCCGGCGCCCCGTGAGGCGGAGAGCGTCGTTGCCACCGTGATCGACTCGCCGCCGGCGGTCGCGGAGGAGCCGGTGTCCGAGCCGCTGCCCGCGGAAGAACCCGTGGCGGCTCCCGCGCCCGAGGAGCCGGCCGAACAGAAGGAAGAGCAGAAGGCCAAGCCGGTGGCGCGCACCGCGAAGGCGGCGGGCAAGCGCCCGGCGAAGACGGCGGCGGCCAAGCAGCCGCAGGCCAAGAAGGCGGGGAAGCAGGCCCAGGCCAAGAAGGCTGCCCCCGCGCAGGACAAGAAGAAGGCCCCGGCGAAGAGCCAGGACACCGCGGCCCCCGCCCTGGCGGACGCCTCCGGGCTGACCGACCAGGTGGTCGCCGTCCTGACCCGCAACGCCGACACACCGCTGCGTGCGCGTGACGTCGCCCAGGCGCTGGGCCGTGACGACTCCACCGGCAGCATCAACACCGTGCGCAGCACCCTCGACCGCCTCGTCGCCACGTCCCGCGCACACCGTGCCGGCCGCGGGCTGTACCAGGCGCCCCGTAACTGAACCACCGCCGGCCCCGTGCCGGCCCGTACACCTGTCGCCGCACCTTCGCCCGAGTGGTCGCTCGGCCGAAGGTGCGGCGGCAGGTCAGCGGTGCTCCACCGACGGCGCGGGGCCGGCCGGCCGGTCAGGCGGCCCGGGTGAGTTCGGCGCGGCCGAACAGCAGGCCGTACCCGCCGGGCAGTTGCGCCAGGACACGGTCGATGAGGCGGGGGCCGGCGAGCTGCGTGACGACGTGGAGGACGGCTCCGGTGTCCCAGCGCGCGGTGGCCGGGGTGCCGCCGATGCGGGTGGCGAGGTCCTTGACGAAGCCCCAGCCGGTGAGTGGCTGCGTGGCGGGGATCTGGGAGGTGAAGGCGCGGGCGGCCTCGAGCGGGAGGCAGGCAGCCAGGTCGACGCGCTCGTCCCCGGTGATCTGACGCCCGAGTGCGGCCAGCACGGCGCGAACGGTGTCCTCGGCCCGCTCACGCGTCGGGTAGGCGCCTTCGTAGCGGACTCGTTCCAGCATCTGGTCGAACGTCATGCCCGGCGTCGTCGGGGTCGGTCCCTGCTGGGTGAGCATGGTCGGATGTCTGCCTTTCTCGTCGCGGTGTTGCTCGTCGCGGACTTGGTCGTCGCGGGTGTTGGTCGTCGCGGGTTGTTCTCGTCGCGGGGTTTCGTCGTCGTGGATCGTTCTCGTCACGGGTGCCGGACTCGTCGGCGGTCACGCGTGCCGGGCCGCCGCCGGCCGGGCGCGCGGCACCCGGCCGGACATCGGTCACCCGCGGACCGGACCGGGCCGGTCGTCGTGTGCGGGGCGGCCGAAGAGGAGGTCGTAGCCCGGGGGCAGTTGGAGCAGCATGCGGCGGGTCAGCTCTTCGCCCGCGGCGTCGGCGGTCACGCTCAGCACGGCGCTGACGTCCCACGTCGCGGTCTGTTCGGTGGCACCGTCGATCCATGCCGCGGTGGCACGGACGAACCGCTCGGGTGACAGCGGTTCGGCGGCCTGCAGCGGGTTGAGCAGGATCAGCGCGAAGGTCTCCGGGAGCCGGGCGGCCAGCCGGGCCCGCACGTCGCCCACCAGGTGCGCGCCCAGCAGGGCGAGCACGGTGCGTGCCGCCCGTTCCGCCTCCTGGCGTGTGGTGTACTCACCGCGTTCCTGCACCTGTTCGAGGAACACGTCCCATCGCATCGTCATCGAAGCCCCTTCCTCTCCCGGCCGGAGGGCGGAGGGCGGGACGGGAGGGGGAACCGGTTCCCGTCCTCCGCCACGGCGCGGGCGGGCGCGGTCAGCCGCTGATCTCCTTGCGGCCGGCCTCCCCGCCGATGGTGATCTTGCGGGGCTTGGCACGCTCGGCGATCGGGATCCGGAGTGTCAGGACACCCGACTCGTAGTCGGCCTTGATGTGTTCCGTGTCCAGGGTGTCGGCCAGCATCACCTGGCGGGAGAACACGCCCAGGGGCCGTTCGGACAGTTCCATCTGGACGTCGTCGGCCTTCGTGACCGGCCGGCGCTCGGCCTTGACGGTCAGCATGTTGCGTTCGACGTCGATGTCGATCGCATCGCTCGTGACACCGGGAAGGTCGAGAGCGATCACATATTCGTCGCCCTCCCGGTAGGCGTCCATCGGCATCGCCGAGGGCCTCGACCACGTGCCACTGGTCCCCAGGAGCTGCTGGGTGAGGCGGTCGATCTCGCGGAAGGGGTCGGTGCGCATCAACATCGCGAAAACACCTCCAGTCGGTTCAGGCAGTTACTGCCAATGCGCTGCACCTGACTCCGTTGTAGCATGTCATCCAAACGATGACAACCGAAGCGTCACCTAAAGGATGACGGGCAAGGTGTCATCAGGAAGACGACGGCATCGAAGGACGACGTACCGCGAAGGGACTCCCGTGAACGCAGCCGAGCAGCCCCGCGAGCCCGGGCCGACCCCCGCCTCGTTCCTCGCCGCGGCGGCGGCGCTGACGGCCATCGACGAGGCCGTGCGCGCCGCCCAGGCCCCGCGGCCCGGACAGGAACCGCCGCCGGAGCAGGCCAGTTCCCGGCAGGCGCTGGCCGCGCTGCTCCTGCTGCGGCAGGTGCGCGACCAGCTGGCCGGGTGGGAGCCGGGCCTCATCGAGGCGGCACGCGAGGCGGGCGCCAGCTGGGCCGAGCTCGCCCCGCCCCTCGGCGTGGCCAGCCGCCAGGCCGCAGAGCGCCGCTATCTGCGGCTGCGCCCCGGCGACGCGGGCACCACCGGCGAACAGCGCGTGCAGGCCACCAGGGACCGCCGCGCCGCCGACCGCACGGTCACAGCCTGGGCCCGGAGCAACGCCTCGGACCTGCGCCAGCTCGCCGGCCAGATCACCACGCTCACGGACCTGCCCACCACCTCCCGCGCACCCCTGGCCGAAGCGCTCGGCGACAACGACCCCGCCGCCCTCCTCCGCCCCCTCATCGATGCCCACCCCCACCTTGAGACGCGCCACCCCGACCTCGCCGCCCGCGTCGACTCCGTCACCCGCCACACCGACCGGCTGCGCCGGCGCGGCGGCGACCGGCAGCGCCCCACCACGTAACACCGGCCCACACCGGCGGACGTTTGCGACACCCCGGCTCGGAGACCCGACCGGGTGTCGACATGCGGACCGCTGAAGGGAGGCGAAGCCGATGCGCTTCCTCGATCACCGGCACGCGGGCCGGCAGTTGGCGGCCCGACTCGTCGAGTGGGCCGCGCACCGGGACCTGATCGATCCCCTCGTTCTGGCCCTGCCGCGCGGCGGTGTGCCGGTGGCGGCCGAGGTCGCCCGTGCTCTCGGCGCTCCCCTGGACATCGTGGTGGTCCGCAAGATCGGCGCGCCCGGCAGCCCGGAGACGGGGATCGGCGCGATCGCGGGAGACGAGCCCCCGCTCTTCGACGACGAGTCCCTCCGGATGCTGAACCTCTCCGCGGCGGACCTGGCCGACGACGTCGCCCTCGAGCGGGCGGAACTGCGCCGCCGTGAAGACGTGTACCGCCACGGCCGGCCCGCTCCGGCGGTGGCGGGACGCAGCGTGATCGTCGTCGACGACGGGCTCGCCACCGGGGTCACCGCACGCGCCGCGCTGCGTCACCCGCGCGCGCAGGGCCCGGCCCATCTGGTGCTGGCCGTGCCCGTGTGCGCCCGTGACGCGGCAGCGGCGGTGCGGGCGGAGGCCGACGACCTGGTGTGCCTGCACCGGCCGGACGTCTTCTGGTCCGTCGGTGAGTGGTACGAGGAGTTCGCCCAGGTCTCCGACAACGAGGTGATCTCGACCCTGCGCCGGCCCGGCGTCTCCCCCGAGGACGGCGACCGCTAGTCAGGCGTGCCCGGTCGGCGAGGCGGCCCCGCGGGCGTGGCCAGGTGTCCCCACGGGCAGCAGGTGCGGCCTCTTGGCGGTGCGGCCGTCGCCGGACGAGCGACCGCGCACACGCCGGCGAAGCCACGGCCCGAGGAACGCGGCGGCCCAGCGCAGTTCGACGGCGACGGCGTGCCGTCCGGTGGGGGCGGCGGTCCCCGCCGGGGGCAGCGGGTGCGTCCAGGAGAGGTCACTGCCGGGCAGGTCGAGGGCGTGCGCGACCGCGGCGGCGATCCGCTCATGGCCGAGGGGCCCTGCGTGCAGCCGGTCGGCGCTCCACAGGCGGGGGTCGGTGACGACGGGATGGTGGCCGGTCTCGGCGACGACGACCCCGTGCCGCCGGGCGGCCTGCCGTATGCGGTCGTTGAGAGCGGTGACGCGGGGGCCGAGCGGGCGGGCGAGCGGGGTGATCCGCGCCAGGTCGGGGAAGGTCAGCGTGGCGACCAGGGCGCCCTGCGCGGTGAGCGCGGCGAACATGGCCTCCAGGTGGCCTGCGGCCTCGTCGGCGTCGAACCGCGGCCGCAGCAGGTCGTTGACCCCGGCGACCACGGTGGCCAGGTCGGGGCCCAGGGCGAGCGCGGGGCCGAGCTGCTCGGTGCGGACCTGCCCGGCCAGGCGGCCGCGGACGGCCAGGTTGGCGTACCGCAGGCCGGGGTTATGCGGTGCGAGGTGCTCGGCGAGCCGGTCGGCCCAGCCGCGCAGGCCGGTCGTGTCGTCGCCGTCGCCCATGCCCTCGGTCTGGCTGTCGCCGAGGGCCACGTACCGCAGGAATCGCGGCTCAGTGCCGGTCATGGGCGGACCGCCTCTCCCGCAGGACCCGGGCCGCGCGTTCGCACCAGTCGCGGTTGCCCTCCTCGAAGGCGAGGCCGCGCAGACAGGTCAGATAGGGGCCGACGGGCCTGCCGTGGCGCAGGAATTCGTCCTCGGTGCGCTCGCCCCGCATCGTGTGCAGCAGCCGCTCGAACAGCTCGATCTTCGCCCGGGCGAAGATCGCGCGTTCGGTGAGCTGCGCGATCAGGTTCCCCGTGTCGACGTGGTCGGCGGCCTGGACCATCACCAGCAGGTCCTCGCGGATGTAGGAGGGTCTGGCGGCGGCGGCCGTGAACTGCTCCAGCTCGGCCAGACCGGCGTCGGTGACCTTGAACAGGCGCTTGTTGGGGCGGTTGTCCTGCACCACCTCCCGGCCGGTGACCAGTCCGGCCTTCTCGAGCCGGGCCAGTTCGGCGTAGAGCTGCTGCGGCTGGGCGTGCCAGAAGTTGGCCACCCCCAGGTCGAACGACTTCGCCAACTGGTAGCCGCTCAACTCCTCGTCGAGCAGCGCCGCCAGCGCGGCGTGGCGCAGTGCCATCCCATCGCCTCCTCGCTGCCTCGGTCCGCTCTGCCTCTGTCCACAGGCACACCGAGGATGATACTCATGAATCTTACTAGTCATATCGATGACTACGCAGATGTAGGACTACGAAGGAGATGCCGTGACCGCAGCGGACCGCTTCCGCGCCGCCGTCGACAGCCGCGACCCGGCCGCCCTGGACGGCCTGTTCACCGACGACGTCCGCCTCTACAGCCCCGTGAAGTTCACGCCCTTCGAGGGCAAACCGATGGTGCTGGGCCTCTTCGGGGTGCTGCTGCGTACCTTCGAGGACTTCCGTTACGTCGGGCACTGCACCGGCACGGCCGAGACGGGCGCCGACGGGACCGTGTCGCCGTCGGAGGTCCTGCTCTTCCGCGCGACCGTGAACGGCCGGCAGATCCACGGCATGGACCTGCTCCAGTTCGACGACGCCGGGCTGATCAAGGAGTTCACGGTGATGGTCCGGCCCCAGTCCGCCGTGCACGCCCTCGGCGAAGCGGTCCTCGCCGGCCTCGTCGCCGAGGGTCTGGTTCCGGACGGGCGCGCGCCGCAGGACGGACCGCGTCCCACCGCCGGAGCGACGGGGAGCTGACACCGGCGCCCGCCCGCACCGGGCGCCGTGACCGAACCGCTCTCGGGAAAGGCGCCGTGATCGAACCGATCTCAGGAAAAGTGACGCACGCCCTGGCTGCCCGGGCATTGTTCCTGGTAGCCAGGGCCCTACGCTGAGCGCAACGGAGCGTTCCCATGTCACACAGCGGTCGCCCGGGCATCCGTGCGGCCACCACAGAGACGGAGCGAGATGTTCGGCAAACTACTGGTCGCCAACCGCGGTGAGATCGCGATCCGGGCCTTCCGAGCGGCATTCGAGCTCGGTGTCTCGACGGTGGCCGTGTTCCCGCACGAAGACCGGAACTCGCTGCACAGGGCGAAGGCGGACGAGGCGTACCGGATCGGCGAGCCCGGCCATCCGGTGCGCGCGTACCTCTCCGTGGAAGAGATCGTGAAGGCCGCGCGCCGTGCGGGAGCCGACGCCGTGTACCCCGGCTACGGGTTCCTGTCCGAGAACCCGCAGCTGGCCGCCGCGTGCGAGGAGGCCGGCATCACCTTCGTGGGGCCGCCGGCGTCGGTACTGCACCTGACCGGCAACAAGGCCCGGGCGGTGGCGGCCGCTCGTGAGGCCGGCGTCCCGGTACTGAAGTCGTCGGCTCCCACGGACGACGTGGACGAACTGGTGCGCGCGGCCGACGACATCGGCTTCCCCGTGTTCGTCAAGGCGGTCGCGGGCGGCGGCGGCCGCGGGATGCGGCGGGTCGAGCAGCCCGCCGACCTGCGGGAGGCCGCGGAGGCCGCGATGCGCGAGGCGCGCTCCGCCTTCGGCGACGCGACGGTGTTCCTCGAGCAGGCCGTGATCGACGCCCGGCACATCGAGGTGCAGATCCTGGCCGACGCCGACGGCAACGTCGTGCATCTCTACGAGCGGGACTGCTCGGTGCAGCGGCGTCACCAGAAGGTCGTCGAGATCGCCCCGGCGCCCAACCTCGATCCCGCGCTGCGGGAGCGCATCTGCGCCGACGCCGTCGCGTTCGCCCGGCACATCGGCTACGTCAACGCCGGCACGGTGGAATTCCTCGTCGACGGGCGCGGCAACCACGTCTTCATCGAGATGAACCCGCGCATCCAGGTCGAGCACACGGTCACCGAACAGGTCACCGGACGCGACCTGGTGATCGCGCAGCTGCGTATCGCCTCCGGCATGACGCTGCCCGAACTGAACCTGACGCAGGACAGCATCACGCTGACGGGTGCGGCGCTGCAGTGCCGGATCACCACCGAGGACCCGACCAACGGCTTCCGGCCCGACACCGGGACCATCGCGGCCTACCGCTCCCCCGGCGGCCCCGGCGTACGGCTCGACGGCGGTACGGTGCACACCGGCGCGTCGGTCTCCGCCCACTTCGACTCCCTGCTGGTCAAGCTGACCTGCGAGGGGCACGACCACACGAACGCCGTCCGGCGGGCCCGGCGGGCCATCGCCGAGTTCCGCATCCGGGGCGTGGCGACCAACCTGCCGTTCCTCGGCGCCGTGCTGGACGACCCCGACTTCCAGGCCGGCCGGGTGACCACGTCGTTCATCGACGAGCGGCCGCACCTGCTGCGGACCCGGCCGCCGGCCGACCGCGGCAGCCGCATCCTCGGCCACCTCGCGGAGACGACCGTCAACCGTCCGCACGGGCCGCGGCCTTCGGTCGTGGAGCCGGCGGACAAGCTGCCCGCCACCGACCTCACGGCACCGCCGGCCGACGGTTCCCGGCAGCGGCTGGCCGCCCTCGGACCCCAGCGGTTCGCCGAGGAGCTGCGGGCCCAGACCGCCGTCGCCGTCACGGACACCACCTTCCGCGACGCCCACCAGTCGCTGCTGGCGACCCGGGTGCGCACCCGGGACCTGCTCGCCGTGGCGCCCCATGTGGCCCGTACCGCACCGCAGTTGCTCAGCCTCGAGTGCTGGGGCGGCGCCACCTACGACGTGGCGCTGCGGTTCCTCGCGGAGGACCCGTGGGAGCGGCTCGCCGCGCTGCGCGAGGCCGTGCCCAACGTCTGCACGCAGATGCTGCTGCGGGGCCGCAACACGGTGGGTTACACGCCCTATCCGACGGAGGTGACCGACGCGTTCGTGGCCGAGGCCGCAGCCACCGGCATGGACGTCTTCCGGATCTTCGACGCGCTGAACGACGTCTCGCAGATGCGTCCCGCGATCGACGCCGTACGGGCCACGGGGACGTCGCTGGCCGAGGTCGCGCTCTGCTACACGGCCGACCTGTCGAACCCGGCGGAGCAGCTCTACACGCTGGACTACTACCTGCGGCTGGCCGAGCAGATCGTGGAGGCCGGGGCCCATGTCCTGGCCATCAAGGACATGGCGGGCCTGCTGCGTCCGCACGCCGCGCGCACGCTGGTGACGGCGCTCCGGGAGCGGTTCGACCTGCCCGTGCACCTGCACACGCACGACACGGCGGGCGGCCAGCTCGCCACCCTGATCGCGGCGATCGATGCCGGCGTCGACGCCGTGGACGCCGCGGTGGCGTCGATGGCGGGCACGACCAGCCAGCCGTCGCTGTCGGCGCTGGTCGCGGCCACCGACCACACCGAGCGGGAGACCGGTCTGTCCCTGCAGGCCGTGGGCGACCTGGAGCCCTACTGGGAGGCGGTGCGGAAGGTGTACCGGCCGTTCGAGTCGGGGCTCGCCTCGCCGACCGGCCGTGTCTACCACCACGAGATCCCCGGCGGCCAGTTGTCGAACCTGCGGCAGCAGGCCATCGCGCTCGGCCTGGGCGACCGGTTCGAACTGGTCGAGGAGTACTACGCGGCGGCGGACCGGATGCTGGGCCGTCTGGTGAAGGTGACGCCGTCGTCGAAGGTCGTGGGCGATCTCGCGCTGCACCTGGTGGGCGCCGGTGTCTCGGCGGACGCCTTCGAGTCGTCGCCGGAGAAGTTCGACGTACCGGACTCGGTCATCGGCTTCCTCCGCGGCGAGCTGGGCGACCCGCCCGGCGGCTGGCCGGAGCCGTTCCGCAGCCGGGCGCTGGAGGCGCGGCCGCCCCAGGCCGAGCCGCCGCGGCTGTCCGAGGACGACCTGCGGGGCCTGCGCGACGAGCGGCGCTCCACTCTCAACCGGCTGCTGTTCCCCGGCCCCGCGAAGTCGTTCGAGTCCCACCGGGAGCACTACGGCGACACCTCGGTGCTGTCGACGAAGGACTTCTTCTACGGGCTCGAGCCGGACAGCGAGCACACCGTCACCCTGGAGCCGGGCGTGACGCTGATCATCGAGCTGGAGGCCATCTCCGAGGCCGACGAGCGCGGGTTCCGCACCGTGCTGACCCGGATGAACGGCCAGATGCGCCCGGTGTCGGTGCGCGACAACTCCGTCGCGACGACGGTGAAGGCGGCGGAGAAGGCGGACCGCGGCAACGACCGTCACGTGGCGGCGCCGTTCGCGGGCGTGGTCACCCTCCAGGTCGCGGAGGGCGCGTCGGTGAGCGCGGGTCAGACCGTGGCCACCATCGAGGCGATGAAGATGGAGGCGTCCATCACGGCGCAGAGCGCCGGCACGGTGCGGCGGGTCGCCATCGGCGAGGTCCAGCAGGTGGAGGCCGGTGACCTGCTGATCGAGATCGCGCCGTGAGGCGGCGCGACCGGGCCCACTGACCGAGGGGCGTGCAGCGTCGTTGTGACGACGCCGCACGCCCCTCGCTCGCGCAGGGCCGCGCGCGTCAGCCGTTCTTGGCGTACAGCTCCGCGAGCAGGGCGACGGCGGCGTGGGTCGCGGGATGGGGGTCGTGCCGGCGCCAGATGAGGTGGACGGGGACGGGGCCGGCGTCGCGCAGGGGCCGGTAGGTGATGCCGTCGCGGCGGTACTGCGCGGCGGTCGCCTGCGGGGGGACACCGACGCAGCGGCCGGTGGCGATGGTGCCGAGCCAGTCGTCCACGTGCATCTTCAATGAGCGTCAATCCGGTCTTCGCGGCGCTGATCGGCACGGTCGTGCTCGGCCAGCACCTCGACCCGGCGTCGTGGCCGGCGGTCGCCGTGATCGTCACCGCGAACGCCGTCGCCGTGGGCACCGCCGCCGACCGCTCCCGTGGGACGGGCACCGGCCGGGCGAAGGCCGCGGGCGGCGTCGTCGCCGCCTCCCCGGGGCGACCGGAAAAGAGGTGCGCCGACGACGCCCGGACCGGTACCGTCGGCGCCCATGACGCTGCCACCCCGCATACGACCGCCGTTCACCGCGGATGAGCGCACCCAGCTCGTCGGATGGCTGGACCTGCAGCGCGCGATCGTCCACTACAAGTGTGAAGGGCTGTCCGAGGAGGACGCCCACCGTTCCGTGCTGCCGTCGTCGCCGCAGATGACCATGGCCGGTGTGGTGTCCCATCTCCGCTGGGTGGAGCACACCTGGTTCGAGGTCCTCTTCCTGGGCGGCCCGGCAGAAGGACCGCAGTTCACCAAGGAGCCCGAGGACGCGGACATGCGGGTCGACGGCATTCCGCTCGCGCGGCTGCTCGACGAGTACGCGCGGCAGTGTGCCGTCTCGAACGAGATCATCGCCGCGCACTCGCTCGACGAGGCCGGACGGCATCCCGACTTCCGTTCCGGCGCCGCGTCGTTGCGCTGGATGCTGATCCACATGGTCGAGGAGACGTCCCGGCACGCGGGTCACATGGACACGATGCGGGAGCTGCTCGACGGGCAGAAGGGCTACTACTGAGCGCCGCTGTTGATCCCCCCGGCTATCGACCCCCTCGGCGCGAGCCCAGGTCCTGGACCCACCAGGGGCCGCCGGGCCCGTGCTTCACGCCGATGCCCACGTCCTTGAAGCGGCAGTCCAGGACGGCGTCGCGGTGGGCGGGGCTGCGCAGCCAGCCGGTGACGACGGCCGAGGGGTCCGTGGGGCCCTTGTGGATGTTCTCCGCCCACCGGCTCCAGGCGTAGCCGGCGGCTGTCATCCGGTCACCGCCGTCGCGGCCGTCAGGGCCGGTGTGCCGGTAGTAGCCGCGGGCGGCCATGTCGTCGGCGTGGGCGCGGGCCGCCTTCTCCAGCCTCGGGTCCACCGACAGCCGGGCACAACCCGCCTTGACGCGTTCGGCGTTCACCAGGTCGGCGATCCTCGCCGCGTCGTTCCTGACGGCACGCCCGGCGGCCGGTGGCGGCGAGTCCGCGGTGTCGGCGGGGCCCCGGTCGGCGACGGCGGTGCCGTCCGGGCCCGTCTTCCGCGGCCCGTCCGGCTCCGGCCACGCCACCGTGACCACGGCGGCGAGCACCGCCGCCCCGCACACCGGCAGCAGGGCGGCTCGGGACGGCCGAAGCCACGTCAAGCGGCGCATGGTCCCTCTCCTTCCGCAGAAAGCGCAGCGGGGCGAGATTGTCACACCGAGCCGTTCCCTCCGGCGCAGCGCGCCCGTCGCTGGGCCCATCGGGCGACCTGCCGGAGACGGTGCGGACGCGCGGCGGTCACGGTGAGTGACGCTACGGGATGCGGTTTCCGCCGGTCGCTGGTTCGCTGGTCGGGCCCGCTCTTCCGAGTTACCGCAAGGAGCGATGATCATGAGCGTTGCAGGTGAGTCCGGCGGCCGTGCCCGTCAGATGCGCGAGAAGGCGCAGGAGTTGAAGCAGGCCGCGGAGCGTGCCACGGACCCGCAGGAGCGCAAGCGGCTGCAGGACAAGGCGCAGCGACTGGAGTCGCAGAGCGAGCAGGAGAGCAGCATGGGCGGCGGCGACATCTACCCGTCGAAGTAGCCGGCCGGAAACGCTGCCCGGCCGGTCGCCACTCCCGTGGGAGTGCCGACCGGCCGGGCAGCGTCGTGTCGTGCCGCACCACCGGTCCGGGTCCTGCCCCAACCCCCGTGGTGCGGGGGCAGGACCCGGGGCGGTGCGACCGGTCCGGGAGCCGGGTTCAGTGGAGCTTGGCGACGGCGGTACGGGCGGTCTGCTTGAAGCCCGCCAGCGGAGCGCCGTCGAGGTCGCCCAGCCGGCCCCATTCGACGACGGTCACGGTGCGGCCGTCACGGCCGACCGCGAGGAGCGCGATGTCCGTCGCGCCGACCTCGGGATGGGCCGTGTCGATGCTGTAGACGTGGGCGCCCTCCTCGACGTCGATCACGCCGTGGTGGAGCGTCTCCCCCTCGATGTCCGGATACTGGGCCTCCAGCCGCTCCAGGCAGGTCGCGACCGAGCGGCGGAGCTGGGCGGCGAGGGCCCTGGCCTTGGCCACGGTGGGCGCGACCGTGGTCGTCTGGCGGGCGGTGGTGTCCAGCTCGGTCCTGAATTCGCGGTGCCGGGTCCTGGCCGGCGGAGCGACCCCCTCCGTGCACATGGAGTACTCGGGTGGGCCCGGCCGGACCGGGTCGGCGGTCCACGGAGTCGAGGACGCGGGCAGTTCGGACGCGGAGAGGAACGCCGGGGCGGATGCGGCGGTGGCCGAGGTCGCCGTGAGCGACGCGACGGTCATGGCCACGGCCGCGGTCGTCACGGCGGCGGTGCGGATGTGCTTCATGGCAGGTGTTTCCCCCTGGTCGGTCCGTTGCCGGTGGTTCCCTTGCTGATCGGTCGCCAGCGTGCGCCGCGTACGGGGCGGTTGCAAGGACCGACGGCCGTCGGGGGACGGTGGAACCATTCCACCCCCGTTGACGTGGGCTTTGTCGAGTGGGGTGAAACGCTTCCTGAAACGGGCGGCGGGGAGGAGCGGGAGTGGTGGAAGGGCCGAGGGACACGGCGGGGCAGGCGTTCGCACGGAGGCTGAGCGAGCTGCGGGAGGCTTCGGGACGGACGTACGGCTCGCTGGCGCGCCGGGCGGGTGTCGGCGCGTCGACGCTGCACCGGTACTGCTCGGGGCGGACGCTTCCGACGGAGTTCGCTCCCGTCGAGCGCCTCGCCGGGCTCTGCGGGTGCCGGGGCGAGGAACTGGTGGCCCTGCACCGGCTGTGGGTCCTGGCCGACGCGGAGCGGAACGAGCGCCAGGAACGCGGGGGGAGGGCGGGCACGACGGGCGCGGGCGCCGGGGACACAGACGCGGGCGACTCGTTCGCGGACGGCGTCGCCGGTGGGACGGAAGCCGCCGCGGCCGGGGGCGATCCGGCAGGCTCCCGCCCGATGGAGGCTGAGCGGGCCGGGCACACCGCCGTCACCGCGCCACCACCGCCCCCGTTACGGCGCAGCCGTCGCCCCGCGTATGCCGCCGCCCTGGGCGCTGCCGTCGTCGCCCTCGCCCTGCTGCTCGACTTCGGGGGCTTCACCACCCCGCGCACGCCCGGCGCGCCCTCGTCCCCGCCCCCGCCCGCGGAGGCGGCGCCCTTCACCTGGGTCACCGACGATCACGTCTGGCAGAACAACTGCGGCCACATCTACCTCGTGCGCCGCGACCCTGCTCGTGTCCCGGCGCCGCCGGCCGCGGCCGACGCCGAGCGGTGGGCCCGGTCGCTGGGTTCGGTGCACGGGGCGGACACCCAGGTCCGGATCACGCTGCAGGGCAACGGCCGCCGGGCCGTGGTGCTCGAATCGCTCCATGTACGCGTCACCGAGCGGCGGGCCCCTGAGCAGCGCGCCGCGTACCGCATGGACAACGGATGCGGCGGGTCGCTGACGCCCCGTCTGTTCGACGTAAACCTGGACACGCCACGGCCCGTTGCCCGCCCGAAGGCGGGCAACGATGCCGGTGAGCCGATCCCCGCCGTCTCCTTCCCGTACCGGATCTCGGCCGCGGACCCCGAGGTGCTGCTGGTCGCGGGCAGTGCCGTCACGTGCGACTGCGACTGGCACCTGGAGCTGCGGTGGTCCAGTGGCGGAAGGACCGGCACCGTACGGATCGACGACAACGGCCGGCCGTTCCGTACGAGCGCCCTGGGGGACGGGCCCGTGTACGCGTACGACTACGGTTCGCGCCGCTGGGTCTCGTCCTTGCCCACCGCGCGCAAGTCCTGAGCCGTGTCCTGCCCGGCGCTGCGGGTCTCGTCCTTCGTCGTCCGCGCCGCGTCCTGCGCCGCCGACCTGACAGCCTCCACGGCCTCGTTGGCCGGGCCCCGCAACCCTTCCTGCACTTCCTGGGCGGTCTGCTTGACCGGTTCGAGGAGCTCGCCCGAGTGCTCGCGCAGCTGCTCACCGACACGTTCCTCCGCCTTCGACGACGGCAGGAACGCCGCTGCCAGCATGCCCGCGCCGAAGGCCATGACGCCTGCGGCGAGCGGGCTGCCCTGGGTGCGCTGCTTCATCCGGGCGGGCGCCTGCTGAGCGGTGCTGCCGAGCTGGCCGGCGGTCTCCCTGGCCCTGCCCGCGGTGTCCTTGGCCTTGCCGGTCGCGGTGTCCTTCGCCCTGCCCGCTGTGGCCTTCGCCTTCTCGCTCATCTCGTCGGCGCCCTGTCCCGCGGTGTCCGCGACACTGTGCGCGGTCGAGGACATGCCGCTCCTGGTTTCCTTGGCCGAGCCCATCATGTGCTCCTTGATGCCCCTGAGTCGTTGTTGGGCCGAATCGGCCTTCCGGCGGGCGATCCTGCGGGGTGCCACCCGGTCGGCCAGGAGGTCCACATTGCGGGCCAGATGTGCCCGGGTGTGTTCCACTTCGCTTCTCAGCTCGTCGGGTTGCGTACCCATCGGGCGTCCTCCTTCAGGGTTTCGACGGTCTGCTCGGGTTTGAGGTTCACATTCCGCATCTGCTTGCGGCCGCGGACGAAGAGCACCGTGCCCACCACGGCCCAGACTGCGGTCACGATCAGTGCCGCCCAGGCCCAGTCCATGACGTTGGCGAGCGCGAAGACGACCGTCAGACTGCCCAGCAGGAGCACGAGGTGCCCCGCGTAGCCCGCGCCGGCGAGCATGCCGGAGGCCTTGCCCGCCTTCGTCGCCTCCTCCTTCATCTCCGCCTTGGCCAGCTGGATCTCTTCCTGGACGAGTCGTGACACGTCCTTGCTGATCTCGCCGACCAGTTCACCGACCGTCGGTTCGCCGGCGGACGGCTGGACGGACTCCGGTTCGACCGGGCTGCCCGGCCGCGTCCGGCGGTCCGTCGCTGGCGGCGCCTTGTCCGTATAGATGGTGGCCACGGCTCAACTCCCTTGTACCGGCGGGATTCCGTCGTCCCGGCTGCGCGGGTACGCGGGCGGGGTGTGCGGCGTCACCGGCCCGGGCTCCCCGCGGGTGCTGCCGGGGGTGTAGTGCGGCGGCTGCGACTGTCCGTACGTGTCCTGGGGATCCGGCTGTCCGAATCCGGCGCGGGACGATTCGGAACGGGTGTCGCCGGCGGCCGTGCCGGCCGGTGCGAGGCGCTGCGCCGGGCGGTCGCCGCCGTACGGCTCCGATCCGGAATCGCTCCGGCCGCCGCCGTCGGAGCCGGCGGCGCTGACGCCCTTGCCGGCGCGGGCGACGGCGAAGCCTGCCAGCGCGGCACCCGCCAGGAACACGCCGGGCCGGCGCCTGGCGAAGCCCTCGAGGTCGCTGAGCAGCCCTTCGGGCCCCCGCTCCTCGAGCCGGGAGGCCACTCGGCCGCCGCCGTCCGCCACCTGGCGCACGGCATTGGCCGCCGCGGATCCCTCCCGGGCGTGGTCGCTCATCTGCCTCAGGTCGTCGGAGACCCGCTGGAGGTTGGCCGCCAGCGTGTGGGTCTGGGACTGTGCCTGGTCGCGCAGTTGACCGCTTACCTGGCCCGCCAGATCCCTGGCCTGGGAGCGGGCCTCGCCGGCCACTCCCGCCGCCTGCTGTTTGGCGGTGCCTGCCACGCTCGAGGCGTGCTCCGTGACCACCTCCGTACCCTGCGCCGCCTTCTCCTGCGCTGCGCTCGCTGTTGCCGCGGTCTTGTTCTGGTCCCTGCGGTCGGGGCCGTAGATGTCACTCAAGACTCCTCCTGCGTCAGACGATGCCGATCTTGTCTCCGTGCGGGTACCCCTGGTCCGGCACTGCATTGGTGCATATCGGGACGAATAACTGTTTAAGGATGAACAGTAATAAATACTCTCTGTGACCGGTCGGGGTTTGGGAGCGACGGCTCCGGATACCCGCGCCCTGAGGCAACCATGGGACGTACCGCAGAGAGCCGACACAACGAACCCAACGAACCCAACGAACCCGACGAAGGCATCGACACCATCGACAACACCCACGACACCGACGGCGCATCGCAGCGCCGGCGCCGGAGTATCAGATCGGTCGACGTGCTCCGCACCGCCCGGGAGCAGCTCGCGGAGCTGACGGGAATGGCCGCGGAAAGTGTGTCGTCGTTCGCCCGAACACCGGACGGCTGGCAGCTCGTGGTGGAAGTGCTCGAGCTGGCCCGCGTCCCCGACACGACAAGTCTCCTCGCCTCCTACGAGGTCGAGGTCGACAGCGACGGCGAACTGACGTCCTACCGGCGGACGCGGCGTTACGAACGCGGACGGGCGGACCGCCCCTCCTCCTGAGTCCGGCCACTGTGCCCGGCTCACGTACCGGCGCGCGCCGAGGAGACAGCCGGCGCCCCCGCACACACCGCTCGACAACACACCGTTCGACAAGCAGCGCTCGACGACACAGGGCTCGACACAGGGAGGGCATCACAGCAATGACCGTTGTCCCGGCACAGCAAAGCGCGGGCAGCCGCGGAACTTCCGGACTCTACGACGTGCTGGAACTCGTACTCGACCGCGGGCTCGTGATCGACGCGTTCGTCCGAGTCTCACTGGTCGGCATCGAGATCCTGAAGATCGATGTGCGCGTCGTCGTCGCGAGCGTCGACACGTATCTGCGGTTCGCGGAGGCGTGCAACCGCCTCGACCTGGAGGCGGGGAACCGCAAGGACCCGGGGCTGCCCGATCTGGTGGGCGAGATCACCGAGTCGGGGGCCCGCGGCAAGTCCAAGGGCGCCCTCGCCGGAGCGGCGCAGAGCATCTCGGACGTCTTCGGCGGCGGCAGCGACGACGACGAGGAGAAGGAGTCCAGGCCACGGGCCAGGCGCAGCGGCGGCGCCCGCCGGAAGGAGGAGCAGGAGTGAACACGTACGTCTACGGGATCGCCCGCAACTCCCCCGAGCTGGAACGCGCCTCCAGGACCGGCGGCGTCGGCGATCCGCCCCGGCCGGTGCGGGTGCTCGGCCGGGGCAGGCTCGCCGCCCTGGTCAGCGACGCGCCGGAGGGTCTGCGGCCCAAGCGCCGGGACCTGCTCGCGCATCAGCACGTCCTGACTGAGGCGGCTGCGGCGGGGACCGTGCTGCCCCTGCGGTTCGGCGGCGTGTCGGCCGACGACGAGACGGTGGCCGCGGCGCTCGCCGACCGTGAGGAGCACTATCTGGAGCGGCTCGACGCGGTCGACGGCAAGGCCGAGTACAACGTGAAGGCCGAGCACGACGAGGAGGCGGTGCTGCACCAGGTCCTGGCCGACGACCCCGAGCTGCGGGCCATGGGCGCCGCCCAGCAGGCCGCCGGCGGCGGGAGCCAGGAGGAGAAGCTGCGCCTGGGTGAGCTGATCGTCGCGGCGGTGCGCCGGCGCGAGGAGCTCGACCGCGAGCAGGTGCACCGGGCGCTGGCGGACACGGCGGCGGCCTCGGCGCCCGGGCCCGACAGTTCCGGATGGGTGGCCAATCTGTCGTATCTCGTGGAACGCGAGCGCGCGGAGGAGTTCCTGATGGCCGCGCAGGAATTCCAGCGGGACAACCCGCAGTTGCGGCTGAAGATCAACGGCCCGCTGCCCCCGTACAGCTTCGTGGAGTGAGCGATGGGCCTCCTGGGAGAAGTGTTCCTGCTGCCCCTCGCTCCGGTGCGTGGCACCTCGTGGGTGCTGCGGCAGGTGGTCGCGGAGGCGGAGCGGCAGTACTACGACCCCGCTGTCGTCCACCGCGAACTCGCCGAGCTGGTCGAGCGGTTCGAGGCGGGCGAGATGGACGAGACCGAGTTCGACCGGCGCGAGGACGAGCTCCTCGCGCGGCTGACACCGGAGGGCGGCCCACCATGACGACGGCGACCGGCCGGTTTCCCGGCCCGTACGACTCCGGCGGCGGAACCGATCTCGCGGACATCCTCGAACGGGTCCTCGACAAGGGCATCGTCATCGCCGGTGACATCCGGATCAATCTGCTCGACATCGAGCTGCTCACCATCAAACTGCGCCTGATCGTCGCCTCCGTCGACAAGGCGAAGGAGATGGGGATCGACTGGTGGGAACACGACCCCGCCCTCTCCTCCGGCGCGCGCAAGCGGGAACTGGAGCAGCGGAACACCGAGTTGGAGCGCCGGGTCGCCGAACTCGAGGCGCTCGCGGGGCCCGCCGGGCCCGAGCGACAGAAAGGCGCCCGTGAGGAAGGGGAGCGGTCATGAGCGGACTGCTGTACGTGTACGCGGTGGCCCGGCCTCCCCTGGACGCCGTACCACCCTCCGCGACCGGCGTCGGCGGCGCCCGGGTCCGGACGGTCGAGCACGACGGCCTGCTCGCGGTGGTGAGCGAAGTGCGGGCGGAGGACTTCGAGGAGGCGCCGCTGCGCGACCGCCTGGAGGACCTGGACTGGCTGGCCGCCACCGCCCGTGCGCACGAGTCGGTGGTGCGGGCCGTCGGCGACGTCACGGATGTGGTGCCGCTGCGGCTGGCCACCGTGTGCCGCGGCGAGAGCGGGGTGCGCCGCCTGCTCGGCGACGGGGCCCGCCTCTTCGCGGAGAACCTCGACCGGCTCGGGGGGTGCGTCGAGTGGGGCGTGAAGCTGTACGCGACGGCCGAGCCGGAGCCGGAATCGGAATCGGCCGCCGAGCCTCGTCGCCCGGCGGAGGTGACGCCGTCGTCGGGCCGGGACTACCTGCGCCGGCGGCTGCGGAGCCGGCAGTCCCGGGAGCGGACCTGGGCACGTGCGGACGATGTCGCCCGGCGGCTGCACACGGAGCTGGCGGGCCGTGCCGAGGCGCAGCGGCTGCACCGGCCGCAGAGCGGGCAGCTGGCCAGGACCGAGGGCGTCAACGTGCTCAACGCCGCGTTCCTGGTGCGCCAGGAGGACAGTGAGGCGTTCGTGGGGCACGTGGAGCGGCTGACGCCGCGGGACGCCGGCGTCAGCGTGGAGATCACCGGCCCGTGGGTGCCGTACTCGTTCGCCGACCTCTCGGACGCGGAGAACGACGCACAGGACGGCGCGCACGACGAGGGGCGGGTCGGCGCATGACGGCGGTCCCCGACGACACCGCACCGCTCGCCCGGCGCGAACTGGCCCTGGTCGACCTGCTGGACCGGCTGCTCGCCGGCGGCGTCGTCATCGCGGGCGACGTGACTCTGCGGATCGCCGACGTGGACCTCGTACGGATCGACCTGAAGGCCCTGATCAGCTCGGTGGGCCCGCGGGTGCCGTCGCCGTGGCCGGAGGAGGACCGATGAGCGGCACCCAGCACCGCCGGGTGGAGCTCGACCCGGACACCGTGGAACGCGACCTGGCCGCGCTGGTACTGACCGTGGTCGAGCTGCTGCGGCAGCTGATGGAGCGGCAGGCGCTGCGCCGGGTGGACACCGGGGAGCTCACGGAGGACCAGGAGGAACGCATCGGCATGACACTGATGCTCCTCGAGGACCGGATGGACGTACTGCGGGACAAGTTCGGCCTGGAGCCCGGCGACCTGAACATCGATCTCGGCCCGCTGGGCCCGCTGCTGCCGCGCGGGGAGTGACCGCGCGAGAGATTGCCGTTTCCGCAACGAAACTTGCCGCACCAGCTGCCGTCGGCGGAGTATCTCGGGTGAAACGGAGGTACATCACATGTCCACAGCAGCAGAACAGAACACGACCGGTCCGGACGTGCCTGAGCGCGGTCGTTACGACGTCGTGGTCGTCGGCGGAGGGGCCGCGGGGCTGAGCGGAGCCCTGTCGCTGTCCCGCGCCCGCCGCTCGGTCCTGGTCCTCGACTCGGGCCGGCCGCGCAACGCGCCGGCCGGGCACGTGCACGCGTATCTGGGGCAGGAGGGCGTGGCGCCGTCGGAGCTTCTGGCGACCGGCCGTGCCCAGGTGAGCGCCTACGGCGGCGAGTTCGTCCGGGGCGCCGTGGAGAGTGCCGAACGCCTGGCGGACGGGCGGTTCCGCCTGGTGCTCGGCGGCGGGGCGACGGTCGAGGCGGACCGCCTGCTGGTGACGACCGGCCTGGTCGACGAGCTGCCTCCGGTACCGGGCCTGGCCGAGCGGTGGGGGCACGAGGTGCTGCACTGCCCGTACTGCCACGGGTTCGAAGTACGTGACCGGTTCATCGGGGTGCTGTCCACCGGCCCGCTGGCGGTCCACCAGGCCCTGATGTGGCGGCAGTGGAGCGAGGACGTGACCCTGTTCCTGCACACCGGTCCGGAGCCGGACGAGGACGAGTACGAGCAGCTGGCCGCCCGCGGCGTCGCGGTCGTCGACGGCCGGGTGGCGTCCGTGGAGGTGACCGACGGCCGGCTCAGCGGGGTGGTCCTCGACAGCGGAAAGGTGATCGCGTGCCAGGCCCTTGTGGTCGCCCCC
Source organism: Streptomyces sp. NPDC002835 (assembly GCF_053591995.1). Classification (NCBI taxonomy): domain Bacteria; kingdom Bacillati; phylum Actinomycetota; class Actinomycetes; order Kitasatosporales; family Streptomycetaceae; genus Streptomyces; species Streptomyces sp. NPDC002835. The sequence goes on along the minus strand of NZ_JBSFUW010000005.1, from coordinate 109,986 downwards.
CGATTCGCCGCCCGCGCCGGCTTCCTCACCGGGCTGGGGCTCGAGATGAGCGAACAGGAGATGGGCGGCGTGGTGATCGGCACACGGATCGCCGCCGACCCGACCGGGGCGACCGAGGCGCCGGGCGTGTGGGTGGCCGGGAACGTGGCGGACATGAGCCTGCAGGTGATCGGCGCCGCCGCCGCGGGAGTCCGCGCCGGGGCGGCGATCAACGCGGACCTGACCGCGGAGGAGACCCGCCGTGCGGTCGAGGACCTCAGGAGCCGGCGTGCGGCCGCTGCGGCCGCGTAAAGCCGGCCGCGTAAGGGCCCGCCGGGTGAAGGCCGCCGGGTAAAGGACGCCGCGTGAAGCCGACGGCATGAAGCCGGCCGCGTGACCGGCCTGTCGGCGCCGGCGTCCGCGTGAAGTCCTCTACGCGAACAGGAACGCCGCGGCGGTGCCGGCGCCGAGTCCGGCGCCCGCGGCGGTCTGGGCGGCCGAGTGATAGCCGAGCGCGACGCGGGACCAGCACACCGCGAGGACGAGACCGTACGCGGCGGTCCACCACGGCGAGTGGACACAGGCCAGCAGTGCCGTGACGGCGGAGGCGACCGCCGAGTCCACGCTGATCTTCCAGACGGTGTTCACGGCCAGGAGGACCACGGTCATCGCCCACAGGGCCGTCATCGCGAGCAGGATGCCGGTCGGGGCGTCACCGAGGACCATCACCAGGAAGCCCACGCCGATGGATCCGAGGATGACGAGGAAGATGGGGGCGCGCTGCCGGCGGTCCACCACGTGCCGGTCGCCCCAGGTGCCGCGGCGGCGTTCTCTCTCGATGTACGCGGCGGGCACGATCCCGGCGCACAGCGCGCCCAGCAGGCCCCACGGCAGACCGGTCCAGCTGCCGGCGGCGGCCAGGCCGATGCCGAGCATGCCGACCAGCAGCACGTTGCGGGGCTGGAGGACGTCGGTGACCGCGCGGGCCACTTCGGTGGTCCGCTGCGCGGTGCTGCGGGACATGCCGGTCCTTGTCGGGTCGTGGCGGGCGGGCCGGCCCTCACGGGCGGCCGCCGTGATCGTATCCGCCTGTCCCGGCGCGCCCGGCGGGTGCTCAGGCGGCCAGCACGTCCGCCGCGATCCGCAGGTCGGAGACCAGCCCCCGGTACGCCGCCTCGCGGTCGTCCGCCCGCAGCACCGCCGACGGGTGGAGCGTGCCGATGACGCAGCCGTGGGCGGCGGCCTCCTCGGGCGGCAGCCCGGCGGCGCCGGAGACGTCGGCGCGGCCGAGCTGGTCCCACGGCGGCAGGGGAAGCAGCAGCCCGCGCTGCTCGGAGACCCGGTAGGAACCGCCGAGCACGGCCTTGCCGGCGGTGGCCCCCAGGGCCATCACAAGATCGGGTCCGATGGTGCGCAGTTCGGCGGCCAGCCAAGGCCGGCACGCGGACATCTCCCGCAGGCTGGGCGGCTTGTGGATCCGGCGCTTCCCGCGGGCGGCGGGGGCGAACTTGAAATGTTTGACGGCATTGGTGAAGTAGGCCGAGTCCGCGTCGATGCCCACCTCCTCCAGCGCGTCGTGCAGCAGCCGGCCGGCCGGGCCGACGAAGGGCGCCCCCTGCCGGTCCTCCTGGTCACCCGGCTGCTCCCCGACCACCACGACGCGTGCGGAGGACGGCCCGGCGCCGAACACGGTCTGTGTGGCGTTGCGGAACAGGGGGCATCCCTGGCAGCCCTCCGCGGCGCCGCGCAGCGCCGGAAGGCCGCCGCGCCGTGGGAGGAACGGGCCCGCGTCGTAGCCCTCCCCCGCTTCCTTCGCACTGCTGACGGTCACCGTCCTCGCCTCCCGTCCGGCAGGTTCGCCTCTGTGCCCGCCGGGTACCCGGGCCGCCCGGCGGTACTCGCAGCGGGAGGCCCACGATGACCAACGCCCTTGAGCTCGACGCGCTGTGGGAGGAGTTCCACGGCGTCGTCAACATGACCTCGCAGGAGCTGAGCGCCTGGCTCCAGGTCCAGGACGCGGGCGAGGACACCGAACCACTGCCGGACCGGACGGGCTCCCCGACGGGGCGGCACGTCCTGGCGATCCTGCGGAAGCGCCGTACCGATCTCACCGACGACGACGTGCGGGTGATGTACGAGGTGGTGGACACCGTGCAGGCGCAGCTGAAGGAGCAGGGCGCCGCGGCGGCCGAGGACACCGGCACGCGCCACCGGCTGATGACGCTCGGGCACGACCCGCTGAAGACCGCGTGACCGACCGGTGCGGACCCGTGTGCGGCGGGGACGAAATCCGGACTGTTGACTCGGGAGATTTCGGGCACCCGGCCGGTATGAACAGTCACAGCCCCGATCCAGACCCCCGGAACACTCCCGGCGTCCGGCCCGGTGGCACGGTGCCACCCGGTGAGACGCCGCCCGGCGAGGGGAGCACCGGTTCCGAGACCGGCCCGCGCGGGGACCAGTCGCGCGGCTGGGCCATGGGCCCGATGATCGCCATCGGCATCGTCGTCGCGGTCTTCGCCGCCTTCTTCCTGGCGTACGCGCTGGTCATGATCCTGTGACCGGTCGCGCGTCCGACCGCGCCGCCGCAGCAGCCGCACTCACCCCCAGGAAGGGAGGACTCCATGTCCGACGAAGCAGCCGAGCGCGATCAGGCGCAGGGCGACGAGGTCTACCAGCCGGTCCACTCCGACGTGCAGAACCCTCCGAGCGACGACCTCGACATGGAGAACGTGATCGGCGAGCGCGGACTCGACGACATGATGGTGGAGGGTTACTCCCCGCCGGAGCGCCCGCTCGGCGTTGGCAAGCACGGCACGACCGGTGAGGAGCAGCAGGAGGGCGAGAGCCTCGACCAGCGCCTCGCGCAGGAGCGCCCCGACGTGGAGGAGCCACGGGGCGACGGCATCGGCGACCTGGCGGGCGGCGCCGGCGAGCCGGTCGACCAGGAGGCCGGCGGTCCACGCTCCGGACGCCTCACGCCCGCCGACGACCCGGCCCCGCGGCGGCCGAGCGACGTGGTCGCCCGCGACGTCGGCATCGACGGCGGCGCCGCCGGAGCCGAGGAGGCAGCGGTCCATGTGACGGACGACGACGAACTGCCCTACCAGTAGCGCCGCGCCGCCTGGGGTGCTGACGACCGCTCATACAGGCGCGCGTCCCCGACCCCAGGGGGGTGCGCAGCCGTGCCCGAGCGGGCATCGGCATTTCCGCTTCCCCCGAGATTCCGCAAAGACCTTGGTCACCGTCACCTCCGTTGGCATGCTTGAGCCCCGAGCAGGGCGGGCATGGAGCCGTCCACGCCCCGCCGTGCGCGGTTCGCCCAGCTCAAGGCGGAGGTGTAGAAAGAATTCATGGCCGGACGCTACGGCCGCCCGCGCTCGGTTCTGAGGATGCGAACTGTCGCCGGTCAGGTCTTTCTCCTGCAGGTGGCGATCGTGGTGTTGCTCGTGGCCGCGGCCATGGCGGCGCTCGTGTTCCAGTCCCGTGCGGGCAGCGAACGCGAGGCACGCAACCGGTCGGTCGCCGTCGCCGAGACCTTCGCCAACTCCCCCGGGATCGAACAGGCACTGGAGAGCCCCGATCCCACCGCGGTGCTCCAGCCCAGGGCGGAGGCGGCCCGCGAGCGTTCCGGCGTCGACTTCATCGTGGTGATGAACACCGAGGGCATCCGCTACACCCATCCGCTGCCGGACCGGATCGGCAAGAAGTTCGTCGGCGATCTCGGCAACGCCCGTGCGGGCAAGGTGTTCACCGAGCGCATCACCGGCACGATCGGACCGCTCGTCCAGGCGATCGTCCCGGTCACCGGACGCGACGGGACCGTGGTCGGCCTGGTCTCCGCCGGCATCACCATCGAACATGTCAGCGGTGTCGTCGAGGAGCAGTTCCCCCTCCTCTTCGGCGCCGCGGGCGGCGTACTGCTGCTGACCACGGGCGGCACGGCCCTGGTCAGCAGACGGCTGCGGCGTCAGACCCACGGCCTCGGCCCCGCCGAGATGACCCGGATGTACGAACATCACGACGCGGTCCTGCACGCCGTCCGCGAGGGGGTCATCATCGTGAGCGGCGACGGCCGCCTGGTGCTCGCCAACGACGAGGCGCGGCGGCTCCTCGGCCTGCCGCCGGACGTGGAGGGGGTGCCGGTCACCGAGCTGGGCCTCGATCCGGTCGCCACGCGTCTGCTGTCCTCCGGCCGCGTCGTGACCGACGAGGTCTTCCCCGTCGGCCGGCGGCTCATCGCCGTCAACCAGCGCTCGACCGACCAGCGCGGCGGGCCGCCCGGCAGCGTCGCGACCCTGCGGGACACCACCGAGCTCCAGGCCCTCACCGGCCGTGTCGACGTGGCCAGAGGGCGGCTCAGGCTGCTCTACGACGCGGGGGCGGAGATCGGCACGACGCTGGACGTGGTCCGTACGTGCGAGGAGCTCACCGAGTTCGCCGCGTCCCGGTTCGCCGACTTCGCCACCGTCGACCTGGTGGAGGCGGTGCTGCGCGGCGAGGAGCCCACCGCCACGGGAGCGGACACCGACATGCGGCGCTCCGCCGTCAGCGGCTCCGGCGACACGGCGCTCTACCCGCTGGGGCACACGATCCGGTTCGCGCCGGTCACGCCGATGGGCAGGGGGCTCGGGCGGGGCGAGGCGGTGCTGCAGGCGGACCTGGCCGGCCTGTCCGGCTGGCAGGAGCAGGACCCCGAGCGGGCCCGGATGCTGATCGAGCAGGGGATCCACTCGATGATCGCGGTTCCGCTGCGGGCGCGGGGCGTGATCCTGGGCGTGGCCATGTTCTGGCGCGGGGCGGGCCATCCGGAGCCGTTCGAGGACGAGGACCTGTCGCTGGCGGAGGAGTTGGTCGCCCGCGCGGCGGTCAGTGTCGACAACGCCCGGCGCTACTCGCGCGAGCACACGATGGCGGTCACACTCCAGCGCAGCCTGCTGCCCCGGGTGCTGCCGGAGCAGAGCGCCCTCGACGTCGCGTACCGCTACCGTCCCGCGCAGGCCGGCCTCGGCGGACTGGGCGGTGTGGGCGGCGACTGGTTCGACATCATTCCGCTGCCCGGGGCACGGGTGGCCCTCGTCGTCGGGGACGTCGTCGGGCACGGGCTCCATGCCGCCGCGACGATGGGCCGGCTGCGTACGGCCGTCCACAACTTCTCCAGCCTGGACCTGCCGCCCGACGAACTGATGTTCCATCTGGACGAGCTGGTGGCCCGTATCGACCAGGACGAGACCGACGACGGCGCCGACGCCGGGGTCACCGGCGCGACCTGCATCTACGCGATCTACGACGCGGTGTCGGGGACGTGCAGCATGGCGCGGGCCGGGCATCTCCAGCCGGTGATCGTCCATCCGGACGGGACCGCCGAGTTCGCGGACGTGCCGGGCGGACCGCCGCTGGGGCTGGGCGGTCTGCCGTTCGAGACCCTCGAACTGCGACTGCCGGAGAACAGCCGGCTGGTGCTCTACACGGACGGGCTGGTGGAGGACCGGGAACGGGAGATCGACGAGGGGCTGGAGCTGCTGCGCAGCACCCTGGCCGAGCACGCCCGGCAGGACCCGGAGGATGCCTGCGAGACGGTGCTGGCCGCCCTGGTGCCGGAGCGGCCGCGCGACGACATCGCACTGCTCGTGGGACGCACCCGGGTGCTGGACTCGGGGCAGGTCGCCGAGTGGGACGTGCCGTCGGATCCGTCGGCGGTGTCCCGGGTGCGGGCGGCGGTGGCCGAGAGGCTGACCGAGTGGGGCCTGGAGGACGAGGCGTTCACCACCGAGCTCATCCTCAGCGAGCTGGTCACCAACGCGATCCGGTACGCCGCGGGGCCGATCCGGGTGCGAATCATCCGGGAGCGCGCCCTGATCTGCGAGGTCTCCGACCACAGCAGCACCTCGCCGCATCTGCGGCAGGCGGCCACCACCGACGAGGGGGGCCGCGGGCTGTTCCTGGTCGCGCAGTTCGCGGACCGCTGGGGGACGCGCTACACGGCGGACGGCAAGGTCATCTGGACGGAACAGCCCCTGCCGCCGGGGGGAACGGGCGCGTGACGGCTGCGTCGTGAGGGGTGGCGGGCACGCGACGCGTCCGTCCCGCGGCGCGGGGAAGCGGAGCGGTCAGCCGGCGCGGGCCGCGCGGAAGCGGCGGTGGAGTTCGTGCACCTGGTCGGCGAGCTCCGGTACGGGGCCCGTCACCTCCAGGCCGGGGACCAGATCCTGGATCGGCAGGGCCCGCACCGGGGAGGGCCCGGCCCCCAGGCCGGTGAGCCACTGCCCCAGCTGTACGGACGAGACCGCGTACACGATGCGCCCGAGGCCGACCCAGCCGTGGGCGGCGGCGCACATCGGGCAGTGCTCGCCGGAGGTGAAGACCGTGGCCGCGGCGCGTTCCGGTGCGGTCATGTTCGACGCGGCCCAGCGGGCGAGGGCGAACTCGGGGTGGCGCGTCGGGTCGGCGAGCGACGTCTCCCGGTTCCGGTCCTCGGCGAGCACGGTCCCGTCGGCCGCGACCAGAACCGAGCCGAACGGCTCGTCTCCGGCTTCGACCGCTTCGGCCGCGAGGTCCACGCAGCGTTGGAGATGGGCCAGTTCGACGTCGTTGATCATGTGCTCCCCTTGATGATCCCGGCCCATGGTACGGCCTGCGGGCGCTCACCCGGGGACAAGAAACCGGGGCCGCCTACTGACGGGACGACAAGAAGAGGGGACCCGCCGGCTCAGGCCGGGGAAGTTCAATTTCCGCTCTTGCCCGTGGGGTTACCCGTCCGTAACGTCTCTCTCGCGCAGCGGGCCCGGGGCGGCGCGAGTGACCTGTTCCATTCTCGGCAGTAACCCCGGGGCTTTTCTGCCACGCCCTTTCTTCGCGATTCCGAGCGCCACTCCCCCGGCGCCGGACAGCACTCTCCCGTTCCTCTTCACGTTCACGTTTCCCGTTCCCGCTTTCCCTGCGCCGCGTGCCCTGCTCGTGGCGCCGAATTCAGGAGCCCTGATGAATCGTCCGAAGTCCGCGCCGTTCCGAGGCCGAAGAGTCTTAGTCCGAGCGGCCGTCGCCCTCGCCGCGGGGCTGGGGCTGGTCGCCGCCACCTCGGGATCCGCCCATGCGGTGCCGATCCGCCTCGACTACCCGTTGACCGGCACCACCCATCTCGCGGGCACCGGGTCCGATCTGGCACTGGGGCCCGGTGTGCTGGAGGTGACCGCGGACCTGAGGGCGGGAACGCTCTCGGCCAACACCCAACTGCCGCCCGCTCCCGGCTCGTTCAAGATGCTCGGCGCGATTCCCGTGAGCGTCACCACGGAGTTCGTCGAGACGGAGCCGACGGCCGGCACGATCGATCTGAAGACCGGCGCCCTCAAGACCACCACGAAACTCACCCTTCAGCTCAAAAACCTGAAGGTCGCCGGAATTCCCACGCCGGTCGGCAGTTCCTGCCGGACGGAGACGCCGGCGGTGCTCAATCTGACGTCCGATCCGGGATTCAACGCGCTCAGGGGCGGAACGCTCTCCGGGACGTACACCATCCCGAAGTTCGAGCACTGCCTGCTGGCCACTCCGCTGATCAATCTGATCATTCCGGGAGACGGCAACAAGGTGAGCCTGACGCTGGCGCAGCCGGCCCCGCCGCCCGCCTCCTGATCACGCTCCCGCCCGGGCCCGGGTGCTCCCGCCCGGGCCCGGCTCAGCCCTCGAGCCGCCGACCGTCCACCGCACATCGTCGAGCCTCAGCCGGGCGTCAAGAGGGTTGCGGGAGCGCTCCCAGGGCAGGAATGATCACGGCATGCCTCATGTGCGCCCCTACCGGTCCGCCGACCGTGCCGCGGTCTTCGACATCTGCGTACGCACCGCCGACGCGGGCGGCGACTCGCGGGAGACGTATCCGGACCCGGAGCTGATGCCGAGCATCTTCGCGGCCCCGTATCTGCATCTGGAGCCGGACTCGCGTTCGTCCTCGACGACGGCGGGGGACGGGCCGTCGGCTATGTGCTGGGCGCCGCCGACACGCCGCGGTTCGTGAAGGCGTTCCCCGAGCAGTGGCTGCCGCGGGTGCGCGACCGGTTCCCCGAGCCCGGCCCCGGCGACGAGGGCACACGTACCTCGAGTGACGACATGACGGCGCTGCTGCACCGCCCCGAGCACATGCTCACGCCGGAGACCGCCGGGTATCCGGCGCATCTGCACATCGATCTGCTGCCGGACTTCCAGGGGCGGGGCCACGGGCGAGAGCTGATGGGCACGCTGCTCGGCGCCCTCCACGCGCGGGGCGTCGCGCGGGTGCATCTGTGCATGGTGAACGCCAACACGGGGGCGCGGGCGTTCTACGACCGGCTCGGCTTCCACCAGATCGGGGTGCCGGGGGCCGCGGCCGCCGGGGTCACCCACCTGGGGCGCGACACCGCGCGGCCGCTGAGCGCCTGACCGTGGAGTGGCCGGCGGCCTTTGGTCAGGCGACGGGCAGCAGCAGCTCCGGGCGGTCCCACATGACGGCCGGCGGCCGGGCCTCGACGGTGCCGGTGCGCCGGGCGCCCACGCTCAGGTAGAAGCCCTCGGCGGGCGGATGCGCCACGATGCGGACGGCGTCGAGACCGGCCGCCCGTGCCCGGCCGGCCATGTGCTCGATCATCAGACGGCCGATGCCCAGCCCCTGCGCGTCGTCGGCCACGAACATCAGGTCCAGCTCGGGCGCCGACAGGACGAGGGAGTAGAAACCGAGGACTCGGCCGCTGTCGTCGGTCGTGACGAACACCTCGTGCGCCTCGATGTAGTGCGGGCCGACGCGGTATCCGGCGACCATCGGGGCGTACTGGTCCTGGTAGGCGCCGGACCGCCGCACCATCCGGGTGAGCCGCCTGGCATCCGCCCCGGTCGCACGACGGATCCCCGGGGCGCCCGGGCCGCGGTCGCCCCGCCGCCCGCCGGTGCCGTTCGCTGTCAGGGATGACGTCATACAACGAGTATGACCCGCCCGGTCCCGGGCTCCGCCCGCCTGCGCGGACCCCCGGGACGGACCTCACCCGCCGAAGGCGCAGCCTGCGCGTGGTCCCGCCCCTGTCACACCGCCGTGTCGAGGAAGTCCGCCACCGTCGCGGCGAACTCGTCCGGCGTCGCGATCCGGGTGCCGAGCTGTTGGGCCTTGTCCCGCTTGGAGCCGGCGTTCTCCCCGGCGACCAGGAGGGAGGTGCGCCTGGACACGCTGGAGGAGGACTTGCCGCCCGCCCGTTCGATGAGCTCGTTCATCTGGTTGCGGCTCAGCTTCTCCAGTGCGCCCGTCATCGCGCCGGTCACGACGACGGTCATGCCGTGCAGCGGGCCGGTGGCCGGTGCCGTCTCCGTGGGTGTGCCGGGGTTGTCCTGGCCGTCCTCCGGGGCGGCCGCGTCCTCGGGCGCCGGGGGCCGGTACGTCGCCCCGGGCTCGGTCATGTTGACGCCCGCGGCCATCAGGCGGTCGATCAGCGGGGCCAGCTCGGCCAGTTCGGCCACGACCGTGCGGGCCTTCTCCACGCCGATGCCGTCGACCTGCTGGAGGGCTTCGGCGTCGGCGGCGCGTATCCGCTCCATCGTGGCGAAGTGGCGGGTGATCCGGCGGGACATGGAGCGGCCGGTGCCCCGTACGCCGAGGGCGCAGAACACCCTGGAGAGCGGGCGGGTCCTGGCGGTGGCGATGGCGGCCAGCAGGTTGTCGGTGCTGGTCTCTCCCATCCGGTCCAGACCGAGGAGCTGCTCGCGGGTAAGGCCGAAGAGGTCGGCGAAGTCGCGGACCAGGCCGGCGTCGACGAGCTGGACGACCCGGGTGGTGCCGAGTCCTTCGATGTCGAGCTGGTCCCGCCCGGCCGCGTAGGAGACGGAGGCGACGGCGTGGCAGTCGCGGCCGCGGACGCAGCGCCAGCGCTGTTCTGAGGTGTCGATGGCGGAGCCGCACTGGGGGCACACCTCGGGGAAGACGACGGGCTGCTCCGCGCCGGTGCGCAGATGGGCCACGGGCGCCTCGATGCGGGGAATGATGTCGCCCGCCTTGTAGACCATCACCCGGTCGCCCGTGCGCAGATCGCGGCGGGTGATGTCGGCCGGGTTGTGGAGCGTCGCGTAGGTGACGGTCGATCCGTCGATCTCGACCGGTTCGAGCACGGCGCGCGGAGCGATGATGCCGGTGCGGCCCACGTTCCACTCGACGGCGAGCAGCGTGGTGACCTTCTCCACGGCGGGCAGCTTGTAGGCGACGGCCCACCGGGGCGCCCGGGTCCCGAAGCCGGCCGCCGCCTGGTCCTCTGCCATGTCCGCCTTGATCACGATGCCGTCGATACCGAACGGCAGGTCCGGGCGGGCGGCGGCGATCTCCTCGATGCGTACCTGGATCCCCTCGGCCGTGGCCAGCGTGCGCGGGGCGACCGGGGTGCTGTCGGCGGTGTGCACGCCGAGACCCGCCACCCGGCGCATCACCTCGCTGTGCGCCCACCCACCGAGCCCGGCCGTGAGCTCGTCGCCGGAACCGGGCAGGGCCAGTGCCCCGTAGCCGAAGAAGGTCATCTCGACCGTGTACTCGCGGTCCCTGGCGCGCAGGCTGCCCGCCGCGCCGTTGCGCGGATTGGCGAAGGGCGCGCCGCCGTGCCCGGTCCGCGCGGCGTTCGCCCGTTCGAACTGCTCTTCGGTCATGAGCACTTCGCCGCGGATCTCGAGCGTCGCGGGCTCGGTCAGCCGGCTCGGCAGGCCGGTGATGGTGCCGATCGCGTGCGACACGTCCTCGCCGGCCGTGCCGTCGCCGCGGGTGATGAGCCGGGTGAGGCGCCCCTTTTCGTACCGCGCGGCGACGGCGAGACCGTCCAGCTTGGGCTCGACGCTCCACGCCGTGACGGGCCGGCCCGTGCGGCGCTCCACCGAGGCCGTCCAGGCGACTAGCTGCTCCGGGGAGAACACGTTGTCGAGCGAGAGCATCGGCACCGTGTGCGGCACGTCGCCGGAGACCGCGCCGCCCGCGACCTTCCCGCTCGGGGAGGCCGGTGACACCTCGTCGGGGTGCTCCTGCTCGTACGCCGCGATGCCGCGCACCAGGCGGTCGTACGCGTCGTCGTCCAGGGGGCTCTCGCCCGTCTCGTAGTACGCCGAGGCGGCACGGGTCGCGGTCTCGACCGCCGCCTCGTACGCGGCGGCGTCGGCGACCACGGCGGCGGGAGCGGCAGTAACGGCAGGTGAAGTCGTCATGTCGAACATACTGCCGCCCACCACTGACAATGGCCGTTCGCCCTGGATCCGGGGGCCTGTGGCACATGCCGGAGGCACCACCGGATCGAGTGTCGCCAAATGGCTTACGGCCCATTGCCTGCTGTGCAACAGTCGTATCCGGTCCCTGTCCCATACCCTGGCCGTGGCCGCGTTTGTATCGGAGTACGACATGCCGTCCCATGTGTTCGCGGACCGAACCGCTCAACCGCCCGAGCGCGGAACCGTCGACGCGCTGATCTCGCGGACGCGACGCCTCCGCGGAGACGTCGACGCGGTGCGCCCCGACAGCGCCTCCGCGGAGGACGATCCGCGGGGCCGCTGGCAGCGCGCCCTGTGCGACCTGGCGCTCCATCACCTGGACGACCTGGGAGCCCACTTGGGGCAACTGAAGGAAGGGCTCCCCCAGCAGGCCGCCGACGAACTCGCCCGTGAGCTCGCCGAGTACGACGCGCCCGGCACGCCGGGCACCGGCTCGCTGCTCAGCCGGGTCGGCAGCGCCGAGTGGAATCTCCTCACCGACGAGGTGAGCTGGTCCGACGAGCTGTACCGGATCCTGGGGCGCGATCCTGGCAACGGCCCCATGTCGCTGGACGAGTTGCCGTCCGTCGTGTTCGCCGAGGATCAGCCGCTGCTGACCGCGATGGTGACCGACTGCCTCGTGGACGGCCGGCCCATCGACGGCGAGTTCCGTCTCGTCCTGCCCGACGGGCGGGTGCGCACCGTGCACATGATGGGCGAGCCGGTGCTCGACGCGGACGGATGCACCGCGTCGATGTGGGCCGTCCTACGGGACGTCAGCGAACTGCGCCGCAGCCAGCGGGCGGTGCGGGAGACGCGTGACTGGCTGCAGCGGCAGCAGCACATGGAGGAGACGGAGCGCCGGCTCGCGGCCGAGCTGCAGGAGGCCGTGCTGCCCCGCCGCAGCGGCTGCCCCGTACCCGGCACGGCGTCGCTCGATGTCGCGGCGCGCTGCCTGCCCTCCTCGACCGGAGTGCTGGCCGGCGGCGACTGGTACGACACCATGCCCCTGCCGACCGGGGAGACGCTGCTGAGCGTCGGCGAGCTGACCGGTCACGGCGTGAGCGCCGCGTCCTCCATGGCGATGCTGCTGGGCGCGCTGCGCGGCATGGCGATGGCCGGAATCCGGCCGGGGCCGCTGATGACGCATCTCAACCAGCTGCTGGACACCTCCGCGCAGCCGGCCCTCGGCAGCGCGGTGTGCTGCAGTTACGCCCCTGCCACCAGGACTCTGTCGTGGGCGCAGGCGGGACACCCCGCCCCCCTGCTGTTCCGCAACGGTACGGGGCAGGCGCTCCCGGCACCGGAGGGTGTGCTGCTCGGCGCGACCGGCGGGGCGGTGTACGAGCAGGCCGAAGTCGCCCTGCAGCCGGGTGATCTGCTGGTGCTGCACACCGACGGCCTGACCCGCACGAGCGCCGCGTCGCAGTCCGACGCGGACCGGCTGACGGCGTTGGCAGCGCGGTTCGCCCGGGCCGAGGACGCGCAGGACTGCGTCCGTGCGATCGCCGAGGAGTTCGGTGAGCAGGAGCGTGAGGGCGACGCCTGTGTGATCGTGGCCCGGGTCGTCGCCTGAAGCAGGTCTCGGCGGCCGGATGCCGGTCACCGGAGCACCGGGGACCGCCGGCTAGATCCCCGTGCTCCCCGGCTTCGCCGCGGGGCTGATGCCCGGCATGGCGATCTCGATCTCCTCACGCAGGTCCTCGATCTTCGAGTAGCCCGCGTACTGCCCGGTCAGGCGGTACATCTCGCGCAGCCTGTCCCAGGTCCGGTGCGAGGATGTCTCCCCCATCGACACCAGCGCGAGCCGGGCGTAGCGGTCGGCCTGCTCCGGGTCGTCCGCGATGAAGCACGCGGAGGCCAGCGAGATGTAGTCGAAGATCTTCGAGCGCTGCCGGCCGCCCTCGCGCAACTGCAGGGCCTGCTTGGCGTGTTTCTGTGCGATGCCCGCCGCCGACGGGTCGTGCTCGGCGAGGGTGCGGTACGCCAGTGCCTGCATGCCGTGGAGGTCCGCCTCGTCGAACATCTGCATCCAACTGGGCGGCGGTACGTCGCCCTTGTCGGAGACGAACAGCTCCTCGGCCTCTCCGAGGGTGCGGCGCATCGCCTGCCCCTTGCCCATGGATGCCTGGGCCCACGCCTCGATGGTGTGCAGCATCGCACGGGTGCGCGGCAGGGTCTGCTCGCCGGAGCCGGTCTTCGCCAGTTTCATCAGGTCGAGCGCGTCGTCGGGGCGGCCCAGGTGGACCATCTGGCGCGCGGCACGGGACAGGGCCTCACCGGCGCGTGGGCGGTCGCCGCCCTCGCGGGCCGCGTGGGCGGCGATGACGAAGTACTTCTGGGCGGTGGGTTCGAGGCCGACGTCGTGGGACATCCAGCCCGCCAGCACCGCGAGGTTGGCGGCGACGCCCCACAGGCGCCGCTGGAGATGGTCAGGGTGGCGGTAGGCGAGCATGCCGCCCACCTCGTTCAACTGTCCCACCACCGCCTTGCGTTGCAGGCCGCCGCCGCGAGCGGCGTCCCAGGCGCGGAACACCTCGACGGAACGCTCCAGCGCCTCGATCTCCTGCGACCCGATGGGAGCGGCCTCGTACCGGTCGTACCCGGCGGGGTCGGCGTGCAGGAGGTCGGAGGAGTGTGCGGCGGCCCGGGAGGCCGGGTCGGTCTTGAGCCAGTCGTGCATGGCGCTGCTGAGTGCTGAGCCCGCGGCAAGTGCCGCGCCGGCGCCCACCAGGCCGCGTCGGTTGAGCATGAGGTCCATTCCCGTGAATTCGGTGAGGACCGCCGCCGTACGGTCGGGCGCCCATGGCAGACCGTCAGGGTTGTCGGTGCCCTGGACGTCCCGCCGCTTACCCACTCGCCCGCTCCGTGCGAACCCGAGGTCCTCGATGGTCACGACACGACCGAGTCGCTCGGTGAACAGAGCCGCCAGTACCTTCGGCACGGGATCGCGCGGGGTCTCCCCCATGTCGATCCAGCGCCGGACCCGCGAGGTGTCGGTCGCCAGCTGCGGATGGCCCATGGCCGCCGCCTGCCGGTTCACGAGTCTTGCGAGCTCGCCCTTGGACCAGCCGGCCAGGCCGAACAGGTCGCACAGGCGGGCGTTGGGTTCTCTGCTCACGTCAAGCCCCCAGGTTCTCGGCTGAGTTGACAGTAACGCGCTGTCATGGGGCGAGCGAGTATTCGCCAGGGTTCGCCAGGGTTCGCCAGATGGTGTGCCACCCGCGACCCGGTGTCAGGTAGGAAAGCGCCACCTCGCCCCCTCTGCCGGGGCACATTCCCCAGGGTGTTCCCCTTGGCATATGAGGGCGGGGCAGCGCATGCCACTGTCGGCACACGAAGGGATCTGTATCTCCCATGTACACAGCATCGTCCTCCGTGTCCGCCCCTCCTCGGCTCCAGCAGCGCAGCGCCTTCACGGTCGGCACCGGACCGTTTTCCGAGCCCGCCGGCCGTGCCCGCAGGCAGGCCGGGCCCGTCGGCCGGCCCCTCAGCGGGAGGATCGACCTGTCCGGCCCCCAGGGCGCGCAGCTGCGCAAGGCCGTCACGTCGGTGCACCGGATCTGTCCGGAGTTCAATCCGGTGCAGGTGCTGCGCCGCAGCGGACGATCCGTGCTGATCGTCGGAACGACGGGGCGAACCACGGCGGTCGCCAAGTGCTTACTGGACCAATCGCCGGCCTGGTCCGAGCGACTGCGGCACGAAATAGCTTCGTACCGCGCCTTCGTGCGCCACCGGCCGCCGGTGCGGGTCCCGCGGCTGATCGCCGCCGACCCGGAGAACTGCACCCTGGTGATCGAGCGGATGCCGGGACGTCCGGCGGCGCTGACCCGCCACCCGATGGAGGCCCCGCCGCGCGCGGACGTGCGCGCCGTGCTGGGCGCGGTCGCGCGGCTGAACAGCTGGCGCCCGCCGGCCGGGATGTTCGACGCGCCGCTGGACTACGGGTCGCGCATCTCGCGCTACCACGAGCTGGGGCTCTTCACCGACCGGGATCTGGGCGACCTGCAGAAGCTGCTGCACGGTCTGGCCCAGGCCGGCGGCAGGCAGGGGATGGGGCAGTTCTGCCACGGGGACGCCCTGCTCTCCAACATCCTCCTGTCGCCGACCGGTCCGGTGCTGGTCGACTGGGAGCACGCCGGCTGGTATCTGCCCGGCTACGACCTGGCGACGCTGTGGGCGGTGCTGGGTGACGCCCCGGCGGCGCGCCGGCAGATCAGCCAGCTCGCCCAGCAGCCGGGCACCGCGGCACGGGACGCCTTCCTGGTGAACCTGATGCTGGTGCTGACCCGGGAGATCCGTACCTACGAGACCGCGGTGCAGCGCACCATGCGCGAGGCGCAGCCGGTCCCGGCCGGCCAGGCGCAGCCCGGCCCGTCGGCCGGGGAGGAGCAGCGGCTGCTGCTGCGGCGGCTGCACGACGACTGCGCGATGGCCCGCAGGGCCGTGCGGGCGGCGGTCGGCACGCGCTGACCGCCCACCGCAGAGGGGATGCGCGCTGCGCGCCCGGTGCCGACGCACCGGGCGCGCAGCGCTGCATTCCGGGCCGCTGCCCGCAGTGCGGGATGCCGGTCATTGGTCCATGCCACTGACGCGCCGCAGGCCCGCGCGCCGTCGCCGCGAAAGTACGCCGACACGCGGGCTAACGTGCAAATTCCTTGCCAACGAGCATGATTGACGGATCGTTCGCGAGCCGATACCCATGGGGCGTTGTCCCGGCCCGCAGGTCCCATTGCGCATCACTCGTCACTGGAGCACGTCACCGAAGCTCGTCGGAGCTCGTCACTGGAGGCTGCCTTGCAAGGATCGACTCCCCCACGGCCGGGCCGCGCCCGCCGCCGGCGCGCGTTGACGACGGCAGGCGTGGTGGCGTGCGCCGCCCTGCTGCTGCCGCTGGTGTCGGCAGGACCCTCGGCGACCGCGGAGCGGGCCCCGGCCGGTTCGCTGCAGGGGGCCTTCGCCGCCGCGGCCGACGAGTACGGGGTGCCGGAGAGTGTGCTGCTCGGCGTCTCGTATCTGCAGTCCCGGTGGGACGGGCACGGCGGCGCGGCGAGTGTCACCGGCGGCTACGGCCCGATGCATCTGACGGACGCGAGGACGGCGCTGGCCGAGGCGCCGCACCATTCGCACGGCGCGGAGGACGCCCGCGGGGACGACGCGCGGCCGGCCCGTTCCGTCGCAGAGGCGGCGCTGCCGGAGCCGGGTGAACTGCCGCCGCGGCTGCGGACGCTGGAGCGTGCGGCCGAGGTGTCGGGCATCGGCCCGGAGCAGCTGCGGGACAGCGCGGCGGCCAACGTACGGGGCGGTGCCGCGCTGCTCGCGGAGGCGCAGCGCGAGCTGGGCGGGCCGGCGGGCCAGGACCCGGCGGACTGGTACGGCGCCGTGGCCAGGTACTCGGGCGCGGACGACGTGGCGACCGCGACGGCGTACGCGGACGACGTCTTCGACGTGATCCGCACCGGGCAGTCCCGGACCACGGACAGCGGTCAGCGGGTGGCGCTCGCGCCGCAGCCGGCGGTGGAACCCGAGCGGACGCAGGTGCGGCGACTGGGCCTGCGCACCGCCGACGCGGGCAGGACCGAGTGCCCGAGGACGGTGGCGTGCGAGTGGATCCCGGCTCCGTACGAGGAGTTCGGCGACGGCGACTACGGCAACCACGACCAGGGGAACCGGCCCGCGTCGCAGTCGGTTGACTACATCGTCGTCCATGACACGGAGGCCACCTGGGACACCACTCTGAAGCTGGTGCAGAACCCGAAGTACGTGTCATGGCAGTACTCACTGCGCTCGTCGGACGGGCACGTCGCCCAGCACGTCCCGCTCGAGGACGTCGCCTGGCACGCCGGCAACTGGTTCGTGAACGCCAAGTCGGTGGGTCTCGAGCACGAGGGTTTCCTGGTGTCTCCGGACGCCTGGTACACCGAGGCGATGTACCGGGCTTCGGCGCGGCTGGTGAGGTACCTGGCCAAGCGGTACGACATCCCGCTCGACCGGCAGCACATCCTGGGCCACGACAACGTGCCGGGCACGACGGCGGCGACGATCCGCGGGATGCACACCGACCCCGGGCCGTACTGGGACTGGGCGCACTACTTCCAGCTGCTGGGCAGGCCGTTCACACCGCAGGCGGGGCCGGACAGCGCCGTGGTCACCATCCGTCCCGAGTACACGGAGCACCAGCCGCTCTACACGGGCTGCCTGAAGGCCGGGGAGGCGTGCTCGCCGCACGGTTCGGGCGCGGTACGGCTGCACACCGGGCCGAGCGAGAGCGCTCCGCTCGTCAAGGACGTCGGCCTGCGCCCCGGCGGCCAGGACTCGACGGCCGGGGTGAACGACACGGGGGCGCGCGCGTCGACGGGCCAGCAGTACGCGGTGGCGGAGCACCGGGGCGAGTGGACGGCGATCTGGTACCTGGGCCAGAAGGCGTGGTTCCACAATCCGCGCACGCAGCCGACGGCGGTCGGCGCGCGCGAGGCGGTGCTGACACCGCGGGACGGTCTCGCGGAGGCGCCGGTGTACGGGAGGGCGTACCCGGAGGCGTCGGCGTATCCGGCGGGCGTTCCGGTACAGGCCCAGTCGCCGCTGCCGTACAAGCTGCTCGCCGGGCAGAAGTACGTGGTCGGCGACCGGGTGCCGGGCGAGTATCTGTACGCGACCACGTACGACACCGCGGGCCACCGGGTGGTGCGGGGCCAGGAGATGTACTACGAGATCCAGTTCGGGCACCGGGTGGCCTTCGTGAAGGAGGCCGATGTGCGGGTGCTCCGGTAGACCGCGGGGCGCCACCGGTCCGGGGGGTTGGTGGCGCCCCAGCCAGCCCGATTGTCCGACTAATCGCCGGAATGCGTGGGCCGTTCGGGCCAAGGGTAGGGCTGAGCCGTCATGACCGGTCCGCGCCTGGTGCGCGGCTGCTCCCGAAAGGCCCTGGCGCAGATGGCACAGCCATTCGTACTGCCGGACTTCTATGTTCCGTATCCGGCCCGCCTCAACCCGCATGTCGAGGAGGCACGGCGGCACGCCAAGAAGTGGGCGCGCGCGAGGGGGATGCTGGAGGGCTCCGGCATCTGGGAGGAGAGCGACCTCGACGCGCACGACTACGCCCTGCTGTGCGCGTACACCCACCCCGACTGCGACGCGGAGGCCCTCGGCCTCGTCACCGACTGGTATGTATGGGTCTTCTTCTTCGACGACCACTTCCTGGAGGTCTTCAAGCGCAGCCAGGACCTGGGGGGCGGCAAGGAGTATCTGGACCGGCTGCCGGCCTTCATGCCGATGGACCTGGCGCAGGGCACCCCGGAGCCGACGAATCCGGTCGAGGCCGGGCTCGCCGATCTGTGGCGGCGCACGGTGCCGAGCATGTCCCGGGCATGGCGGGCCCGGTTCGCCGAGGCCACGGAGCATCTGCTCAACGAGTCGATGTGGGAGCTCGTCAACATCGACGCCGGCCGGATCGCCAATCCGGTGGAGTACATCGAGATGCGCCGCAGGGTCGGCGGCGCGCCCTGGTCCGCCGGTCTGGTGGAGTACGCGGCGCGCGCCGAGGTGCCGGAGTCGGTCGCCGGCTCCCGTCCGCTGCGGGTGCTGCGCGACTCGTTCTCCGACGCGGTGCATCTGCGCAACGACCTCTTCTCGTACCAGCGGGAGGTGGAGGACGAGGGCGAGAACAGCAACGGCGTGCTGGTGCTGGAGCGGTTCCTCGGCTGCTCCACGCAGGAGGCGGCGGAGGTGGTGAACGACCTGCTGACCTCACGGGTCCAGCAGTTCGAGAACACCGCGCTCACCGAGGTCCCCGCGCTGTGCGTCCACGAGGTCCTGTCCCCGGCGGACTGCACGGCGATCGCCGCCTACACCAAGGGACTGCAGGACTGGCAGTCCGGCGGCCACGAGTGGCACATGCGCTCCAGCCGCTATATGAACCAGGGCGTGGAGAGCGGGCGTTCACCGTACGAGGGGGTGCTGGGCACGTCGGCGCTGGACATCCGGACGCTGTTCGGCCGCCCCGCCGCGGCGCGGCTGCGGACACTGACCCACCGCCCGCAGCAGGTGGGGCCTTCGTGGCTGCCCGAGTTCGATCCGCCGTTCCCGCTGACGCTCAGCCCTCACCTGGAGCACGCACGTGCCGCGTCCATCGCCTGGGCGGGCCGGATGGGCCTGCTCGGCGACATCTGGGACGAGACGAAGCTGGCCGGCTTCGACCTCGCGCTGTGCTCCGCGGGACTCGACCCGGACGCCACGCCGGAGGAGCTGGAGCTCAGCGCCGAGTGGCTGACCTGGGGCACGTACGGCGACGACTACTACCCGGTGGTCTTCGGACGGTCCCGCGAGCTCGAGGCCGCCCGGCTCTGCAACGAGCGGCTCAAAGCCTGTATGCCGGTGGAGGAACCGGCGGCCGGCGCCGCCCTGGCACTCTCTCCCATGGAGCGCGGCCTCGCCGATCTCTGGGCGCGTACCGCGGGGCCGATGTCCCCGCAGGCCCGGCGGTCGCTGCGGAGCGCGGTCGACGTGATGCTGGACAGCTGGCTGTGGGAGCTCCACAACCAGGCCCAGCACCGGGTACCCGATCCGGTCGACTACATCGAGATGCGCCGGTTCACCTTCGGCTCGGACATGACCATGAGTCTGTGCCGGCTGCGTCACGAGGGCGAACTGCCGCCGGAGCTGTACGCGAGCGGGCCCGTGAAGGGCCTGGAGAACGCGGCCATGGACTACGCCTGTCTCCTCAACGACTTCTTCTCCTACCAGAAGGAGATCGAGTACGAGGGCGAGGTTCACAACGCGCTGCTGGTGGTGCAGACGTTCTTCGGCTGCGACCGAGGCACGGCCGCCGCGATGACGGACGCCCTGATGCGGTCCCGGCTGGAGCAGTTCCTGCACACCAAGGAGCACGGACTGCCGGTGGCGTGCGAGGAGTTCGGTCTGGACGAGAAGGGCAGGGCCGCTCTCGGCACCTACGTGCGGGAGCTCGAGGACTGGATCGCGGGCATCCTCAACTGGCACCGGAAGGTGCGGCGTTACAAGGACGAGGACCTGCGGGGCCGCGCGTCGCCGTGGCGGCCGGCCGTGCCGACGGGGCTCGGCACGTCGGCGGCGCGGCTGTCGCTGCCGGCGCAGCGGTCGGCGGTCCGGGTGTAGGCCGCCAGCCCTGACCGGCCGGCGCGCCCGGGTGATCCGGCGACCGTTTTGGCAGGGCGCACAACAAAACTGCCCCGGGGCGCGCCCCGGGCAGTGGTTTCGGTCGGTGGTTTCGCTCAGCGGAAGGGGTGTGGCTCAGCCCTGCTGGAAGAGCTCCGCGGGCAGCGGCTTGAGGAGCGCGTAGAGATCGTCGGTGATGGGCCGGTCCCAGCTGGCGATCGTGACCAGCACATTGTCGCTGCGGTCGAACTGGACGCAGGAGATACGGCTTTCCGAGAGCTTCAGCCGGCGCACGATCAGCAGATTGTCACCCTGCATGACCGGTGTGTCCTCGACGCCGGTGACATGGACCGGCTCCTCGTTCTCCAGCGCGACGAGCAGCTGGCCCACCTCGAAGGGGATCTCGTCCTCCGCCACCTCGCGGGCCGGCGAGCCCTCCGGAAGGTTGCCGATGATCATCGCGGGGCCCCGGCCGCCGAACAGGTCGTAGCGCAGAAAGACGCCCTGGCAGGTTCCGTCCGGGGCGGGCAGCAGTCCGGCGCCGAGATTTCCGGGCCAGTCCCCCGGGTCCATGGCCAGGACGTCGAAGTCCGGACCCGCGGGTGTGGCGGCGCTGCGGCGGCGGAGGAAGGACATAACCGCAATGGTACGGGTACGGGCGGACTCGGCCGAGCCGGGGCCGGGGGCCTGTTGAACGCAGCGGCCGCCGCTGCCGTATCCCTGTACGCACGGATGCCCGCGCGTACCACACCACACGGGCAACGCGTGCGAACGACGACCCGTGAGGAGGAGCGTTTCCCGCCGAGTCCCGCCGAGTCCCGCGAGTCCCGCCGAACCCCGCCGCGTTTCCGTACCGACGTGAGGATCAGCCCATGAACGACCGCACCACTCCTCCCCTGCAAGCCCTGCCCGACGGGGAGGCGGAACTGCGACTGGTGGTCCGCCTCCACTGGGAGGACGTCGCCGCGCTCGGGCAGGAGGCCGGCCGGCTGGCCGCCCAGATGCAGCGGCCGGTGGGCCTCGACGAGGCCGCGAGCCACCGGCTGCGCAGCCGCTCCGGCGGCCACGCCAAACCGGCGACGGCAACCACGACGACCACCACAACGGCGGCGTCGGCCGCGCCCGCCGGCAGTCAGCATCTGCCGCCCGCGACGTCGGTCTCCTCGCTGACCGCGCGCAGCCCCGCCGACTCCGCCCGGCAGGCCATCGAGAAGATCAACGGCACGGCGGCGCCCGGCCGGGACATGACGCACACGTCCGCCTGAGCAGGCCGGTGCTCCCCCTCCCACAGACGGGAGGGGGCCCGGCGCGCCGGGTGCGTCAGGTGAGGTCGAACTCGCCGTCCCGCGCGTTCAGCACGAAGGCGCGCCACTCCGCCGGAGTGAAGATCAGCGACGGGTTCTCGGGGTGGCCGCCGTTGCGCATCGCGATGAATCCTTCGACGAACGCGATCTGCACGTCCCCGGCGCCCTGAGTGCCCGAACGCCAGTCCGCGTTGCTCAGGTCGAGGTCCGGCCGCGGGTCCGGTTTCTGGTCCGGCTTCTCCCACCCGGAAAACATGTGCGTGGTTGTGGTGGTGGTGCTTTCGGCCACGTCCCTGCTCCTCCCGCGTCGTCTCCCGGGTCAGCGTAGCGACGACGGGCGGTCACGGACAGGGTGCCGCAGGTGACGGTGGCACACGTGACGGTGGCGCGGCGGTCACGTGGCGGGCGATCAGGTGGCACGGTGGTCAGGTGGCGGGCGGCTCGGCGCCGACGAGCCACATGGAGAAGAACTGCGCCCCGCCGCCGTAGGCGTGGCCGAGCGCCCTGCGCGCTCCGTCCACCTGGTGCTCGCCCGCCTGCCCGCGCACCTGGAGCGCGGCCTCCGCGAAGCGGATCATGCCGGAGGCCCCGATGGGGTTGGCCGACAGCACCCCGCCGGAGGGGTTGACGGGCAGCTCGCCGTCGAGCCCGGTCACGCCGGACTCGGTGAGCTTCCAGCCCTCGCCCTCGGCGGCGAAGCCCAGGTTCTCCAGCCACATCGGCTCGTACCAGGAGAACGGCACATACATCTCCACCGCGTCGATCTCGCGGCGCGGGTCGGTGATCCCGGCCTGCCGGTAGACGTCGGCGGCGCAGTCCTTGCCCGCCTGCGGCGAGACGAAGTCCTTGCCCGCGAACATGGTCGGCTCGCTGCGCATCGCCCCGCCGTGCACCCAGGCGGGCCGGTGGGGCGAACGGGCGGCGCCGGCCCGGCCGGTGAGCACCATCGCGCACGCCCCGTCGGAGGAGGGGCAGGTCTCCGAGTAGCGGATCGGGTCCCAGAGCATCGGCGACGCCTGCACCTGCTCGAGGGTGATGCCGTGCTCGTGGAGGTGGGCGTACGGGTTCTTCAGCGCGTTGCGCCGGTCCTTGTACGCGACGAGGGAGCCGACCATGTCCGGCGCGCCGGTGCGGCGCATGTAGGCGCGTACGTGCGGGGCGAAGAAGCCGCCCGCGCCGGCGAGCAGCGGCTGCTGGAAGGGGACCGGCAGGGACAGGCCCCACATGGCGTTGGACTCGGACTGTTTCTCGAACGCCAGGGTGAGCACGGTCGCGTGCACGCGCGCCGCCACCAGGTTCGCGGCGACGAGGGCGGTGGAGCCGCCGACGGAGCCCGCGGTGTGGACGCGGAGCATCGGTTTGCCGACCGCGCCGAGGGCGTCGGCCAGATACAGCTCCGGCATCATCACGCCCTCGAAGAAGTCCGGGGCCTTGCCGATGACGACGGCGTCGATGTCGGCCCAGGTCAGCTGGG
Source organism: Streptomyces sp. NPDC002835 (assembly GCF_053591995.1). Classification (NCBI taxonomy): domain Bacteria; kingdom Bacillati; phylum Actinomycetota; class Actinomycetes; order Kitasatosporales; family Streptomycetaceae; genus Streptomyces; species Streptomyces sp. NPDC002835. The sequence continues at coordinate 86,871 of NZ_JBSFUW010000005.1, read as the reverse complement.
CGTCGTCGAGTGCTCGCCGGGCGGCCTCGCGGACCAGTCCGGCGAGGGAGACGTCCCGGCGGGCGGCGACGTGCTTGGTCTGGCCGACGCCGACGACGGCCACGGGCTCAGCGGGCATGGGCCTCTCCTTCGAGGACGGCGACCAGGTTCTGCTGGAGGCAGGGGCCGGAGGTGGCGTGGGCGAGGGCCCGGTCCGAGTCGCCGCGGTGGATCCCGGCCGCGGCCTCTCCGATCCTGATCAGCCCGGCGGCCATCATCGGGTTGGCGGCGAGCGCTCCACCGGACGGGTTGACCCTCACCCTGTCGTCGAGGTCGAGACTGCGGCGCAGGACGAGCTCCTGCGCGGTGAAGGGCGCGTGCAGCTCCGCCGTGTCGACGGGGCGCTCGAAGGCTCCGGCGCGCTCTGCCGCGAGCCGGGTGGAGGGCGATCGGGTGAGGTCGCGGACGCCGAGCGCGTGCGCCTCGATGCGGTGGTCCATGCCGCGGATCCAGGCGGGCCGGTCGGACAGCTCGCGCGCCCGGTCGCCGGCGGCCAGGATCACGGCGGCCGCGCCGTCGCCGACGGGCGGGCAGTCGGAGACCCTCAAGGGCCGGACGAGGTGGTCGCCGAGCGGAATCTCTCCCTGGAGCTGAGCGTGCGGGTTGGCCGAGGCGTCGCGGCGGCTGCGTGCCGCGACGGCGGCGAGCTCCGGCTCCCCGGCCTCGCCCGCGTCGATCAGCGCCTGCGCCTGCAGGGCGGCGAGGGCGACCGAGTCGGGCCACAGCGGGGCCGTGTAGTACGGGTCGAGCTGCCGGGTGAGCACGTCGCGGAGCTCACCGGGCGACGACTTGCCGTACGCGTAGACGAGCGCGGTGTCGGCCTGTCCGGTCAGCAGCTTCACCCACGCCTCGTACAGCGCCCAGGCGCCGTCCGTCTCGACGTGGGACTCGCTGATCGGGGGCCAGGCGCCGACCCCGTCGAGCGCCATGGTGAAGGAGAACGCCCGGCCGGCGAGGTAGTCGCTGGATCCGGAGCAGGTGAAGCCGATGTCGCCGGTCTTCAGACCGGTCGCGCCGAGCACCTCGTGGAGCACCGGCATCAGCATCTCGACCTCGGACAGGTCGTCCGTGCGGCGCCGGTGGCGGGTCTGGGCGAAGGCTACGACGGCGATGTCCCTGCCGTACGGGGTGCCGCCGGCGGCCCCGTACCAAGCGTCGTGCCGCGTCACAGCAGCTCCTTGTAGGTCTCGTAGTCGGCGTCCGGTTCGCCGGTGGGCCGGTAGTGGTCGGGGTGCAGGGCCCCCTCCCGCCACACGGGCTCGACCCGCAGGCCCAGGCGCACCCGGTCGTACGGGATGCCGCCGATGCGTCCGTGGAGTGCGAGGCCCGCGCCGTCCAGGGCGATGTGGGCGTAGACGTAGGGCACCTCGATGTCGAGATTCTTCGCCTTGATGTTGACGATGCAGAAGGTGGTGACCGTGCCGCGGGGACCGACCTCGACCTGTTCGCCGGTGGCGACGCCGCAGGTGGGGCAGGCGCCGCGGGGCGGGACGTAGACCTTGCGGCAGGACGGGCAGCGCTCGCCGACGGTCCGGTGCTCGGCGAGGGCGGCAAGATGGGCGCTCTGGGCGCGGCCGGGTGTGTAGGTGTAGTCGAGCCTCGCCGGGGCGACGATGCCGGTCACGGGGGCGGCGGCTTCGGGAAAGCTGCCGCTGTGGGCGCGCGGCTGGGCGGCGGACTCGCTCCCCCCGTCCGGCTCGAAGCACGCGATGTCGGTGATCGCGCCGGTGCGCTCGGCCGCCCAGCGCACCCGTACCCGCATCCCGGTGCGCACGGCGTCGGGGCCGGGCGCGTCGAGGACGTGGAGGAGGGCGGTGTCGGCGCCGTCGAGCCGTACGAGCACCCAGGCGAACGGGGTGGCCAGCGGCTGCTGCGGGCGCGGGTCCGGGTTCCAGGCCCAGGTGGTGACGGTGCCGGTGGCGTGCACCTCGACGAGGTCGCGGATCTCCTCCGCGGTGACGGGGTCGTACTCGACGGGCGGCACCAGGACGCGGCCGTCGGTGGTGCGCACGCCGAGTACGGTCCGCTCGCGCAGGCCGGTCAGGAAGGCGCTCTGCACGGGACCGAGGGAACGGGTGAAGGGGAACTCGACGACCAGCGGGGCACGCAGCACTTCGGTCATGGGCTTCTCCTCAGGCGCGCCGGTAGACGGGGTCGCGCTTCTCGGCGAAGGCACGGGCGCCTTCCTTCGCGTCGGCGGTGTCGAAGACGGGCCAGCCCCGCTCCAGCTCGGCGGCGAGCCCGTCGGTCTCCGTCATGTCCGCCGTCTCGTACACCGACGCCTTGACCGCCTCGACGGCGAGCGGCCCGCAGGCGTTGATCCGCTCCGCGATGTCGAGGGCCGCTGCGAGGGCGGTGCCGTCGGGGACGACCCGTCCGACGAGACCGATGCGTTCGGCCTCCGCGGCGGTGTAGGGGCGGCCGGTGAGCAGCATCTCCAGGGCGTGGGTGCGGGGGATCTGGCGCGGCAGGCGTACGGTCGAGCCGCCGATCGGGAAGAGGCCGCGGCGGACCTCGAACAGCCCGAAGGTGGCGCTCTCGGCCGCGACCCGGATGTCGGTGCCCTGAAGGATCTCCGTACCGCCGGCGACGCAGTACCCCTCGACGGCGGCGATCACCGGCTTCCTGGGGCGGTGGTGGCGGAGCATGGCCTTCCAGTGCAGATCGGGGTCGGCCTGCATCCTCTCCCGGTACGCCTCGCCCGCCATGCCGGCGCCGGCGAGCGCCTTGAGGTCCATGCCGGCGCAGAAGGAGCCGCCCGCCCCGGTGAGGACGACGGAGCGGACGGTGTCGTCGGCGTCGGCCGCGAGCCAGGCGTCGTAGAGGCCGACGAGCATGGCGATGGAGAGGGCGTTCCTGGCCTCCGGCCGGTTCAGGGTGAGGATCAGGGTGGCGCCCTGGCGTGTCACGGTGAGGTGTTCGGTGCCCGTGCGGTGGTCGCTGCGATGTTCCATGGGGAACCTCCGTCCCAGACTGGAACAGGTTGCAGCAGCCGGGCGGCCAGTTCAATAGTTTTCTGACAGCCAGTCAGATTCCTTGCCCGGGGCCCTTCCCAGTTGTGCCGACCGGCGCTCTAATGACCGCCAGGTTCGCCGGGGTCAGGAGGAGCGGTGGAGTACAACCTTGCCGACCTGTTCGAATCCGTGGTCGATGTGGTGCCCGACCGCGAGGCTCTCGTGTACATCGACCGCCCCGGCACGGGCGCGGAACGCCGGCTGGACTACGCGGAACTCGACGCGGCGGCCAACCGGATCGCCCACCATCTGCTCGACGCGGGTATCGGACCCGGCGAGCACCTGGGGCTGCACCTCTACAACGGGATCGAGTATCTGCAGACCGCGCTCGCCTGCCTCAAGGCGCGGATCGTGCCGGTGAACGTCAACTACCGGTACGTGGAGGACGAGCTGGCCTATCTGTACCGGGACGCCGACCTCGCCGCGCTCGTCTTCGACGCGGAGTTCACGGCGCGGGTGGCGGCGGTACTGCCCCGGACGGAGAGGCTGCGGCACCTGCTGCGCGTCGGCGCACCTCCCGACGGTGAGCAGCCGCGCCTCGATGGGGGGCCTCAGCCCGACATGGTCGACTTCGCCGACGCCGAGGCGGCCGGTTCACCGGAGCGCGGCTTCGCGCCGCGGTCGGCGGACGACCGGTTCATCATCTACACGGGCGGCACCACGGGCATGCCCAAGGGTGTGGTGTGGCGCCAGGAGGACCTGTTCTTCGCCGGGCTCGGCGGCGGCGCGCCGACGGGCGAGCCGGTCTCGCGGCCGGAGGAACTGGCCGAGCGGGTCGCCGCGGGCGGTGACGGGATCACCTTCTTCCCCACTCCCCCGCTGATGCACGGGACCTCGACGCTCACGGCGTTCATCGGTTTCAACTTCGGCCAGCGGGTCGTCCTGCACCGCAGGTTCGCGCCGCTCGACGTGCTGCGCACCATCGAGCGGGAGAAGGTCACCAGTGTCTCGCTGGTCGGCGACGCGATGCTGCGGCCGCTGATCGACGCGCTGAACGGACCGATGGCGGGATGCGACCTGTCCAGCCTGTTCAGCGTCTCCAGCTCCGGGGCGATCATGTCGGACTCGGTGCGCGACGAGTTCGCCACGCTGGCGCCGAACGTCCTGCTGCTGAACAACTTCGGCTCCTCCGAGTCCGGCTTCAACGGCACCGCCACGGACGGCGGCGGCCCGGCGGCCGGCTTCCGGCTGCGGGTCAACTCCCGTACGTCGGTGGTGGATCCGGCTACGTACGAGCCGGTGAAGCCGGGCGGGACGGGCCGGGTCGCGCAGCGCGGGCACGTGCCGCTCGGCTACTACAAGGACCCGGCGAAGTCGGCGGAGACGTTCTTCGAACGCGACGGCGAGCGGTGGGTGCTGCTCGGTGACATGGCGACCGTGGACGACGAGGGCATCGTCACGGTGCTCGGCCGCGGGTCGCAGTGCATCAACACCGGCGGGGAGAAGGTGTTCCCGGAGGAGGTCGAGCAGGCGCTCAAGGCCCACCCCGATGTGTACGACGCGCTGGTCGCGGGCGTACCGGACCCCCGGTGGGGCCACCGGGTGGCGGCCGTCGTGCAGTTGCGCGAAGGGGTCGCCGTACCGAGCCTGGACGCGATCCGGTCCCACTGCCGCGGCCGGCTGGCGGGCTACAAGATCCCCCGGCAGCTGGTGATCACCGGGGAGATCCGGCGCTCACCGAGTGGCAAGGCGGACTACCGCTGGGCCCGGGCGGTCGCGACCGAGGCGTCGGCCGGGGGCAGGGGCGCGGGGACCGGCGGGGGCGGCAGCGCGGAGGCCGGCGGGGGCGCGGACTGAACCGGGCGGGTCGGGTGCCCACCTTCCTGCCACCTGGTCCTCGACACGTCGGCGCTCCCCCTGGCGGGCCGTCAGGTGGCGGACAGCAGGCGGAGACGGGGACGACGGGGTCGTGGCCCGGCGCCTGCCCTGCGAGACGTGCGAAGACGCGGTGCCAGGCGGCGGTGTCCTCCCCGAGGCGGTCGCGCACCAGCGCCGCGGTCTCCGACACGGCAAAGGGCACCTCGGCGGGGGCGTCGGAGCGGCGCCGGGCGCGGTCGAGAAAACTCAGCACCACGGCGGCCGGGGCGACTTCGTGTACCAGATCCGCCCCGGTCAGCTGCCCCGTGGACAGCAGGTCGGTGATCTCTGGGTTAACGCGGCGAAGCCCGTGTCCACCTTCCTGAGTGTCTCGGTCAGGAGCCGCCGTAGGGTGCTGGCGGCTCCTCGTGGATGGTCCTGGCTGTCTCGGTTATCCGGCATCGATGTCGCGCTTAGAAGTGCATCCCTGGGGGTGACGGGCGTATGACGTCGGCAGCCACTTTTGCCGCGGTGTTCGTCGTGCTATTCGCCTCGCATGTTTGGGCGGATCACTGTTGGCAGACGGACGCGTGGGCGGCCGCGAAAGGTCGTCCAGAGCCTGGTTCGAAGGGACCGACGTCGGCTGAGTCGTGGAAGGCGCTGATCGCCCACGTTGCCGTATATCACCTCGTCATGGCTGTGATGCTCGCCGTGACGGTAGCCTTACTCGCCCTGCCGATCGGATGGTCCGGGGCCGCGGCGGGGATTGCCTTCTCCGCAGTGACGCACGGCTTCTGGGACCGCCGGTGGCCTGTGAAGGCGTGGATGGTGCTGACTGGCAGCGGCGAGTTCGCGAAGAATCCGCAGGGCCGATACTCCGTCGACCAGGCCCAGCACGTGTTCTGCCTGTGGGTCTCCGCGCTGCTGATCACGCTCGTGTGACATCAGAAGCCGCGAAGAAACCTCTCCTGTTGATGCGCACGGAGCTCGGCGGTACTGCAAGGCGCTGGTAGGGGCACACGCCCGGCGAATCGCCGAGGGTGTAGCCCTGCTGCACAAGAAGGCCACCGATTACGCTGCTGATCTGTTGAGGGAATGATCCAAGGCGGAGATGGCCAGAGCCAGGAAGACCGGCACTGACGTGGATAGCCTGCAGCTCCTGGCGGTGCGGCTCCGGGGCTGGCTCGGCCAGGCCGTTGGCGGCTCGGATCTCGTCAGGCCACAGCAGCACCTGGGCCACGATCACGTCACCACGGACACGGAGGGCGACCAGCCGTTCCCGGCCGCGCAGCGCCATCCGGGCAACGCCCACCAGCCCCCGCCGCCGGCGCACGGCGGCGGGCGAAGGGCGCACTTCCCGCGGGTTGCCGACTCCGGGCGCTCCACTGTTCGGGTGACGTGACGTCAATGTGGTTGTCAACGATGTGGTGCAAATGGGTTACTGCACGTATCCGAACAGGTGGGCCGCTCATCCCTCCACGGGAGAGTGGCAGCTGGCCCACCGTCGGCCCCAGGGACGGCGTTCCAGGACGGTGTGCCGGGCCGGGGTTCGGCTGCCGTCCTGACCGTTTTCCTGCGTGCCCGCAGAGGCAGCCGGGCCGGCGTGTTCCCTCACCACTGTTTCGATCGGCCTGAGCGGGAGGGCCGTCCGCGTTCTCGGCGACAGAGCGCTGGCCCCTTCCCAGGCCCATAGGCCGATGTGGCCACGTCGGCTGATCGGGCTCCCGGGCGGCTGTGAGCCGCCGACTCCAGGCCCCGGCAAGAAAACTCCACGGCAGCGCCCACTGATCGCTGACGAGCGTCGGTGAAGCACGGGCCGCCGAGGACAGACCGATCCTACGCACATCCAGTCCGTCTGAGCAGGAGGCACATCATGCCTTTCATCCAGCAGAGCACATCGGGCCCAGTGGCAGGCTCCACCGAGTACTTCGCCCCCATCACGGTCACCGGCGCGCAAACCGCAACACTGCTGCCCGGTGAAACTGCAGACGTCACCCTCACCTTCACCAACCCGAACAGCAATGTAAGGGCCCAACTGACCTCCATTGCCGCCGGCGATGTCGTTATCGACACCATTGCGAACGCCGACGACATGACGTACTGCCACGGTCAGATAGAACTGTCCACAGTCGGCGTGGGCCCCCTGCCCACGCTTGACCTCAGCCAGGCCAACCTGCCATTCGTGCTGCCTGCCGCTGTGAAGTTGAAGGAAGACTCCGACATCCGCTGTCAAGGGATGACGTTTCACACCACGTGGACGGTCCAGGCCCAGGCCGTCCGCTGAGCGCGGTCCTCATCACCTACGCCATCGAATGAGCCGCGCGATGGACTGCCTCCCGACGTAAACCGAAGGGCTGGCGCACGCCGTCACTGCAGGCTCAGGCACGTCTCGTGAGGACGAACATCGCGTCCTGACGGGGCTGAACACCAAGCTCAGGCCCGGTGCAGGGGGACGACGCCCGTGGCGTCGTCCCCCTGCTGCTGTCCGGGCACTGGCGCCGGAGCCATACCGCCGAACGTACTCAGTTGGCGGCGCAGTCTCTGGAGCTCGTCGTCTTTGGCGGCCAGGGCTGACAGGGCGAGCTGGTGACCTTCTTTGAGCTGGTTGAGCTCGGTGTGGGTGCGGGCGAGTTTAGTGGTGAGCCGCTGGTTGCGCTCCCGCAGCCGGGCGATTCGCGCCTCGCGGGGATCAGGTTGCTGACCTGCGGCCCAGGCAGCGGTCCGCCGTTTCTCGAACTCGTCCTTGAGGTGGCCCCAGGTGCGGTAGAGGGCGGCGCGGGAGATCCCGGCCTCGCGGGCGAGAGTCTTGACGTCGCAGGCCCCGCCCGCCGGGATCTGCCCGGCGAGGAGCCGGTCGATGGCTGCGCGGATCCGCCGTTCGATCTGATCGCGCTGTTCGGGACTGAGTGCCATGTCATCCCGCCTTTCCGGCGGCCTTGTCGATCTCTTCGACGGCTCGCATGGAACGCTCGTGTTCGGCCCGCAGCCGGTTCTTCTCGCCGGCCGGGATGCGCGGACTGGCCAGCAGGACGGTGCCGTTGTCCGCCGCGGTCTGCCAGACGGGCCGGTGGAGGAGATGGTGGGTTGCCTGCGGACAGCGGCAACTGTCACACATTCCCGTCAGCGGAGCCGCCGCTGACTTGGCGCCGGCCAGCTTGAGACACAAGGCTTTGGCCGGGTCCTCGAACCAGCAGTAGTTCGCGGCGGACAGGTGCAGGACCGCGGCCTTCTTCTTGAGCAGCAGTTCGACCTGTCGGTCGGTGACCACCTTGGCCGGGCCGGGCTCGTGTCCTTGGAGTTCGTCCTCGAACGCGCGGAAGGCGGCCATCAGAGCGTCCGCTCCGGGACCGGCTGGCAGCTGGCCGTCTTGGAACTGGCGGAACGCCTCAACGGTCCGGTGCAGTTTCTCGTCCGCCTCGGCTTTCTTCCACTCCTGGTGGAAGACGGCCTGGGCGCCCCCAGGCCGGTGCGCGTACCCCTCGCTGGTGACCACGGACAGGTGCTTGAAGTGCAGTTTCGTGGCCAGCAGCCCGCCAGGCCGGGCCGCCATTTCAACCGCGAGAGTCCGGCGCAGGCTGCGGGGATGGACCGGCCTGTCGGGGATGGGCACCAGGCCCAGACGCTGGCCGGCGGGCGAGGCCACCCACCGCCGCAGCCAGTCCGTCGCGCCGTTGCTGTTGAAGCCGTGGAAAGCACCGAACAGCAGCTGGCCGGGCTCGGCATCGGTCAGTTGCTCGGCCAGCGTGACGGCGCGGACGACCTCCTCGACGACGACCCATTCATCACGCTCGCCGCCCCAGCGGCGGCCCTTGACGACCTTGCCGACCAGGCGATGCCGGGCCAGGCCCGGGGCGTCTTCCTCGGCAGGAGCGTGGCAGCCGACCGCCAGCTCCATCAACTCGCTGGACCGCATGCCGGTCAATGCCGACGTGGTGATCACGCAGGCATGTCCGACGACCCTGACCAGGGCCTGCGCCTGCAACGACGGCAGAGGGAGCGACCATGGCACCAGGTCACCGTTGTCGGCGCGGGGAACATCCGTCGCATCACGACACCACCGGTGTTCCGTCCCAACCTGCGCGACAGCCGCTTCCAGCAGAGGACGGACGCTCTTGAACAACCGGCGGCCGATGTCCCGGTGCCCGGTTGGCCGCAGCAGCTGGAGGAAACTGACCTCCAGCAGTGGATCGTGCGGATCCCAGCCTCTGGTCAGGCGCGTGGCCACTTGCCAGTCCTGGAGCCGGGGAAGGGGCATGCCTGCCCGCAGATGCTCTTCGACCACCGCAGCAAGCGGGGCCTCATCGTGCAGGTTGCGGATCAACCACGGGGTTTCTGCTCCTTGGCGAGACGGTCGGTGCGGAGCTCCTTCCGCAGTTCGACGACGTGCGGACCGAGGACGTCGACCAGGTGCAGGCATGCTGTCAGCAGCGGTGCGAGAACCTCGTCCGGCAGCGGCGGAGTCTTCACCACGATGTCGGGTCTCGTCGGGGCGCCGGTGACGCGGCCCGGGGAACGCTCGCCCCACGGACGAAAACCGGACCGGTGCCGGTCGGCAGAGAGCAGTTCTCCGTAGTCGGTGGTCTCCTGCATCACGGAGACCACCGTCCGCAGGCCGTTCGGGGACTTCGGTCGGATCACAGCCCCGTCGGCATCCCGGATGACGCCGTACTCCTTCACGAACGCCTCGCAGTGATCCTGCGTGACCGCGGACAGAGAGGGGATCCGTCGCTCGTGCAGCCAGTTGAACCAGAAGGTGGCGTGGTAGAGCCTTGCCGCGACCGTGCGGGGGTGGCGCGGGATCCGCCGGGCCCGGGGCAGCGCCAGCACCCGTTCATCGGTGGTCGCCAGCCAGGCCAGCGCGAGTTCCTTGGCGACCACTCGCCAGGCCGGCTCCTTGATCCGGCTGAACTCCCACTTCTTCTCGGTCGGCTTCATCTGGACCGGCGCATCCGCCCAGCCCTCCAGCGACCACACATCGTCCTCGAAACGGGGCCGGCCGCAGCCGTCCCGCCAGACAAGGCCGGCGGTGGCCGCGATGTCCGCCTCCGCGAACAACGACCGCGAAGGCACTCCAGCAGTTGCGGGAGCGAGGTTCATGAGGTCATCTCCTCAGCGCGCACCGGCAGTTCGGCATCCACGTCGGCGACTTCGGCCTGGGCCGCCTCGATCGCGGCCTGCGGAAACCGCGGCAGGATCTCGGCAGACAGCCGACGGGCATAGGGGGCGAACACCACGGCGAACTGCTCGCGCGGCATTGCCCGGAACTGACGGGCGAAATACGCCTTCAGCCGCAGCAGATTCGGCAGGTGCCGCGGAGCGAACAAGGCGAGCGGACAGAGCAGGCAGACCCAGGGCCTGGCTGGACACGGCTTTCCCTTCGGACCGTGGAGCCCGGCCAGCTGATCCGCGCAGGACGCGGTGAACACGTCCCGTTCGCCGCCCAACAGCTCCTCCAGAACATCTTGGCCCAGGCCCAGACGCTCGACTTCCTGCGGCAGCCGGTCTGCGGCCGCCACGTCGTCGACGACCAGCGGCGTGCTCGCGCGCCGCAGCAGGTCTCCTTGCGCGTCCGCGATGATCTCGCCGACCACCGCCTGCTGAGCGGGTGTGGCCGCCGAGAGGTAGTGATCGCCCTCGACCTCGGGAGAGTGGTTGGGGTCGATCGTCGCCCGCAGTGACCACGTGCGCTGCCCGCGCTGAGCGATGAACGTGGTCCGCAGCCGTCGCCTGTCCAACCACATAGGCCCGCCGGCATCCGACCGCACGTCGTGACGCTTCACCCAGGGCCGCAGCAGATACTCGGCGAACGTGGCCGCAATGAACCGACAGTGCGACGTCACCAGCCAGACCCGGCCGGCCAGGTCCTCGGGAGCATGCCTGCGTGCTTGGGCACTGTGGCCGATCCACTGCTCCAGCAGCCGTGATGCCCCCGCCGACAGCACCAGACTCTCCTCGCCCGTGCGGCCCTTGGTGTAGGAGAGCAACATCGCCTGCTGCCCTGTCCATCGGACATCCTTCGTCCCCAGACCCGTCAACCCGTCGGGGACGATCCCCGTCCAGGCCCCCAGCAGCAACAGATAGGGGACGGCGTCCGCGTGCGTGGGGAACAGAGCGTTGCGGATCTCCTCAAGCCCCAGGGACCCCTGCCGCGCTTCCTCGCGTGTCAGGCCCAGGTGCTTCGCGACCACTGCCCGGCTGACCGGTCCCAGACGCAGCAGCAACCAGGCCGCGTTCGCCTTGTTCCAGCCCCCGACCGCCGGGTCCTGACCCTCCTGGGCGAGCGCGAGCATCTCCCGGTGCCGGTCCCCAAGACGGCGTACCTCCGCTTTGCACAAGTCGATCAGCCGGTTCCACTCGGCCGGCTGATAGGGCGGCAGCGGGGTTCCCACGACCGGCCGGGTGTAGTTCGTGCCGAACACCATCTGCCGCACCGGTTCCGTCAAGGCCCGGTGCCGCTCGTCGAAGGCCCGCAGCATCGTGCGGGTGCGGTATTCGACCAGATACTGCGAGCGCAGCCAGAAGGAAGCCAGCAGCGGCCGCGTCAGCTCGCCTGCCGGCCCGGCGAACCCGTCAGCGGCCAGTTCGCGGACCATCCGGCGCAATGTGTAAGTGAAGCTCATCACCGTGGTCCGCTTGGCGAGCGGTCCGTGCGGGTGGACCAGGGCGGCCAGCCCCTCGGTGAGATCGGTGGCCAGCAGCGGGTTCGGAAGGGCTCCGATCGCGATCAGCTCGGTTGCCTGGCCGGGAAGGGACAGCTTCAGCGCGAGCGGCTCGCGGATCACTTCGGCGGGCATCAGACTGCCTCCTCGAACTCGGCGTCGGCCTCGGCCAGCACCGCCGGATCCACTTGCCCATGCGTCTTCTCCCAGGCGGCCCGGTAGATCCGGTGCACGTCCAGGCGCTTGAGGTAGACCTCCGTCGTCGTGACGCTGGAATGCCCCAACAGGTCCCGCAGGATCAGCAGCGGATCGGATTTCAGCAGGTAGAGCGCGAGCCCCGACGCGTCCCCGGTGGCCGCGGCCATCTGGGCAGCAGCCCGGTAGTGGCCCTCCACCAGCCGCTCCAGCGTGGCCATCGCGAAGCTGTGGCGACATCGGTGCGGAGCGACATCCGGGAAGCGCGGCTCGAACACCTCCCGGATGCGGCGGGCCGTGCGACGAAACAGCGTCCCCCAGTCCACGAACGGCCGCCCGCCGTAGCTCAGCGCCAGCAGCAGCGAGCCTCCCTGCGGGTCGACCAGCCGCAGCCGTTCGGCCGGCGCCAGCGACGACCAGGTCATGCGCCGGCCGTTGACCCGGCCGCCGCGGAAGTCCGCCTCCTCCACCACCAGCGGCCTCCGGGGCATCCACGAACCGCGACTCATCTCCCGGTCCAGCGCGATGTAGGCATGCACCGCCGCCAGCGACGCGTAGTCGATCCACGTCATCCGGAACTTCCGGCCCTTGGCCCCCAGCTCCGGCACCGCCCACAAGATCGGAACCTCGGTCGGCTCCGCCGGAAGCGGCGGCACCTCGTGCACCAGCAGATGCGTGAACTCGCGGCTCCGCATCCCGGTGCCCAACACCAGGCGGCCCATCGCCCCGTTCCGCCCAGGGAACCGGCCCCGAAACGTCGCATCCTCCAGACCATCCAAACCCAACCCGGCCAGCCCACGGCAGAACAGCTCGACGAAATCCGCCTCCAGATACTGCACCTTCACGTGCGGCTTCACCCGCCGCAGCCTCGCCAGATTCCGCCCGGTCTCGACCAGCCGGCCCTCGACCATCCGCATACCCGTGGCCAGAGTGAACGGCACCGCACCTGCCAGGCCCTCCTCCACCGCCCAGGCGTAGAACCGGGACAACGCGGTGACCTGAAGCTCCCACGAAGACGATGCCAATCGTTCGTCCAACGGCCCCGACAACCGCCGGTCCGCGTACGTACCCAGCGCGGCCACCAGGTCCTGGCGCGAGGCGAACACCCCGATCGCGTGGCGCCGCAGATGAGTCAGCCAGTCCCGGGCCGCCAGCGCGTACGCACGCCACGAGTTCGGCGACGGGGCACCGCTCGACGGCAGCGTACGCAGCCACGTGTTCACCACCCGCGTCGCCCGCGGGCCGTACCCGTCCTCGAATAGAAAGTCGTCGTCGATCAGGACAGGCATCCGCTCAGGGATCAGCGGCTGCCCACCGAGCCCCCAGGACTGCCAGCCCTCGGAAGAGAAGAAGTGCATCAACACGGGCCGGGACGTTGGGCCCGCGACACGACCTTCATCAACTGCTAACTCCACAACCAACCAACGGGAGTTGAGGCATGTGAGACGCAAAGAAAGCAGTGACAAACCGGGTCCAGGGATTCGTGCCGGCGCCCGTCCAGACCGTGCCGGGCACGGGCCACGGTCAGTTCCCGTCCGAACGGCACGGTGCGCAATGCGGGCTCCGGAAGGTGCGCGGCGTGCCGCAGTCTGAAGTCGTACGGAGCGTCCGGATGCCGGACGATCTCGTCCCACCGCGGGATCGGGTCCGCGCGGTGCTCGGCCTCCAGCGCCTCCCAGTCGAGGGCGCCCGGTGTGTCCCTGATGACGCGCCTGGTGTCCCAGCTCCTCTTCGCACGGCGCAGCCGCTTCGCCACCCGGTCGGCCGACAGCTCCCGCCGGGAACGGGCGGCCAGTGGCGCGGCCGGGTCCGCCGCCGCGAGCGCCTTCTGGCACAGCCGGGTCGCGGTGGCTCCGAGCAGTCCGCTCTCCGCGAGCACCGCCAGCCGCTCCCGTCCACCGTGACGCAGCAGGCTCAGGCAGCCCACCAGTTGCTGGGCGAGGGTGAGGTGCTTGCCCGAGCGGGTGAACACCAGCTCGACGAGGCCGGGTTCGGCCGCTGCGGCGCGACCGGTCGAGCAGCTCGGGCCAGGTGCCGTTGTCGTCCGGTCCGCCCGGGGCGTCGTGGGCCCCGGCGGCGCCGCGGGCCGTCGCGGCAAGCCGCAGCCAGGCGTCCGCGTCGGTGCCCAGCTCCCGCTCGAGAAGCGCGGCGATCGCCCGCCGCCACGCCGCGGTGAAGGCGAGGTCGTCCCAGCTGTGCGGCAGGTCCAGCAGTCAGGCGGCGGGCAGGTGGTGCAGCAGGTCGTCGGCCTGCAGGACGCCGTGCCGGTACGCCCGGTCGAGGACACGGGAAACTGCACGCGGTCCGGCAGAACAGTTCGGCGCCGTCGTACGACCTGAGGATCCCCATGGGCCGATCACCGGGCGCCGCAGGAGGCGCGGGCAACGGGCTTACGTCCTCCGGCACCGGTGAAGCCCTTGCTCCGGTGCCTTGACGGGCGCCCGGACGGGCTGAATAACTGGTCCCGACGGCACGACCGAATGATCGGTCGTCCGGTTCGGGACGGGAGATTTCGCGGATGACGGACCTGCTGGACGCGGCGGAGCGGCTCAGCCGCGAGGAACTCGAAGCGCTCCAACTGGAGCGGCTGCGGGCGACCTTGCGCCACGCCTACGACAATGTCGCCTTCTACCGCCAGTCCTTCGACAAGGCGGGGCTGCGCCCGGAGGACTGCCGTTCGCTCGCCGATCTCGCCCGCTTCCCGTTCACCGCCAAGACGGATCTGCGGAACAACTACCCCTTCGGGATGTTCGCGGTCGAGCAGTCCCGGGTGCGCAGGATCCACGCCTCCAGCGGTACGACGGGCCGGCCCACCGTCGTCGGCTACACCGAGCGGGACCTCGACACCTGGGCCGACGTCGTCGCCCGCTCCCTGCGCGCCGCCGGCGCGCGCCCCGGCCACATGGTCCATGTGGCGTACGGCTACGGCCTGTTCACGGGCGGCCTCGGCGCTCACTACGGGGCCGAACGGCTCGGCTGCACGGTCGTTCCGGCGTCCGGCGGCATGACGGCCCGCCAGGTCCAGCTGATCTGCGACTTCCGGCCCGAGATCATCATGGTCACCCCCTCGTACATGCTCACTCTCCTCGACGAGTTCGAGCGCCAGGGCGTCGATCCGCGGAGCACCTCACTCAAGGTGGGAGTCTTCGGCGCGGAGCCGTGGACGGAGGCGATGCGCCGTGAGATCGAGGACCGGTTCGCGATCGACGCGGTCGACATATACGGGCTCTCGGAGGTGATGGGCCCGGGTGTGGCGCAGGAGTGCGTGGAGACCAAGGACGGGCTCCACATCTGGGAAGATCATTTTTACCCGGAGGTCGTCGACCCGTTCACGGGCGAGGTGCTGCCGGACGGCGAGGAGGGCGAGCTGGTGTTCACCTCGCTCACCAAGGAGGCCATGCCGGTCGTCCGCTACCGGACGAGAGACCTGACGCGCCTGCTGCCCGGCACGGCACGGGTCTTCCGGCGAATGGAGAAGGTGACGGGCCGCAGCGACGACATGGTGATCCTGCGCGGGGTGAACCTCTTCCCGACCCAGATCGAGGAGATCGTCCTGCGTACGCCGCATGTCGCGCCGCACTTCCAGCTCCGGCTCACCCGCGAGGGCCGCCTCGACGCACTGACCGTGCGCGCGGAGGCGCGTGCGGAGGCGACCGGCGAGCAGCGGGCGGCCGCCGAGCAGGCGATCGCGGCGGCGGTGAAGGACGGCATCGGGGTGTCGGTCGCCGTGGAGGTGGTGGGCCCGGAGACGCTGGAGCGCTCGGTCGGCAAGATCAAGCGGATCGTGGATCTCCGGGAGCCGTAGGGCCGGCCCGGCGATCAGCCGCGTTCGAAGCAGTGGGAGTGGCCGACGACTTCAAAGCCGCGACGCGCATACCAGTGCCGCGGCCAGTCCGTCGCGTCGGCGATCAGGAAGCGGGTGCCGCATCCCCGGTCGGCGGCCAGGCGCAGCGCGGTGGCCAGGACGGCATCGGCGTGACCGCGCCTGAGGTGGGCCTCCGAGGTGATCAGGTCCTCGATCTGGGCCGTGCCGGTCGCCGGGTCCAGATAGAGGTCGGCCCATGCGGCGACCTCGCCCTCCTCCGTACGGGCGCCGATGAAATGGACGCCGTCGGCCCCGCGGCGGCGGGCCTCGCGCCGGTCGACGAGGTGGCGTACGACCTCGTCGTCGGCGTCCGGGAGGAAGCCCCGCCATCGCCGGGCGAGGGGCACACGTATCGCGTCGAGATCCACCTCCTCCGCGGGTCCGGCGGCCGGCACCGGGCCGGTGTGCAGCATGACCTGACAGGTGGAGTGCACGTACCCGGCCCGGATCATCGGCGCCGCGCACGCCTTTCCGGCTTCGTCGTCGAGGACGGAGACCAGTCGGTGCGACAGTTGCCCCAGTGCCTCGTCCGCGAGGGCGGGCAGCGCGTCGGGGTCGACGGCCGTGTCAATGACGATCTGGTTGTTCGCATGGGAATGCGCGAAGGCGTCGTCGTACACGGCGAACCCGCCGGGGAGGTCGACGACGCGCGCGGCCTGGCGGCGGGCGAAGGCCGCGAGGAAGGCGTTGATCCGCAGGAGTTCTGAGTTCGGCATGGGCGGAGCGTAGACAGCCGTGGGCCGTGGCCGCCTTCGAATTGCTCCCCCGGCCGCAGGCTCTTGGGAGAGCTTCCGGCCGCTTCGGCCGGCGTCTCCCGGGGAGCGCACCACCGCGATCGATCCCGAGGCCGGCGCCGTCCTCGACGACACGCCGGCACGAACGGCGTGGGCCGCCGTACGGGACGGCGGCCCACGTTACTGCCCCTACCCGCGCGGTCCGTTCAGTGGAGCGCTGCCAGCGGCGCCTTGCAGAGGTATCCGTGGTGTGGGCGCGCACCGGTGCCGGTGCGCGCCCACACATGGTGCAGGTGACCGCTGTCAGAAGTTCGTGAGTCTGAGCAGACGCTCCTTGGTGGTGTCGCCGTCCTGGGAAGGCCAGGTCCAGTCGAGACTGCCGGCCGCCTGCAGAGCCGTCTTGACGCTCTGGGGCAGTGCGCCGGGGTGGGTGGCCCGGTACAGCGCTGCGCCGCCCGCGACGTGGGGCGCGGCCATCGAGGTGCCGGACATCGTGGTGTAGCCGCCGCTGTTGGAGGTGGAGCGGATGCACACGCCAGGCGCGATCAAATCGACATCGGAGCCGTAGTTCGAGAAGTCGGCGAAGGTGTCGTCCTGGTCGTTGCGACACGTCGGCCGGCCGAGACCGCCTGGCTTGCCGTCGAAGTCGGCCAGGGCGCTGACGGTGATGACTTCGTCGTACGCGGCGGGGATCATGTTCTTGGCGTCGGCGTGGTCGTTGCCGGCCGCCACGGTGTAGGTGACGCCCTTGGCGACGGAATTGCAGATCGCCTGGTGCATGGCGTCGTTGTTGCTCTTGCCGCAGTTGCCGTCGTCGGTGCCCGCGCCGCCCAGGCTCATGTTGGCGACCTCGATCTGGTCGGCGTGCTGGGTGACGTGGTCGATGCCGCAGACGACCGCCGAGGTGGTGCCGCTGCCCAGGGGGTCGAGCACCTGCACCGGCCACAGCCGGGCGCCCGGGGCCGTACCGACCACCCCGGTGCCGTTGTCCAGGGCACCGATGGTTCCGGCGACATGCGTACCGTGACCGTGCAAGTCGGAGGGGGGCAGGACGGGCAGCCAGCAGTTCTTGCCGCCGGCCCGGTACACATTGAGATCGGGGTGGCTCGCGTTGATCCCGGTGTCGATGACGGCGACATCGGCGTTCACGCGGGTGTCGACACCGTCGATGGCCGCTGTGGGGCTCTTGTCGGCCTCTGCCCGGTCCACACCGGTCGGGACGGACTGAGCGGTGGCCTGTACCCGCCGGTCGGGCTCCACCGAACTCACCCGCGGGTCGTCGGCGAGCGCGGCTGCGACGCTCGGGCTCATGGACGCGGAGTAGCCGTGGAGGGCGTGGCGGTACACGTGCTGCACGTGGGCACCCAGGGTGGCGGCCTGCTCGACGGCCGCGTCCACGGTCGCGCTCATGCCGGCACTGTCGGGAGCGGCGGTGTCCTTGAGGGTCACGATGTACCCGCCGGGGACCACGTCGGACTGCGGAGGCGCATCGGCCGCTGCCGGGGTCAGCGGTGCGGCCGCAAAGGCGAGCGCGAGGAGGGCGACAGGGAGGATCTTGGGCATCCCAGACCTTTCGTGAGGGCATTGAGAAGGAGAGTCAGCACGGCGATTCGAGATGATTTTTCGTAGCATGTACGCTTTGCTTCCGCGCTCACAGCTAGCAGGTTCGCGGCGGTGGCGGCAGGCCGACATCCGGCATTCACCGAATTCCCTGACCATCTCTCAACCATGTGGTCCTGTGCGGCCCTCGCTCCGGGTCGCGGCCCGCCACGCTCGGCCCCGAGGGCGCTCTGCCCACCGTCGCGCCGAGCCGGCCAAGGCCGGCAGTCGGACGCCGGGGCCCTTCAGCGGCGGCCTGTGCCCCATCGGCGGCCCCCTCGCGTCTTCCGAAGGCGATCGGCCCATTCTCCGAACTCCCAGGTGGTCCGGTTGCAGGCCGGCACACGGGTCCTGCCGGACGAGGAGGGTCGATCCAGGCAACGGCGGCTGTGCCTGGCCAGGTGTCGGCGTGGTCGCGTTCCCAGGCCGCCCAGGTGGCTGATGGTGCTCTGCGGGTGGGGCAGGTGGGGGTAGGGGAAGCCCGGAAGGCCGAGCAGGGCCCGATGATCGTCGTGGCGTCCTTGCGCCCAGTTGGTGCACCACACGGGGGCTCACGGCTTCGCCGGCCAGAAGGTTCGTCAGCATCACGCCGTGGTTCGGGTCGAGCCGGACCGGGACGGGGTCATCAGGAGCCGGCGGGCAGGACGGTGATCAGAGGGTTGGAGCCCCCACGGATCGCGGGCTCGGCGAGCAAGGAAGGCCTGGCGGCACGTCAACGCCAGATCGTCCGTCCACATGGTCGCTGCGGGTGCGACCAATAAGGAAGCGGCGGCGCCGCTCTGCCTGAACCCACGCACGGTCGACTACCGGTGTACGAGCGCACGCCGCCGGATCCCTTCGCCGGTCGCCGGCAGTGGCGTTCGGACCGTTGGTGGCATCACCGTCTCTCCAGTGGCCGGGAGGGCGGCTGAATGCTCCCCAGTCGTACGCCCGCGCAGTGAATGTCACGGCATGGACGGTGTGACCACGGCGGCGGCGCCCTACTGCGCCCCGCCGGCCACGTCGCCGAAGCGGTCGCGGAGTTCGCGTTTGAGGATTTTGCCGCTGGCGTTGCGCGGGAGGGTGTCCACGAACAGGATCCGCTTGGGGGCCTTGAAGTGGGGGAGCTTCTCGCGGGCGTGGGCGAGCAGTTCGGGTTCCGTCAGGTCCTCGCGGGTGACGACCACCGCCGTGACGGCCTCGATCCAGCGGTCGTCGGGGAGACCGATCACGGCGGCCTCGGCGACGGACGGGTGAGTGTAGAGGGCGTCCTCGACCTGGCGTGAAGCGACCAGTACGCCACCGGAGTTGATGACGTCCTTCACCCGGTCGACGACCGTGAAGCAGCCCTCGTCGTCGCGGACGGCGAGGTCGCCGGAGTGGAACCAGCCGTCGCGGAAGGCCTCTTGGGTCTCCTCCGGTTTGTCCCAGTAGCCCTCGCACAGCTGCGGCGACCGGTAGACCACCTCGCCGGGGGTGCCGTCCGGGACCTCCTTGCCCTGCTCGTCGACGACCTTCGCCTCGACGAAGAGGACGGGACGGCCGCAGGACTCCATCCGGCCCTCGTGCTCGTCGGGTCGGAGGACCGTGGCGAGGGGGCCGATCTCCGACTGGCCGAAGCAGTTGTAGAAGCCCAGCGCGGGCAGCCGTTCGCGCAGCCGTTCCAGTACGGGCACGGGCATGATCGAGGCCCCGTAGTACGCCTTGCGCAGGCCCCCGAGGTCGCGGGTGGCGAACTCCGGGTGCTGGGAGAGGCCGATCCATACGGTGGGCGGGGCGAACAGGCTGTCGGCGCGGCCGGCTTCGACGAGGTCGAAGATCCGGGCCGGGTCGGGCGCGTCGATGATGGTGTTCTCCGCGCCGACCGCGAGGTACGGCAGCAGGAACACATGCATCTGTGCCGAGTGGTACAGCGGCAGCGAGTGGACGGGCCGGTCGCCGGCCGCGAGATCGAGGGCGGTGATGGCGCTGACGTACTCGTGGACGAGCGCGCGGTGGGTCATCATCGCGCCCTTGGGCAGGGCGGTGGTGCCCGAGGTGTAGAGCAGCTGGACCAGGTCCTCGGCGTCCGGCTCGCGTTCGGGGGTGAACGGCCGCGGTTCGGCCAGCTGGGCGAGGAGTGAGTCGGCCGTTGGCGAGCCGTCCGTGTCGCGCAGGGCCAGCACGGGCCGCCCGCCTGGCAGCCGCGGCGCAAGATCCGGGTCGGTGAGGACCAGCGCGCTGCCCGACTGGTCGAGGATGTACGCGAGGTCGTCGCCGGTCAGGTTCTGGTTGACCGGCACATGCACGAGTCCGGCGCGGGCGCAGGCCAGGAACGCGATCAGGTAGGCGTCGGAGTTGTGGCCGTAGGCGGCGACCCGGTCGCCGTGGCGCAGCCCGTGGCCGGCCAGGACGGCGGCCGCGGTGGTGACGGCGGCGTCGAGCTCGGCGTAGGTCCAGGACCTGTCGGCGTAGCGGACGGCGGTGCGGGCCGGGGTGCGCCGGGCACTGCGGCGTACGAGGGAGTCGACGGTGCTGCTGTGTGCGCCTGTCATGACGCGATCCTGTGCGGCGGTGGCCGCGGGGGTCAAGTCCCCGTGACCGCTTCACCTCGGATACCGAACGGGATGTTGACAGCCGGGGCGCGGGCTGACTGCATTTACCAACCAGTATGGTACGCAGCCTTGTTGGGAGGCACGTTGCACCTCCGCACCCGCTTCGGACGGCTCGCACTCGCCGGTGTCGCGCTCGTGACCGCCGCGACGGCCCTGACGGCCCCGGCCGGCACCCTTCCGGCGGCGGTCTGTCCGCCGTGATCCGCTACACCGAGCACGGCATTCCGCACATCGTGGCGAAGGACTACGCGAACCTCGGCTTCGGCACCGGCTGGGCCCAGGCGGCCGACCAGGTGTGCGTGCTGGCCGACGACTTCGTGACCGTACGCGGCGAGCGTTCGCGCCACTTCGGGCCGGACGCCGCGCCCGACGGTTCGCTCTCCTCGGCGCGGACGAACCTCTCCAGCGACCTCTACTTCCGCGGCGTCCGTGACGCGCGCACGGTCGAGCAGCTGCTCGCCACGCCCGCGCCGGCCGGTCCCGGCCGGGAGGTGAAGGAGCTGATGCGCGGCTGGGCGGCCGGCTACAACGCGTGGCTGAAGCAGAACCGCGTCACCGACCCGGCGTGCCGGGGCGCCGGCTGGGTCGGGCCGGTCACGACGCTGGACGTGGCACGCCGCGGTTTCGCCGTCTCGGTGCTCGGCGGCCAGGGCCGTGGCATCGACGGCATCACGGCGGCACAGCCGCCCGCCGCGGCCTCCGTCGCCCGGCCCGACGCGGATGCGACGGCGAAGGCGGCGCGCGAGCTGTTCGCGGCGGACAGCGCCGACATGGGGTCCAACGCCGTCGCGTTCAGCGGTGACGTGACCGCGAACGGGCGCGGGCTGCTGCTCGGCAATCCGCACTACCCGTGGCACGGCGGCCGGCGCTTCTGGCAGTCGCAGCAGACGATTCCGGGCGAGCTGAACGTCTCCGGAGCCTCACTTCTCGGTACGACGCTGGTCGGCATCGGCTTCAACGACAAGGTGGCGTGGAGCCACACCGTCGCGACCGGTGTCACCCTGAATCTGCATCAGCTGACCCTCGACGCGGACGATCCGACCGTGTACGTGGTGGACGGCAGGCGCGAGCGGATGAGGGAACGCACCGTCTCCGTCCCGGTGAAGGACGGCGCCCCGGTCACCCGGACGCAGTACTGGACCCGGTACGGCCCGGTCGTCACCTCGCTCGGTGCGTCGCTGCCGCTGCGGTGGTCGTCCACCACCGCGTACGCGCTGAACGATCCCAACGCGGCGAACATGCGCGCCTCCGACACGGCCCTGGCCTTCGGCAAGGCGCGCTCCACGCAGGACATGCTCGAGGGTCTGCGGCGCACCCAGGGGCTGCCGTGGATCAACACGATCGCCGCGGACTCGGTCGGGCACAGCCTCTTCACGCAGTCGCAGGTGCTGCCGCGCATCACCGACGACCTGGCGCAGCGCTGTTCGACCCCGCTGGGCCGGGTGACGTACCCGGCCTCCGGCGTGGCCGTGCTGGACGGTTCGCGCGGCGACTGCGGACTCGGCCGGGACGACGACGCAGTGCAGCCGGGTATCTTCGGGCCGGCGCGGATGCCCGTGCTCAAGGACGCGGCGTACGTGGAGAACTCCAAGACCATGATCAAGGCATAGTTATCACGCGGCTTTGACGTGTAAATAGCAGCAGGTCGCGCGCGTGAGCCGCTCCGGGCTGTCCGGGTAGGCAGACAAGGCGAGGGTACTGCTGCCCACAATGCCGTCCGGGACGACGACCCTCGGCGTGAAGGCAGCCAAGACCAGAACCTGTGTCATCCTGATCCAGACTCGCCCCCGCGCGACCCTGCCCAACCTCGACATGGAGCAGGCGTGGAGAGGCTTCGAACCCATGACGGTGGTGCCGAAACTGCCGGGCCGCTGGAGTGTCCGGTCACCCGCTCAAGACCAAGGTCCCTCGACCACGCCAGGACCGCCTCGATCAGCTCGCCGCCCAGGCCACGTTTGCGCTCCTCGGGCACGACGTCCGTGCACTGCACGTCACCCGACATCCGCTCGAACGTGCGCGGATGCGGGACACGCTCTGCGCCCGCCCCGGCGCGGCGCGGCGACTGCGGGCTACAGGGCCGGGCCCGACGATCTGATCGTGGAATGCGAGAAGGTCTGGAAAGACCTCAAGTCCGCGGTCGTTCTGCAGAGCCGCGACAACCGGATGAAGATGCCGGAGATCGCCCAGAAGCTGCACATGAGCCCCAGCGCGCCGAGCCGGATGCTAGAGGGCGCCCCGGCCGCCGTGAGCGCCGTCTCACCCCTCCTCCCGTCCCACCGCAGGCACAGCCCCGCTCAGTCCGGCATCCAGCGCCGCCGCGGTCGCGGCGGCCAATGGGCGGAACCGGTGACGCGGACGGAGCCGCTCCCGGCCGCGGACCGTCCGCGACCCTCGCGAGCGGGCTCTCGCACCTGCACCGCCGACACGGCTCGGCGCTCCGGGCGCTGGGCAACGAGGTAGGGGTCCGCCCCTCCTACATCTCCCGGGTCATCAGCCGTGCGTGAATCCCTTCACGGGATGGCACGAGCAAGCTGGTCCTGGCCCTGGGGGCCGATCCGGAAGAAATCCTGCCCCCGTGGAGTGCTGCCCCGTGGCTACGACATGACCGGCGCCGCCACGTCCAGGCCGCGCGCTGCGCGGGCTGCACACCGCGGCCGGCCACCCGGCAATCGAGACCCTGACGGCGAAGACCCGTCTGACCGCCGAGCAGATCACCTACGCCTTCACCGACCGCACTCTCCCCGGCTGGGAGACGACCGAGGCCATCGGTTGTGAGGCGCGCTTGATGCGGTGCCCCGTGGTAGATCATGCCTCGTGCTTCCTGCGGCACGAGAAGTGCTCGGGCAGTCCTTCGGGGCCGGGGAGGCTCGCGGGCTGGCCGCAGCCGAAACGGCAGAGCGGAATGGGCTTCCCTGCCGCGTCAACCGGCACCCCGGCCGCCTCGGATTCCCGGGCGGGACTCGAGGACGATCGCGCGGCTGCCGCGCTTCTGCTTCGGCTCGGATCGCACTTCCGAGACCGGGCGGTCCTCGGTGCACGTGTCACGCCGATCGCCTTGCCGCGCGGACGGCATCCGGTGCTTCTTCTCGTCCGAAGCGGGCCCGTTCGCTTCGAGGTACTTCTGCCACTGCTGGGCGGGGAGCCACCCGTGGTAGCCGCCCCGCTGGAACGGGACCCGTTCGCCGGCCGCGGCTGCCACGATGAACCGGGTGAGAGTCAGGCCGCCTTCCCCCGTGAAAGCGCTCGATTGGTGGGCGGGGACGAGGAGACGGTGCCAGCCTCCGCAGTAGCCGGTGTCGGTGGGGTTCTCGGGGTCGTAGGGCTTGTCCGGGCACCGGGTGAGCGTGCCGCTCTGGGTGCACTGGCCCTCCTCCAGGATGAAGTTGCCGTCCTGGACCGCGATGGGGTTCTTCTGCACGCGGATGACGGAGGCCGGCAGGTTAGGGGTGCGGACGTACGGGACAGTCCCGATGCCCGTGTGGTCGGGATCGGCGAAGTCCCAGACGGACTGGATGCCGCCGCGGCGCCGGACCCCTTCCCGGGCACGCATTCCGCGGGCGGTCTGGGCGCTCAGTTGCGGCTCGTAACCCAGGACGATGCCGTTGGCGCCGGTGATGCGCACGTCAAGGCACGCGTACCCGTCCGGGGTCCGGGACTCGATGTCGGCGGAGAAACCGTGGTCTTCGGAGTCTTTCGCGACGCGTTCCTTGCGGGCGAGGTGCTCGTCGGACTCGTGGCTGATGGGCTTGTCACCGGGCTTCCGGTAGTGAGAGGCGAACCACACGTTGTCCCGCTGCACGAGGTACAACGGGGACGCGCCGGCTGCGGAGGTCCCGGCAGTCGGGGCAGATCAGGCCGCGCTTGCCGACGGGGACTCGGTCGCGCATGCGGATGAGGACGTTGAGGAGGTCCTGACCGTTCGGGACGCCGAGGTCGTCCCGTTCCAGGTCGAGGTTGCGGCCTGCCGGTTCGTAGTAGACCGGGTTGCGGTAAAGGTCTTCGTCGTTGTCGATCTGGAGGTCGTCGTCCACTGAGGTGCTCCCCGCAGCCGGCACGAGTAGGACTTGTAACGGTACGGGGAGGTACTGACAGTGCCGAGCGGGTTTCACGAGTAATTGTCAAGAGTTGTGGACTGGTGAGCACACGGTCTGAGGGCGGGGGTGTCTCGGGCGCCCTGATTCATTCGATGGTTCGGTGAGTGCCGAACCGTCCGGCCAGTAGCCTGCGGAATCCCTGCGGGAGATCCCCGCGCTGGTGATGCTGGAGGACCACCCAATGCCGGAGACAGCCCTGAAGCAGCAACTCGCCGAGCGGTTCCGTGAGGTCAACGGCCACCATCCGATGACCGATGCCGACGATGCGTATGTCAGCACGCAGTTCGTTTCCCTGGAGGAACTGTGCGCAGTCCATGGCCGCGATAGCGATGCGGTCCGCCGGCTAATGCTGGGGCAGCGTCTGCCGCTTCCGGGATATTTGCGCTCCGACGGTGCTGAGATGGTGCCAGCCGACCTGTTCGCTCTCGCCGACGAAGCGGGTGGCCTAGACCAGCTCGAAGCGTGGTTCACCGCTCACTGGGCCGACCCGATTACCGGGAAGGCTGAGTGGAATGCGTATCTCAGCGGACAGTATGTGTGCCTGCACTCCGTGACCCCGGCCACCATTCAGCGCAAGGATTACCTGACGGCTGCGATCAGTGCCGCAGCAAACGAGCCGGATGCCGGTTCAGCGCAGCGGCTGCACGCCTTGATCGATGAACTCGACACGCTGGAACCGGCGTTCGCCGCCTACGACCGCCTCCGGTTCGGCGGGCCCACGTCCCGGGACACATGCATCACCGAGATGCGTGCCCGCTTCCCACGCCCGTGACCTGGGGCCATGGCCGATGGTTGGCATCGGATTCGGTCGTTCATGCCGCGCGGGCTTCGGGGCGTTCGACGAGGTGGCCGCGTTCGAAGCGGGCTCCGGCCCTGACGAGGGCCACGAGGTGGGGTGCGTTGACCGCCCGCCAGCGGGTCTGGGCGGACTCGACGAGCTTGAAGACCATGGCGAGGGCGGCGGCGGCACTGCCTGCGCCCTTGGTGACCTTGGTCCGCAGTCGTACCGTCGCGAAGGTCGATTCGATGGGATTCGTGGTCCGCAAGTGGATCCAGTGCTCGGCCGGGAAGTCGTAGAACGCCAGCAGTTCATCGACGTCGTCGGTGATCTTCTTGGCCGCCTTGGGCCACTTCGTGCCGTACATCTTGTCGAACGCGGCGACGGCCTTGGCGGCGCGTTCGCGGTCTTCGGCGTTGTAGATGTCCTGCAGCGCCTTGCGGGCGCCGGGTTGGGCCGATGTCGGCAGGGCGTTGAGGACATTGGCCGTTTTGTGAACCCAGCACCGCTGGTGGCGGGTCTCGGGGAACACCTCGGCCAGGGCCTTCCAGAAGCCGAGTGCGCCGTCGCCGACGGCCAGGACGGGAGCGCGCATCCCACGCCGTGCGGCATCTCGGAGCAGGTCGGCCCAGGACTCGGCGGACTCGCGGTGGCCGTCGGCCATCGCGATCAGCTCCTTGGTGCCGTCCGCACACACGCCCATGACGACCAGGACGCAGGACTTGGCCTCGGAGAGGCGGATGCGCAGGTGGATGCCGTCGGCCCAGATGTAGACGTAGTCGGATCCGGTCAGGTCGCGCTCGCCGAAGGCTTTGTGGTCGGCCTGCCACTGCTGGGTGAGCCGGGTGACCGTGGCCGGTGAGAGGCCGGCCGAGCTGCCGAGGAACTGCTCGAGCGTGGGCACGAAGTCGCCCGAGGACAGGCCGTGGAGGTAGAGCAGCGGCAGTACCTCGCTGATCTTCGGGGACTTGCGGCACCAGGGCGGCAGGATCGCCGAGGCGAACCGCTTGCGTTCCCCACTCACCTCGTCGACGCGCTTGTCGTTCACCCGCGGGGCCTTGACCTCGAGGGTCCCGGCGGCGGTGGTGACTTGGCGCGGCTGATGATAGCCGTTGCGGACCACCAGGCGTCGGCCGTCCGCGTCCCGCCGGTCGGCCAACTCGGCTATATAGGTGTGGGCTTCGGCCTCCAGCGCGGCGGCCAGCATCCGCCTCGCGCCTTCACGGACGATCTCGTCGATCAAGGAGCCGTTCGGGGTATTGCCGTCGGCATTGACTACGCTGAGCACGGGCGTGCCTTCCCGACCGACGTTCACAGCGTCGGCCTACTCGGTGACCTTCAACCGATCACTCGGGAAGGTACGCCCTTTCGCGTCCAACCCGAGCCCGATCCACAGGTCATGAGCATTGCTCCAGTCCGGGCCGTGGAAGAGGTCGTGCTCCGGCTGAAGGAGCTGCTGTTCCCGGCGGTCGCGGACATCGCGGTGCTGTCGGTGGACGCGGATATCGAGAAAGGGCGCCTTGACGCACAATGCACCACGGCCAGCGCCGTCTGCCCGGGATGCGGAGCCTGCTCGAACCGGGTTCACAGCTCCTATCCCTCGGTTTCTCGCTGATGTCCCGAGCGCCGGACGAAGCGTCGTACTCCAGCTGCGGGTCCGGCGGTTCCGGTGCCGGAACACCAAGTGCCCGCGCCGGACGTTCGTGGAGCAGATACCCGGCCTGACCCGCAGGTATGGCCAGCGCACCGAGCGGCTGCGTTCCACCCTGACCTCGGTCGGCCTTGCCCTGGCCGGTCGAGCGGGCGCCCGCTTGGCTGCCGTGCTCGGCATGTCCATCAGCCGCAGTACGGTCTTGCGCCTGGTCGATGCGCTGCCCGAGCCGGAGGTGTCAACGCCGCGGGTGGTCGGCGTCGACGAGTACGCCACCCGCAAGGGCCGCCACTACGGCACTGTCCTGGTGGATGTCGAAACCCGCCGCCCAATCGATCTCCTGCCTGATCGAGAAGCATCGAGCCTGGCCGCCTGGCTCGCCCAGCGGCCCGGTGTCGAGGTCGTCTGCCGGGACCGGGCGCCGTTCTTCGCAGAAGGCGCCGCAGCCGGGGCACCGCAGGCGGTCCAGGTCGCGGACCGGTGGCATCTGTGGCACAACCTGAGCGAAGCCGCCGAACGCGCCGTCGCCCAGCACCGCCACTGCCTCCGAGCCCTCGTTCCTACGACCCCAGAACCCCAGCCGGAGCACGCCTCCGAGAGGAAGCCGTCCAGTTCACCCTGGCCGATGGGCCACCGGTTCGCCGAGCGCACCCGCGCCAAGCACGCCACCATTCACGCACTGCTGGCCGCCGGGCACAGCAAGCGGTCCGTAGCCCGGCAACTCGGCATAGTCAGAACACGGTCCTGCGGTTCTCCCGTGCCGACAGGCCCGAAGACCTTTTCGACGGGCAGTGGCAGAACCGGGCTTCCGTCCTCGACGAGTACAAGCCCTACCTCGACGACCGCTGGACCGAAGGGTGCACCAACGCCTGGAAACTCTGGGAGGAGATCGTGCCCCTCGGCTACAAAGGCAGCTACCAGCGCGTGCGCGCCTACCTGCACAAGAAGCGCATCTCGCCGCAGCCGGTGACCGCCCGTCCTCCCTCACCGCGGACGGTCGCCGGATGGGTCCTCAGACGCCCGGAAACCCTCACCGAGCTCGAACAACTCCAGCTCAAGACCATCCGCACCCACTGCCCCGAACTCGACGCGCTCACCCGGCACGTCCGCTCCTTTGCGGTCATGCTCACCGACCGCCAGGGCGAGCGCCTGCCCGACTGGCTCGACGCCGTCCGGCAGGACGACCTGCCCAGCCTCGACACCCTGGCTGCCGGCATCGACCGAGACCGCGACGCCGTCATCGGCGGCCTCACCCTGCCCTGGAACTCCGGAGTCGTCGAAGGCCACGTCAACCGGATCAAGATGCTCAAACGCCAGATGTTCGGCCGCGCCGGCTTCGATCTCCTACGCAAGCGAGTCCTGCTGGCGTGACGACCTATACCGGCTCCTCGTACACATCGATCTCGGAGGGCCTGCGAGCAAGCAACAGTTCGAGGTGCCTCTCCATGGCGGCGAGCCACTCGTCGAGGTCCGCATTGGCGTCGTGGAAGAACCAGGAATCGAAGCTTCCCAGGGCATCAAGGGCTTCCTCCATCCGCGGTCTGTCGTGCACGCCAGCTCTCCTCGGTTCGTGAATCAGCACCCTAACCTCGTAGGCCCGGATCAAATTCAGCCCTGACCAGCGAGGCAGCTACCTCCCGAGGCGCAACGCTCAGTCACTGCTGCACGGAACCTGAGCCAGAACCGCCATACGTGGACAAAGCCATGCCGCAGTGGTCGCAGGCATAAGCGACGTCTGATGTGCTGCTTTGTCCAGCAGTTCGGTCCGCCTGGGTCATTGCGGCTTTTCCGAGTGTCTCGTTAGTCGGCCAGGTGCTGCATGATCAGCCCGTAGGAGCCGTAGCCGATCATGTAGGGCAGTGTGTAGGACGGGAACTGCGTGCTGAGCTTGCTGCTGAGCTGGGAGGCCAACGCAGAGGGGTCGGCCAGCGCGGTCTTGCGCTGGGCGGTGCTCAGCGATGCGACCAGGTCTTTCACGTCGCTGTCGGCGGTGGTCAGGTACTTCTTCTGCTCGGAGATGGCCTCGGCTATGGAAGCCGCAGCGCCGCGGCCGCCGTAAACGGTCCAGTTGGCCGGGTGCCGCTGCTTGATCTGGTCCAGGTCGCGCTTCCACCCGTCGATGGTGGGAGTGGGGTGGCCGTCGACAATGCCGCCTTCCAGCCAGGCATGGGCACCGTGGTGAACCAGGTCGCCGACGATGACGCTCTTCAAGGAGGGGATCGTGGCGATCGTCTGAGTGGTGGAGACACCGGGGTCACGAAGGACCTCAAGGTCGATGCGGACACCGTCCACCGTGAGATTGCGGTGACCATTGAACGTCTTGTCAATAGACGGAAGAGCCGGGTAGCTGGCTTCGGTGAAGGTCTTGGCGACGTTGACGAAGTAGTTCTTCTTGTACTCCCACACGTCCTTCATAGCGCTGGCAGTGGCCGTGGAGGCGATCGAGACGGCTCCGGCGGATTGGAAGGCCGGGACGCCCTGAAACTTGTCGGGGTTGGGGTGGGTGACCACCACGTATTTCACCGGGTGGCTGGTCTTGGACTTCAGGTAGTCCAGGGCCTTCTGAGCGTGGGCGGGGGTGAACTGGGCATCGAAGGCCACGACACTCTTACCGGTGTCCAGGAAGTGGGTCTGGGTGTCGAAGCCGTTCACGTCCGAGGTGAAGGTGTACAGCTTCGGCTGGAAAGCAGGCCGTGCGGCGGCCGTGGTTGCGGTGCCGGAAGTGCAGGCTACGAGCGTGGTCGCAGCGGCCAGAGTGGCGGCAACGGCGGAGAGCTTGCCGGTCAGCTGTGGGCGGTTCACCAGGATCCTCCTAAAGGGCTGAGGCCAAGACAGGGCATGGGATAGGACGGCCTCGATTTGCTTCGAATCGGAAGCAACGTGGCGACCCTAGCTCGTTCTTCGAATTCGAAGCAAATGTTAAGCTGGGGCCCATGAACGAACCCCGATGGCTCAACGAGATCGAGATGCGTGCCTGGACCGGCTTCCTGGAAACCAGCAGCCTGCTCCAACGCCTCGTTGACCTGCAGCTACGTCAGGCCGGCGGCGTCACCCAGGCCCAGTACGAGATCCTCACCCGCGTCAACGACAGCCCGGACAAGCGCCTGCGCATGACCGAACTGGCCGGCCTGCTGGTCTGCTCGCCCAGTGGTCTGACCTATCAGGTCACCCAGCTGGAAAAGGCGGGCCTGCTGCGACGCGAGAGCGACCCCGAGGATGTACGCGGCGTCCTCGCCGTCCTCACCGGCGAAGGGCACCAGGCGCTGACGGCGACGGCCCCCGGACACCTGCAGACGGTCCGCGACGGCCTGATCGACCTGCTCACCGCAGAACAGGTCACCCAGCTCGCCGCCATCATGGACACCACCCGCAGCCACCTCCGCAGCGCCGTCCCGCACCCCTCGCCGCGCAAGCGGACAGCGCGCCCAGCCGACTGACCTGGCAGTCCAGGAACGTCAGCCCGACGCAGCGACCAGGACCCGGCCGGCAGATGCCTCCACGGCCTCGGCACTTGGGCGGTGTCCTCCAAGCCGAAGACGTGAGCGATGGGATAGCGCAGGTCCCCCGTAGTAGTCGCCGCCGTCACCTCGGCCAGCGCGGTCCGCACAGCCTCAGCGGGAAAGTCGTCGTAGCCCAGCAACCGCAGCGTCGCGTTCTTGAAGCCAGCGGCCAAAACGGCAGTACCGGCTCGGGCCCACCGGTGGAGAACGCAGCGATCACCCCGCCTGGAGCAAGGATCTCCGCATCCAGGACCGCGTTGGCGCCGAACGCGACCTCGACGATGCGCTCGACCCCCTGTCCGGCGATCTCGGCCACGGAGGCGGGGAGGTCGGGCCCGGTGCGCAACGCGTGATCAGCTCCCGCCTCCAGCGCCTGGGGAACCTGCTCCGTGCGTGTGACTGTGACGATCACACGGGCCCCACCGCGCTTGGCCAGGGCCACAGCCGCCCGGCCCACCGCGCCCAGACCACCCGCGCCCAGCACAGGTCACTGGGGGTGCCCCGCAGGGTGCTGCAGGCGACTGCACACATACTTCGTCCCGGCCGGAGAAATCGCCCGCGGTACGACCAGGGGCCCAGTAGTCGCCGATCCGCTTCGCGGCGGCAGGTAGATCCGGGTGGTACGGGCGGACCAGTGCGACTTGACCGCGCGCCGCCGGGCCGCCTCGGCCGCCCGCGTCGCGGCCCATAGGCGGCCTCGTCGGCGGCGAGCTGCTCACGATTTCGCTCCGCGAGGTCCAGGACCACGTCGACGGGAGGTCCGGGATTCCCTCGTAGGAGGTCGTGCTGAGCAGCCCGCCGTCCCGGGACGCGCCCCGGGTGCAGAGGTTGTCCCGCTCGGCGTCCGAGTGAGCACTTCTCAGGTCACCAGGTTCCGCGAACAGCTTTGCGTGATCATGGGCAGCGGCTTTCACAAGGCTGGCCCGTGGCGTTCAGACCGTCGGCCGCAAACGTCCGCACGCCATCTCGACTTCCGTACGCGAGGCCGCCTCCCACCTTGGGGACACCGCGTGGGCGCTCGCCCGGCGCGCCCTGGCCGTTTTCGCCGCAGCAGTCGACGCGAACCCGGACGTGCTCAGGAAGCAGCGTCGTCTGGTTCTCGAAATCCCCGCGCTCCGCGCCGAGATGGACGCCGCGGACATTCAGGAAGCGGAGTACATCGCCCAGGCGCTCGCGCAACGCATCGGAGACGGGTACCTCGCGGGCGTGGTCGCCACGTCCATCGGCACAGCCAAGGAGCTTGCCTGGAGATCATGGTCCGAGGACGAGGGAACGAGCTTCGCCCGAGAACTCCAACGACAGCGCGTGGCTGGCCAACGCCGACGCACCGCTGACCGGTTACGAGCGGGTCTTCGGCACGGTCGGTACGCCGCGTTCGCTGCGGACGCGCGGCGCGATCGAGGACGTCGCGGCGATGGCGGACCGGGGGCGGCTGAGCGTCGGCGACCTGCAGCGGCAGCAGTTCGCGAACCGGGTGCCCGCGGCGGATCTCGCCGTCGCCGACACGGTCCGCGCGTGCGCGCAGTGGGCCGGCGGGGACGGCCTGGCCGAGGCGTGCGGCGTGCTGGAGCGCTGGGACCGGTCCGTGGACACCGGCAGCCGCGGCGCGCTGCTGTTCGACCGGTTCTGGCGGCGGCTGACGTCGACCGTGCCGGCGGCGCAGCTGTGGAAGGTGCCGTTCTCCGCGGCCGACCCGGTCGCCACGCCGAACACGCTGAACACCGGCTCGCCGGCCGTCGCCGAGAGGCTGAGGGTGGCGAGCGTCGCCACGGTGGCGAGGGCGGCGCCGGACCCCTCGGCGTTGAACACGGCGACATGGTTGCGCAGGGCGGCCACCAGCAGGGACAGCCCGACGATCCCGTTGCAGGTGATCATCACCGCGGCGAAGACGATGTCCCGGGCGAGGGAGGCGGACTCGGGGCCGCCGTCGATCATGATGGTGACGATGAGCGCCACCTCGATGACGGTGACGGCGACGGCGAGTTCCAGTGACCCGAACGGCTCCCCCACCCGGTGCGCGACCACCTCCGCGTGGTGCACCGCGGCGAGCACGGCGCCGGCCAGGCAGAGGGCGACGAGGACGACCGCGAAGAGCGGCAGGTCGCGGCCCCAGCTGAGGACCAGGGCGGCCATCGCGACGAGCGGGGCCCAGACGGTCCACCGGCTCAGGAGGGACGTGAGGTGCACCGCGCTCATGCGTGTCAGGCTGCCGGCGCCGGGCGGCTGCCGCGCGACGAGCCGGGCGCCGGGAGCATCGTTCCGGCTGTCGCCGCCGTCGGCGCGGCGGCGCGGTCACACGGCCCGGTCGTGGCCCTCCCAGTAAGGCTCGCGCAGCCGCCGCTTGTAGAGCTTGCCGTTGGGGTCGCGCGGCATGGCGGCGACGAAGTCCACCGACTTGGGGCGCTTGTAGGCGGCCAGGCGCCGTTCGCAGTGGGCGAGGATCTCGGCGGCGAGGGCGTCGCCGGCCGTGCGGCCGTCTACCGGTTCCACGACCGCCTTGACCTCTTCGCCCCAGTCGGCGTGGGGGATGCCGAAGGCCGCGGCGTCGGCGACGGCCGGGTGGGTGAGCAGCGCGGCCTCGATCTCGGCCGGGTAGATGTTGACCCCGCCCGAGATGATCATGTCGATCTTGCGGTCGCGGAGGAAGAGGTAGCCGTCCTCGTCGAGGTGTCCGAGGTCGCCGACGGTGAAGAAGTCGCCGATGCGGTTGTTCCGGGTCTTGGTCTGGTCCTTGTGGTAGCTGAATCCGCCGGTCGTCATCCTCATGTAGACGGTGCCGAGCTCGCCCGGCGGGAGCCGGTTGCCGTCGTCGTCGAAGACGGCGAGCTCGCTGATGGGCCAGGCCCTGCCGACCGTGCCGGGTTTCTTCAGCCATTCGCCGGCGGTCGCGAAGGCGCCGCCGCCCTCGCTGGCCGCGTAGTACTCCTCCACGCAGCTCCCCCACCAGTCGATCATGGCGCGTTTCACATGCTCCGGGCACGGGGCCGCGCCGTGGATGGCGTGCCGCATCGAGGTCACGTCGTAACGCTTCTTCACCTCGTCGGGCAGGGCGAGCAGGCGGTGGAACTGGGTGGGCACCATATGGGTGTGCGTGCACCGGTGGGTGTCGACGAGGCGGAGCATCTCCTCGGGCGACCACTTGTCCATCAGGACGAGCGGGTGGCCGATGTGCAGGGCGGCGGCCGCGAATTGCAGCACGGCGGTGTGGTAGAGCGGCGAGCAGACGAGGTGGACGTTGCCGTCGTGGGGCCGGATGCCGAAGATGCCGAGGAAGCCGCCGAGGTGGGTCTCCTCGGGCGGCCTGCCGGGCAGGGGCCGGCGGATGCCGCGCGGCCGACCGGTGGTGCCGGAGGTGTAGTTCATGACCCAGCCGAGCGTGCGCCCTTCGGGCGGGGTCTCCGGCTGCCCGTCGAGGAGCGCGTCGTACGGGCGAAAACCGGCCACGCCACGTGTGCCGACCGCGTACCGGTGGGTGCGGGGCAGTCGCGCCGCGTCGGCCGCGTCGCCCGCCGGGCCGGCGAACCGCTCGTGCGCGATGAGCACCTTGGCGCCGGAGTCGGACACGATCCACGCGATCTCGGAGCCGACGAGGTGGTGGTTGACGGGCACGAGATAGAACCCGGCCTGGGCGGCGGCGAGATAGGCGGTGACCAGTTCGGCGCCGTTGGGCAGGACGGCGGCGAACGAGTCCCCGCGTTCGAGGCCCGCGGCCCGCAGCCCGTGGACCAGCCGGTTCGCGGCGCCGTGGAGCTCCGCGGCGGTCCACCGTACGCCCGCCGGGCCGGTCAGCACGGTGCGGCCGGGGTCGGCGGCGGCCTGGGACCAGAAGCCGTTCGGGGGTGCGGGGGCAGCGGTCATGACGCGCTCCTTCCGGCGATGCGGTCGATGCGGTCCACGGCGCGTTCGAAGCCGCGCGTCAGGTCGTCGAACACCTCGCGCACGCCGCGCTCCGCGTTCATCCGGCCGACGATCTGGCCGACCGGGGTGCCGAGCAGCGGGCCGACCTCGTACCGCTGGATGCGGGAGACGGCCTCCGCGACGAGGAGTCCCTGCAGCGGCATGGGCAGGGTGCCGGGGCCCGCCGGGTCGTCCCAGGCGTCGGTCCACGCGGTGCGGAGCTGGCGGGCGGGTTTGCCGGTGAGGGCGCGGGAGCGGACGGTGTCGCCGGAGCCCGCGGCGAGCAGCTTCCGGGTGAGGGCGCGGGACCCGAGGGACGCCTCCGTGGTGGTGAGCCACAGGGAGCCGAGCCAGACGCCCTGGGCGCCGAGGGCGAGGCCGGCCGCGATCTGTTCGCCGCTGCCGATGCCGCCGGCGGCGAGGACGGGTACGGGGGCGACCGCGTCGACGACTTCCGGTGTGAGCACCATGGAGGCGATCTCGCCGGTGTGTCCGCCGGCCTCGTATCCCTGGGCGACGACGACGTCGATGCCGGCCTCGGCGTGGCGGCGGGCATGCTTGGCGCTGCCTGCGAGGGCGGCGACCAGGACGCCGTGGTCGTGGGCGCGGGCGACGACGTCGGGGGGCGGGGAGCCGAGGGCGCCTGCGAGGAGTGCGACGGGGTAGTCGAAGGCGACGTCGAGCTGGTTGCGGGCGACCTGTTCCATCCAGCCGGTGATGCGCCATCCGGATGGCTCGCCGTCGGCGAGTTCGGGGACGCCGTGGGCGGCGAGGGTGTCGGTCACGAACCTGCGGTGTTCCTCGGGGATCATCGCCTCGACGTCGGCCTCTGTGACGCCCTCGACCTTCCTGGCGGGCATGACGACGTCGAGTCCGTAGGGTCTGCCGTCGGTGTGGTCCTGCATCCAGTCGAGGTCGCGTTTCAGGTCGTCGGGCGCGGTGTAGCGGACGGCGCCGAGTACGCCGAGACCGCCGGCGCGACTGATCGCCGCGGCCACCGCGGGGAACGGGGTGAAGCCGAAGATGGCGTGCTCGAGGCCCAGTTGTCTGCTCAGCTCCGTCTCCATGGGCGGCAGGATGCCGCAGGGCGCCGGACGAGGGAAGACATTTTCTGATGCTGCGTCAGATTGTTTGGAGTGGTTGACAGACCACCGGGTCCGCAAGAAAGTTTCACGTGTCGCGGAAGATCCGAAAGATACTTTCACAGACGCGCAGAGAGGGTTCCGTATGACCGACGGCTCGGCGGACAGAGGGATCAGCAGACGGAGGCTGGGCGGCGGGATGCTGGCGCTGGGCGGAGCGGTCGCCCTCGCGCCGGTCTCCTTCGCGGCGGCCGCGGGGATGCCGGACGGCACCGGCACGGGCACCGGCGGCTCGGGGGCGGGGACGGGTACGGGTGGCGGCGCCGGGCACCGGCCGACGCTGCGGCGCGGCACCCCGGGGAGGGCCGGGCTGCTCGCCACACATCTCGACCAACTGGTCGTGGACGCCGAGAAGTTCCTCGCCCCCTCCCCCAAGCACCCCTGGTATGCGGGTGCGGTGCTGCTCGCCGGGCGGGGCGGCACGGTCGCGCTGCACCGGGCGATCGGCAAGGCGCTGCGCTACTCGGCGTACGACGAGAAGACCGACACCGCCGTGGAGCTGCCGGCGGAGGAGCAGATCCCCATGGCCGAGGACACCGTCTTCGACCTGGCCTCGGTCTCCAAGCTGTTCACGTCGATCCTCGCCGTGCAGCAGATCGAGCGGGGCGCGCTCGCGCTGGAGGCGCCGGTCGCCTCCCATCTGCCCGAGTTCGGGCGGGCCGGGAAGCAGGACGTCACGGTGCGTCAGCTGCTGACGCACACCTCGGGTTTCCGCGCCTGGATCCCGCTGTTCCGGGAGCCGACCCGGGAGGCCCGGCTGGAGCGGCTGTGGAACGAGACCCTGGCGAGCCCGCCGGGTGCCGCGTACCGCTACTCCGACCTGAATCTGATCTCCCTGCAACTCGTCCTGGAGAAGATCACCGGCCGCTCACTGGACCAACTGCTCCACGACGAGATCACTGCTCCGCTCGGGATGCACCGCACGCGGTTCAATCCGCCGGCCTCCTGGAAGCCGAAGATCGCGGCCACCGAGGACGCCCGGCTCCCCTGGTCCGGTCTCGACCGCGGGCTGGTGTGGGGCGAGGTCCACGACGAGAACGCGTACAGCTTCGGCGGTGTGGCCGGCCACGCCGGGGTGTTCTCCTGCGCCTGGGACCTCGCGATCCTCGCCCGTACGCTCCTCGACGGCGGCGCCTACGGCGGCTCCCGCATCCTGGCCCCGGCCTCCGTCGACCTGATGTTCACCGACTTCAACACCGGCTTCCCCGGCGACGAGCACGGCCTCGGCTTCGAGCTGTACCAGCACTGGTACATGGGCGCGATGGCCACGCCGCGGACCGCCGGCCACACCGGATTCACCGGCACCAGCATGGTGCTCGACCCGACCACCGACTCGTTCCTGATCCTGCTGGGCAACTCCGTGCACCCGGTGCGCAGTTGGCGGTCCGGCAGCGCGCCGCGGGTGGCGGCCGCGAACAACATGGCGAGGGCCGTCGCGGTCCGCCCCGACCACGGCCGCACCGCCTGGTTCTCCGGCATGGCGGGCTCCACCGAGGCGACGCTCACGCTGCCCGCGCTCACCCTCGCCTCCGGCGCGCCGCGGCTGCGCTGCTCCCTGTGGTGGGACACCGAGCCCGGCTCCGACGCACTGTTCCTCGAGGCGACGCAGGACGCGCAGGGCGACGGAGCCACCTGGCGGCCCGTCCCCTTCACCACGACACGGGAGGCCGGCCCCGAGCAGACCCACCCGGCCGGTTCGGCCACCGGCTGGTCCGGCCGTGTCTGGCACCGCCTCACCGCGGACCTGACCGCCTGGCGCGGCGCACCGGTACGGCTGCGCTGGCGGTACGCGACCGACCGGCTCTACGTGGGCCGCGGCGTCTACGTCGACGCGATCCGCGTCGAGGACGGTCACGGCCGGCCGGCCTTCGACGAGTCGGTGCCCGCGGACGCCGCCCGGATCGAGGCGCTGGGCTGGAGCGCGTCCAGGGACTGACGCACCGTCACGGCCCGGGCTCGGCGCGGGCGTCACCGAACCGGGCTCGGCGCGGGCGTCACCGCACGCGCCCCCGCCCCGCCCGGGCCCGGCTGTACGTCACCGCCCCAGCGCCGCCATCGCGGCGTTGTGGCCGGGCACCCCGCTCACCCCGCCACCGCGCACCGCGCCCGCCCCGCACAGCAGCACATTGGCGTGCGCGGTCTCCACGCCCCAGCGGCCGCCGCCGGCCTCCGGGGCGTACGGCCAGGACAGGTCGCGGTGGAAGATGTGGCCGCCGGGCAGCCGCAGTTCACGCTCCAGGTCGAGCGGCGTCTTGGCCTCGATGCACGGGTCGCCGTTCACGTCGAGCGCGAGGCACTCGGCGATCGGCTCCTCCAGGTACGCGTCGAGTTCGGCGAGCGTCGCCGTCAGCAGTTCGGCGCGCGTCCGGTCGTTGTCGGCGGCGAAGAGCCGGACCGGGGTGTGCAGTCCGAAGAGCGTCAGGGTGTGGCAGCCCTGGGCGGCGAGTTCCGGCGACAGGATGGAGGGGTCGGTCAGCGAGTGGCAGTAGATCTCGGACGGCGGGGCGCTCGGCAGCCGGCCCGAGGCGGCCTCCCGGTAGGCGGTCGCCAGTTGCTCGTACCCCTCCGAGACATGGAAGGTACCCGCGAACGCGTCCTTCGGGGCGACGGAGGGGTCCCGCAGTCGGGGCAGCCGGCTCAGCAGCATGTTCACCTTGAGCTGCGCGCCCTCCGCGGCCTCGGGCGCCGGTTCGCCGAGAAGCGCGGCCAGTTCCTCCGGTGACGCGTTCACCAGGACCCGGCGGGCGGCGACGACGCCCTCGCCCGCGGGAGTGCGGAAGGCGACCTCGGCCCGCTCGCCGTCGGTGGCGACGGCGGTGACCTCGTGCTCGACGGCGATCTCCGCCCCGGCCTTGCGGGCCGCGGCGGCCAGCGCGCCGGTGAGCGCGCCCATCCCGCCGACGGGCACGTCCCAGTCGCCGGTGCCGCCGCCGATGACGTGGTAGAGGAAGCACCGGTTCTGGACCAGCGACGGATCGTGGGCGTCGGCGAACGTGCCGATCAGCGCGTCGGTGAGCACCACGCCGCGCACCAGGTCGTGGGCGAAGCGCTGCTCGATCGCGGCGCCGATCGGCTCCTCGAAGAGCGTCCGCCACGCCTGCTCGTCGCCGACCAGTGCCCGCAGCCCTTCGCGGGTGGGCAGCGGCTCGGTCAGCGTCGGGAAGACCCGACGGGCGACCTCGCCGGTCATCCCGTAGAACTCCTGCCACGCCGCGTACTCCCGGTCGCCGCCGGTGAGCGCCACGAACGACTCGCGGGTGCGGCCGGCACCCACCAGGAGGCCGCCACCGCCCCTCGGGGTGTAGGAGGAGACGGTCCGTTTGCGTACGGCGAAGTCCAGCTCCAGGTCGCGCACGATCTTGTCCGGCAGCAGGGAGACGAGGTA
Organism: Streptomyces sp. NPDC002835; assembly: GCF_053591995.1. Taxonomy (NCBI): domain Bacteria; kingdom Bacillati; phylum Actinomycetota; class Actinomycetes; order Kitasatosporales; family Streptomycetaceae; genus Streptomyces; species Streptomyces sp. NPDC002835. Next base: position 47,949 of record NZ_JBSFUW010000005.1, on the reverse strand, counting down.
CGAGAACCGGGACAGCCGGGCGTCGACCCCGGGGAACGGGCGCGAGGAGACGGCCGCTCCCCCGGTGTCCGGCCGGCGTTCCAGCAGCAGGACGGAGCGGCCGGCTCGGGCCAGGTAGGCGGCGGCGACCAGACCGTTGTGGCCGCCACCCACGATCACGGCGTCGTACGAGGCATGTGCGGGCATGGCCGGACCCTAGCGCCTCTCGTTCGGATCTTGCCGGGCTCGCGTGCCCTGGCACCGCACCTCGCTGCGTTGTCGTCAGTCGCCCACGCTCCGCGTGGACTCCATCCTCCGCCTTGCGATGTACGGCACCAGACCCCGCTCACTGATCCGGCCTGATCCAAACGACAGACCCTAACCGCCGGCCCCCTGCTCCGCCACGGTGCGGCGCAGCGCGGCGACCTGCCGGTACAGCTCGACGGCCTCCGCGTGGCGCCCGAGCTGTTCCAGGCAGTGCGCCTCGTCGTTGCGGCTGGCCAGGGTGTCGGGGTGTTCCGGGCCGAGGATCCGCTCGCGGGCCCGCGCCACCTCCTCGTAGACGCCCTGGGCGTCGGACCAGCGGGCCAGCCAGCCGAGCGCCACGGCCACCTCCCGCCGGCTCATCAGGGTGTCGGGATGGTCGGGGCCGAGTACCCGCTCGCGCAGCGCGCTCACGTCGCGCGCCTCCGCGAGCGCCTCGTCCCAGCGGCCGAGCCGGCCGAGGTTGACGCCCAGGCCGTGGCGGGCGCGCAGGGTCTCCGGGTCGTCCCGGCCGAACGCCCGGGTGCGGTCGGCGACGAGGCCGCGGTAGACGTCGAGGGCCTCCGCGCCGCGGCCGAGCCTGCCGAGGCAGATGCCGGTCTCGTAGCGGGCGGCGAGGGTGTCCGGGTGGTCGGGGCCCAGCGTCCGCGCCCGTGCCGCCGCCACGTCCTGATAGGCGGTCAGAGCCTGCGCCCAGTGGCCCATCAGGCCGAGCGCGTGGGCCGCCTCGTAGCGGGTGACGAGGGTGTCGGGGTGGTCCGGGCCGAGGACCCGGGCCCGGGCCTGTGCGACGTCCTCGGCGATCCGGTGCGCCTCCTCCGCGCGTCCCATCCGGCCCAGGTTGAAGGCGAGGTTGTGGCGGCAGCGCAGAGTGTCGGGGTGGTCCGCGCCCATGGTCCGCTCGCGCGAGGCGAGGACGGCCGCGTACACCCGGCCGGCCTCCGCGTACCGGCCCAGGCCGCCCAGCACGTAGGCGGTCTCCTGGCGGGCGGCGAGGGTGTCGGGGTGGTCGGGGCCGAGGGCGCGCTCCCGACCGGCCGCGACCTGTCCGAACTCCTCGAGCGCCTGGGTGGCGCGGCCGGTGCGGCTGAGGCTGAACGCGACCTCGTAGCGGCTGGAGAGCGTGTCGGGGTGGTCGGGGCCGAGCAGCGTGCCGCGTTCCGCGGCGACCGCGCGGTGCACCTCGCCCGCCTCCTCCCAGCGGCCCAGGCGCCCGAGGCTCAGGCCGGCGTTGTGCCGGGTGGCGAGGACGGCGAGCAGTTCGGGCGACGGGGTGGTCCGCTCGGGCCCCTGGCCGGGCGCCGGAACCGCCGGAGTCGCCGCGGGGTGGGTGGTCCACTGGCCGGTCAGAGCCGCCGTGTGGTCGGGGGCGGGCAGCACCCGCCCGGCGAGGGTGCCGGTCGCCTGGTGGCCGACGGTCATGCCGCGGGTCCAGTACGGCAGCGCGCTCCCGCGCGCCGGGTCCTGGTCGGGCGCGCGCTGGAGGGGGACCACGGAGGGCTCGTGGCGCACATGACCCGCGGCGTGGATGCGGTCCCTCAGGTCGCCCGCCGCGCCGGGTCTCTCCTCGGGCGTCTTCGCGAGCAGGTCGAGCACCATCAGGTCGAGGAACTCGGGGATCTCGTCACGGTGCTCGCGCAGCGGCCGGGGCGCCGTGTCCCGGTGCCCGACGAGGATGGACCAGGTGTCGCCGACGTCGAAGGGCGGTGCGCCGGTGGCGAGTTCGTAGAGCACGCACCCCAGGGAGTACAGGTCGCTGCGGTGATCGACCTCGCCGCCGCCGATCTGTTCGGGCGACATGTAGTGCGGGGTGCCCATGGCGATGCCGGTGCCGGTGAGCTTGGACGTGAAGCCGATGTCCTCGCCGAGGCGCGCTATGCCGAAGTCGCAGATCTTCACCCCGCCGCCGGTGAGCCGCATGATGTTCGCCGGCTTCAGATCGCGGTGCACGATGCCCTGTTCGTGGGTGTAGTCGAGGGCGTCGGCGATCTGGTCGGCGATGTCCACGACATCGGCGACGGGCAGCGGCTGCTGCTTGTTGTCCTCGAGCAGCTGGCAGAGGTTGCGGCCTTCGAGCAGCTCCATCACGAGGTAGAGAACGCCCTCGTGCTCGCCGAAGTCGTGGACGACGGTCACGCCCCGGTGCTGGAGCCCGGCGGCGACGCGGGCCTCGCGGCGGAAGCGTTCCCGCAGGACCCGGGTGAAGGACCGGTCGGGCTGCGATCCGATGGGCTTGAGGCACTTGACGGCCACATGCCGGCCGAGGGATTCGTCGCGGGCCCGCCACACCTCGCCCATACCGCCGCGCCCGATGAGATCGAGCAGTCGGTACCGGCCCTGGATCAGCCTGGTTTCCGCCATCGCGTGCTGTCGCCCCCGTCGCTGTGCTGCGCCCTCCCCGGCCGGTCCAGTATGGCGGCCCGCCTGCGCAGTTTGTACGGGGCCGGGCGTGATCCGGGCCCGAGCCGGGCGATCGCTCGCCGGATGTGACCGGGCGGCATCCGCCAGCGTATACGGGAGGGTACGCGGCGCAGCTGCCTTCCCGCGGCGGTCAGCCGGCGTGTCACCCGGTCCGGGGGCGGTGCGGTTCTGCCGTACAGCGCCTGGGCGTACGGCGGCAGGCTGTCGTAGGCGAGTGCGGCAATCGGACCCCAGAGCAGGGCGCGGGCGGGGAGCAGCAGCGGGCGGACGGGCGGCCGGCGCAGGAAGTCGTCGACGTCGCGGGCTTCCGGGCCGGCGGCGAGTTCGGGCCGGACCCGCTCGAAGTAGGCGGCCAGTTGCCCGGTGGTGGCGGGCACGGTGGCCGGGTCGAGGCCGACCAGGCGGGCGGCCTCGCGCTGTTCGTCCAGGTAGCGGTCGGCGAGTGCGTCGTCGAGCGGGAGTCCGGAGCGGCGGGCCACGTCGAGGTAGGAGGCGACCTCGGCGCAGTGCACCCACAGCAGCAGTCCGGGCTCGTCGACGCCGTACCGTTCGCCGGTGGCCGGGTCGGTGGCCTTCAGCCGGGAGTGGATGCGGCGCACCCGGGCGCCCGCCTTCTCGGCGGACGCGGTGGTGCCGTACGTGATGGTGCCGACGAAGTCGGCGGTGCGCAGCAGCCGGCCCCGGGCGTCCTGGCGGAAGTCCGAGTTCTGCATGACGCCGCGGACGGCCCGCGGGTGGAGCGCCTGGAGGTAGAGGGCGCGTACGCCCGCGATCCACATGACGGGGTCGCCGTGGACGTGCCAGGTCACGGAGCCGGGTCCGAACAGTCCGGGGTCGGCGTCGTCGTTCGCAGGGGTCATGTCAGCGTCGTACCCGCGGCATCCCCAGTCCGATCCAGGAGATGATCTCGCGCTGGATCTCGTTGTTGCCGCCGCCGAAGGTGAAGATCACGGCGGTGCGGTAGCCGCGTTCCAGTTCGCCGCCGAGGACGGCCCCGGCGGAGCCCTCCTTCAGGGGGCCCGCCGCGCCGACGATCTCCATCAGCCAGGCGTAGGCGTCGCGTCGCGCCTCGGAGCCGTAGACCTTGACCGCGGAGGCGTCCTGTGGGGTGAGCGTGCCGTCCTGGACGGCGTTCACCATCTGCCAGTTGAGGAGTTTCATGGCGTCGAGCCGGGCGTGGGTGCGGGCGAGCCGGCCGCGGACCCAGCCGAGGTCGATCACCCGGCGGCCGTCGGGGAGTCCGGTCCGTGCGGCCCAGTGCTGGACGTCGCGCAGGGCGCGGATCGCCATGGTGCCGTGGGCGGCGAGGGTGACCCGCTCGTGGTTGAGCTGGTTGGTGATCAGCCGCCAGCCCTTGTTCTCCTCCCCGACCCGGTGGGCGACGGGGACGCGGACGTTCTCGTAGTAGCCGGCGGTGGTGTCGTGCGAGGCGAGCGTGTTGATGAGGGTGCACGAGTAGCCGGGGTCGGAGGTCGGTACGAGGAGCATGGTGATGCCCTTGTGGGGCGGCGCCTCGGGGTCGGTGCGGACGGCGAGCCAGACCCAGTCGGCGGTGTCGCCGTTGGTGGTCCAGATCTTCTGCCCGTCGACGACGTACGTGTCCCCGTCGCGCACGGCCCGGGTGCGCAGGGCGGCGAGGTCGGTGCCGGCGCCGGGTTCGCTGTAGCCGATGGCGAAGTCGATCTCGCCGGAGAGGATCTTCGGCAGGAAGTACGCCTTCTGCTCGTCGGTGCCGAACTGCATGATCGTCGGGCCGACCGTGTTGAGGGCCATCAGCGGCAGGGGGACGCCCGCCTGGGCGGCCTCGTCGAAGAAGATGAACTGTTCCATCGGGCTGAGCCCGCGGCCGCCGTACCGCTCGGGCCAGCCGACCCCGAGCCAGCCGTCGGAGCCGAGCCGGCGGATCGTCTCGCGGTAGAAGTGTTTACGGGCGGCCGGCTCGGCGAACCGCGCGTAGGCGTTGTCGGGGACGAGTTTCGCGAAGTAGGTGCGCAGTTCGGTGCGCAACTGCTCCTGCTGCGGCGTGTATCGAAGGTGCACGGCCCCTCCAGGCTTTCGCGGTCCGTTCCGGGCTCTCGCGGTCCGTTCCCCTTGCGCGGCGGCGCACACAGTAGAACGTGTTGCAGTAATCCGGAAGGGCCGTGCGGGTTCGCTACCGCGAGGCGTACACCGCCTCGACGAGGGCCATCTTGCGCGGGTCGTCGGCGATGTGCGGGCCCATGCGGTTCATCACGTATCCGAGGGCGATGGCGCCCTCGGGGTCGGCGAGCCCGCAGGAGCCACCGAAGCCGTCGTGGCCGACCGCCCTCGGGTTGGGGCCGTACGAGCCGTTGGCGCCGCTGAGCCAGAGGCCGAGACCGATCTCCGTGTCGTGCGCGAAGCCGGCGCCGAGGATCAGGTCGCGGCAGGCGCCCTGCCCCTCGCGTACGCGCTCCGCCGCCCGCTCGCTCAGCACCTGGTGTCCGTCGAGCCGCCCCCGGCCGGCGAGGACGCCGTACAGCGAGGCGACCGCGCGGGCGGTGCCGTGGCCGTTCGCGGCGGGGATCTCGGCGGCGCGCCACCCGGCCGAGTTGGCGGCGTCCGCGCCGGTGACCGGGTTGACCAGCGCGGCGAGCGCGACGGGCGCCAACTGGGCGAAGGCCGCGGCCTGTTCGCTGCTCTGCGCGGGCGCCGGATGCACCAGCTCGGCGACCCGCCCGGCCTCGCTCTCGGGCAGGCCGATCGTGAAGTCGATCCCGAGCGGTCCGGTGATCTCCTGCCGCAGGAACTCGCCGGGCGGCAGCCCGCTCACCCGGCGCACGACCTCGCCGACGAGGTGGCCGTAGGTGATCGCGTGGTATCCGGAGCGGGTGCCGGGCTCCCACCACGGCTCGGTGGCCGCGAGCCGCGCGCAGGTCAGCTCCCAGTCGTAGAGCTCGTCCAGCGAGTGGGGCTCGCGCAGTCCCGCGAGCCCGGCCCGGTGGGAGAGCAGATGGCGCACCAGGACGGCCTTCTTGCCCTCCGCGGCGAACTCGGGCCAGTAGTCGGCGACCGGCGCGTCCAGGTCGAGCAGCCCGCGGTCGGCGAGCACATGGGCGCAGAGTGCGGTCGGGCCCTTCGTCGTGGACCAGACGTTCACCGTCGTGTCGCGCTGCCACGGCCGGGTGCGGGTTGCGTCCGCCCAGCCGCCCCAGAGGTCCACGACCTTCTCGCCGCCGGCGAGCACGGTCACGGCGGCGCCGAGCTCGCCCCGCTCCCGGAAATTCGCCTCGAAGGCGGCACGCACCGCCGAGAAGCGCTCGTCGCAATGACCTTCGATGTCCACGGGTCGTTCCCTCATACCGGCCTCCGTCGCCTCGTCCTCCGCGGAACATACCGACCGGTCGGACTGAAGGGGAAGGGGGCGGACGGCGACCGGCCACCCGTGCGCCAGGATGGAACCGCAAGATCCGCATCCGGAAGGACGAAGCGATGGCCCCCGACGGCTCCGTACCACCGAACGACGACGCCGTACTGCTGCGCACCGAAGGCCGCGCCGGGTACCTCACGCTCAACCGCCCCCGCGCCATCAACGCGCTCACCCACCCGATGGTGCGCGCCGTCCACGCGGCGCTCGACGCCTGGGAGCACGACGACGCCGTCCAGTCCGTGGTGATCACCGGGGCCGGCGAGCGCGGGCTGTGCGCCGGCGGCGACATCCGCGCCATCCACGACGACGCGCGCGCCGGCGGACGGGCGTCGGTGGACTTCTGGCGCGACGAGTACCGGCTCAACGCCCGCATCGCCCGCTACCCGAAGCCGTACGTCGCCCTCATGGACGGCATCGTGATGGGCGGCGGCGTCGGCGTGTCCGCCCACGGCAGCGTCCGGATCGTCACCGAACGCTCCCGGATCGCCATGCCCGAGACCGGAATCGGCTTCGTGCCGGACGTCGGCGGCACCCATCTGCTGGCGCGGGCACCGGGCGAACTGGGTACCCACCTGGCGCTCACCGGCGAGGCGGTCGGCGCGGGCGACGCGCTGCTCCTCGACCTCGCCGACCACTTCGTGCCCTCGGAGCGGCTCGCCGGCCTCTCGGCGTCACTCGCCTCCGTGACCCCCGCCGAAGCCGTACGGCGCCACGAGGCCCCCGCGCCCGGCGCCGCGCTGGCCGCCCACCGCGAGTGGATCGACCACTGCTACGCCGCGGACTCCGCGGAGGAGATCGTCGAACGCCTGTCGTCGTGCGGCGAGCCCGCGGCCAAGGAGGCCGCGGAGACCATCCTGACCAGGTCCCCCACGTCCGTGAAGGTGACGCTCGCCGCGATCCGCCGGGCACGGGCGCTGGGCTCTCTGGAGCCGGTCCTCGAGCAGGAGTTCCGGGTCTCGTGCGCCGCGCTGGCCTCGCCGGACCTGGTCGAGGGCATCCGGGCGCAGGTCGTCGACAAGGACCGCAGCCCGCGGTGGTCACCGGCGCGGCTCGACGCGGTCACCGACACGGCGGTCGCGGCGCACTTCGCCCCGCTGCCGGCGGACGAACCGGGGCTCGGCCTCACCGGGTGACCGGCCCCCGCGCACGTCAACGCCGTGGACGCAGCAGCAGCACGGCCATGTCGTCGCCGCGGTTCGGTACCGTCGTCCGGTCGCCGATCAGCGTGTCCACCAGCGTCTCCAGCGGCTGCCCGACTCCCCGTTCGAGCCGCCCCGCCACCTCGGCGAGCGCGTCGTCGAGGTCGACGCCCGGGGTCTCGATCAGCCCGTCCGTGTAGAGCACCAGCACGGACCCGGCCGGCAGCGGCACCGCGGTGGTGGGATACGCCGCCGAGGGGTCGATGCCCAGCAGCGGGCCGCCGGCGAGGCCGAGGACGTGGACCCGGCCGTCCGGGTCCCGCAGCAGCGGCTGCGGATGGCCCGCACGGGCCAGCAGCACCCGGTGGTGCTCCAGGTCCAGATGCAGATACACACAGCTCGCCAGCAGATCCGCGTCCAGGTCGATGAGCAGCCGGTTCGTGCTCGCCATGACCCGGCCGGGCGGCTGCCCGACCGCGGTGTACGCCCGCACCGCTGTGCGCACCTGCCCCATCAGGCCGGCGGCGGCGACGTTGTGGCCCTGTACGTCGCCGATGACCGCGGCGGCCTCCGGGTGCACCGACCCCCGGAAGACCTCGCTCTCCCCGCTCCGCCGCATCAGGTCGTAGAAGTCGCCGCCGATGTCCATGCCCTGGGTGCCGGGCACATAGCGGGCGGCCACCTCCAGACCGGGCAGCGCGGGCAGTGAGTGCGGCAGCAGCGCGGACTGCAGACCGTGCGCCAGGCGGTGCTTGGTGTCGTACAGCCGGGCCCGCTCCAGGGCCTGCGCGATCAGACCGCCGAGGCTGGTGAGCACGGCGCGCTCGTCGGGCGGGAACGGGTGCGGCTGCGCGTACGCGAGGACACACGTGCCGACCGGACGTCCGGAGGCGATCAGCGGCAGATACGCCCAGGCGGTCATGGGGTCCGGCATGGCACCGCGGTCCGGATACAGGCGTTCGAGCTCCGCGCGCGTCTCGAAGAACGACGGCACCCCGGTCGCCAGCGCGTGGGCGCCGGGCGTGGCGGCGGTCAGCAGCATGCCGTCGAAACGGTCGACGATCCCCGGATCGTCGTATCCGCGGTGTCCCAGCACGCGCAGCCGTCCCCCGTCGGGGGCCAGGATCACCAGGGCGCAGCTCCCGACGGCCGGCATGATCTCGTCGGCCACGAGTTCGACCACGTCGGAAACGCCGACGGCCTCCGTCAGGGCACTCGCCAGATTCAGCAGATGCGAGATGGTCACCAGACGCGGTGGCCGGTGCCCGGTCCGCTCCCCGGACGCAGGCGGCCCGGCCGTGGCTCCCGCCGGGGTGACCTGGACGCTGATCCCGCTCCTGCTGGGATGGAACCTGAACATCAGCCAGTCCTGCGGCGGGCGCAGCGCCACGAACGACGTGCTGTGCTGGCTGAACAGGGCCGCGCGGTAGTGGTCCTCGTAGACCGGATCGTTCAGCCAGGGCAGGGTGGCCCACAGCGGGCTGCCGAGCAGCTCGTCCGACGTGCTGCCGACGAGTTCGAGCATGGCGGCGTTGGCGAAGGTGACGCGGCCGTTGACGTCGAGCGCGCACATGCCGTCAGGGACCCGGGCCACCATCTGCACGGCCTCGACGGCGCTGCTGGTGCCCGCCATCGGCGCCGTGCCGAGGAAGTCGACCTCCGGCACGACCCGGCGGCCCTTCTGCGCGGCGCGCTCCAGGCGCAGCGCGAGCCGGTCGCAGGCGGTGGTCAGGAGGGTGCGCTCGGACGGCGACAGCTCGGACGGATGCGATCCCGGCCAGGTGACGAAGACGGCCCCGTACACCGCGTCCGCGGTGGCGACGGGCAGCGCGGCGAGCGCGAACGGGTACGGCAGGACGACGGAGATACGGGGATACCGCCTGGCCATGTCCTCCTCGTCCGGCACCCACACGAGCCGCCGCCCGCGGGCGGCGTCGGCGACGGGGATCGGGGAAGTCAGCGCGATCCGCTCCCAGGGGGCGGCGAAGGCGCGTGGGAGGCCGGCCATGACGGCCATCTCGAGGATCGGCTCGGCCTCGGAGAGCAGATAGACGGCGCCGGAGTGGGCCTGGACGTCGTCCATCATCCCGGCGAGAGCGAGGGAGAGGAGGGGGTGGGAGCCGGTGCCGGGGCCGCCGGTTGGCGGCACGGGCGTGGGCGCGGGCTGGGGGGTGGGCCGGTCGGACACGGGACCACCTCCCAGCTGGACAGCCCCTGACCAAGGCTGCCCGCTGGGGCGGTATCCCGCACGCCGGGGGTGGGGCGGGGGAGGGGGATGTCCCCCACCCCGCCCCTTCCCGGAACCGGGGCTCCGCCCCGGCCCCCGGGGGGCGGGGGCGGCTGCCCCCGGTCCCCGGCGCGCGGCGGCCTCAAACGCCCCCTACGGCCCGGCGGCCGTGGGAGGGAGCCCCAGGCCCGGGCTCATCTACCTCTCGCTCGGGTCCCCGACGCTCCCGGGACCGGCCGGAGGGGCCGGGCCCGGGCCCGCAACACCCCTCGGCCCGGGCGGGGGCCGCGGCCGGGCCATGCAACACGAGCGCTCGACGCCCCCTGACCGGGCGGTCCGGGTCCACGACGCCCCCTGACCGGGGCCCACGCGCCCGGCCTGGGTCCGGCCGGAACGGCCCGGGCCCGGCCCCCGTTACCCCACCCCCTCCCCCGGTGTCACCACGTTCGCGTACGACTCCCTCGTCGTGCCGTTCACCGTCACCGCCAGGGTGAACGCCCCCGGGCGGAGGGCCGTGAGGTGGCCCGTGGTCGGGTTGAAGGACGCCACGTGGTGGCCACGGGCGTCGTCAGGGGTGCCGATGTGGAGGTTCGGCGAGCCCGACCAGTCCGCGCTGACGGGGAACGTCACCGGGACCCGGCGTGCGCCCTGGACGACCGTCGCCCTCGCGTCGCCGGTGTCGCCGGGGCGCAGGACGTCGGGCGCCTCGAGCTCCAGCACGTCGACGTGGGCGCGGGTCTGGACGGAGACCCAGTCGGGCCGGGCCTTCCACGGGGCCCGGCGCGCGGCTGCCTGTTCGGCGGGCGAGACGTGGTCGACGCCGACGAGCGACCAGCCGGTGAAGCCGCCCTCGTCCGCGGGCCCGGCCGGGGCCTTGCCGGAGTTGCCGTTGACGAGGTACGGCACGCCGTCGACGTGCGCGGCGTGGAAGACGCCGACGTGGCTGCCGATCAGCCCCGCGCCCTTGCCGGTCGTACGGCGGAACTCCGCGAGCCAGTCCTCGATCAGCGCGGCTTCCTTGCGGTCGCCGAGCCGGCTCGCCTGCTGGACGGTCGGGTCGCGCGGCGGGACGTGCTCGACGACCATCACGGAGCCGATGCCCCGGTCGGCCGCGGCGGCGTCGAGCTGGGCGCGGAGCTCCTTGATCTGGGCCAGGCCGCCGCCGCGCAGGGTCAGGCTGGAGGTGTCGAGGGTGATGAACCGGGTGCCCCGGTGGTCGAAGGTGCGCTGCGCCGGGCCGAACTCGTCGGTGAAGTTGTCGATCCGTCCGCCCATCACCTCGTGGTTGCCGGGCACGTAGTACCAGGGCACCTCGTTCCCCAGTTCCTCCGTGAGCACCCGGCGGGCGAAAGCAAGGTCGGCGGGCGAGCCCTCGTCCACGAGGTCGCCGTTGACGACCAGGAAGTCGGGGCGGGCCGCCTTGATCTCGCGGAGCGTACGGCGGGCCTGGGCGACAATCGGGCTGTCGGGGGCGCGGGCGACGAACTGCGCGTCGGACATGACGGCGAACCGCCAGTCGCGCCGCTCCGTGACGGCCGCCGGGTCGATCAGCGGGTCGACGACCGTCGGAGGTTCGGGCAGGTAGACCGGCGGCGGCACCTGCGCCTCGAGCCGGTCGATGACGATCCGCCCGGTGTACTGGCGGGCGGCGGCGGTCTCCGCGAGGTAGAAGCGGTGGACGGACAGCGGCATCGCCGCGCCCTGCGGGACGGCGAACCGCACCTGCTGCCAGCCGGTCCAGGTGATGTAGGGGCCCCGCAGCAGTTGGTCGGAACCGGCGGCGTCCTTGAGGTGGAGGGTGGGCCAGGCGCCGTTGCCGTCGCCCTTGATCCAGAGGGTGAAGGACTGCGGCTGGCCGGCGACCGCGATCCGCCGCGGCGGGTTGGCGTAGGCGGCCCTGGTCGCGGTCGACCTGGTGAAGTCGTAGGAGAGTTCGAGGCCGGTGCCGTCCAGTCCGTCGGGCACGGCCGCGACGGAGCCGCTCGCCCGGGCCTGGCTGAAGGTCCAGGACCCGGCGTCGTCGAAGCCGGTGACACCCTGCTGGGCGAGGCCGACGCTGACGGCGAGCACGGTGCGCGCGTCGCCGACGGTGGCGGTGATCAGCCCGGCGGTGCCGGCGTGGCCGCGCGCGGCCACGGTGAAGGCGCCGCGGCCGTCGTCGCGGACGTCGAACAGGCCGTGGTCGTAGTCGAGCCGTACGTCGCCGGGTTCGACGGGCGCGCTGTTGCCCTGGGCGTCCAGGCCGAGGATGCCGAACGTGCCGGTGGCGCCGGAGTCCGCGAGGGAGACGCGGCGGCCGGTCGGTTCGATGCGGGCGAGGTCGTCGAGCACGGTGAGGCGGATGCTGCCGTGGGCGGCGCCCCGTTCGGCGCGGACCGCGGTGGTGCCGCTGTGCCGGGCCCGGAAGACGCCGTCGCCGTCGACCTGGCCGACCGAGGGCCGCAGGGACCGCCAGCGCGGGTCGCCCGCGGCGGGGCCGTACGTCTCGTCGTGGCCGGCGGCGGTGAGCCTGCGGGTGAGTCCGGGGAACACCCGCTCCGGGTGACCGCCCACGACCGGGTCCGCGGTCGGCGCGGCCAGGGCGGGGACGGCGGTCTCGACCCGGTAGCCGTGCAGCTGCCCGCTGCCGGCGGGGGCGGTGAGGGCGAGGCCGTTGGGGACCTCGCGCTCGCTGCCGTCGGAGGGGCTGTTCTCCACCCGGAACGCGTCGCTGCCCACGTCGCGGGCGACGAGGGTGGAGGAGCCGCCGCCGTCGAGGTTGAGCGCGTTGTGCGCGCCGGCCTTCCGCATCATCCGGCCGAGTTCGGTGAGGGTGACTCCGCCGCTGTCGGCCTGCCGGCCGTCGACGGTGATGATGTGCATGGTCCGGCCGTCCGCGGAGAATCCGACGGCGGTGCGCGGCGCGGCGGTGTTGTTGCCGGCGCCGTCGTGGCTCTGCGGCACGCCGTCGACGACGAGGAGTTCGCGGCCGCCGACGGCGGTGCGCGGAACGGGGCCGCTGTCGGTGCGCGGCCGGTACGCGATGCCCACCGGATCGCCGGGCCTCAGCGCCGCGAGCACGGCGGCCCCGGCCTCGCGCCCGACGAGCACGGTGGCGCCGGCGGGGACGCCCCCGGTGCCCGGCCGGTCGGTGACCGTGACGACCTCGCCGTCGCGGACGACCGCCTCGGCGACGGGCGTCGCGGCGTCGACGGTGAGCGCCCGGTCGGCCTCGCCCCAGGCGGAGGTGTACGCGCCGATCCCGCCCGCGGGCACGTTGGCGGCGTTGTACGCGCCGAGCCGGTGCTCGCCGCCGGGCACGGTGAGCGTGCCGTCGAAGTACAGCTCCAGGACCCGTCCCGCGCCCTCCGGGCCGATGCCGACGGCACGGTGGGCGCCGGGGGCGGGCGAGTGGGTGAACCGGCCGTCCTTGATGCCGGGGCCCTCCGGCGCGCCGGTCTGATTGATGTCGAAGAAGTCGGCGTTGACGGCGGCGACGGTTCGCCGGCCCTCGCCGGGGTCGTGCCGGGCGGCGAGTTCGGAGACGCTGTGCCGGTCGGTGACCTTGCCGGACGACAGGTAGTCGGCCTGTATGCCGCCGGTGAGGTCGACGGAGAGTGTGTCGACCCGCAGCCACTTGGCGGCCTCGAGCCGGTCGTACGAGGTGAGTTCGACGCCGGGCGCGACGGGCCGCGAGGAACGGGCGGTCTCGATGCCGTCGGGGTCGGCGACGGCGGCCTGGCTGCCGCCCGGGTCGCTCGCGGGCGGCGGCGCGACGGGCCGCAGTATCTCGGCCGACTCCCGTGGCGGCGGTGGTACGGGATCGGCGACGGCGGGAGCGGCGGCCCCCAGCACGAATGCGGACAGCGTCGCGGCCAGCACGACGGTGCGTCTTGCTCTGCCAAGGCCCACAACTACTCCTGGAGGTCGGCTGGTTGAGCACGTGGTAAGCGCTGTCGGCGGACAGCATCGCCGGGCCGGGAGGATCGCGCCAGAGGGTCGGGGTGAAGGACAGGGGAACGGGCGGCGCCTGGCGTCTTCGCGTGGCGGGGCCCGCTGATGCGACGTCACCACGCCGACACCGGCGGCGCCTCGCCGTTCGGCCCAAGGCCGCGTCACGTCACACGCGAAGCCGCCCGCTCGACGGGTCGAGCGGGCGGCACAAGGGCGGCACCGGTCCGGGACGGCACCAGGGCGGAACAGCTCAAGGGCGGGCGGGCCGCGTACGGCCCGCCCGCCCCTCACCTCACATCGGCGTAAGCGTCAGTGCTGGGCGCCGCGGCGCTTGCGCGCGGCCCACATGATGCCGCCGCCGGCCAGGATCACGGCGGCCGCCGCACCGGCGATCAGCGGCGTGGCGCTGGAGCCTCCGGTCTCGGCCAGGCCGCCGCCGGGGGCGGTGGTGCTCGGCGCGGCGGGCGGCGCCGCGGGCGCGGTGGTGCTCGGCGTGTCGCTGGGGGCGGGCGAGGACACGCTCGGGGTCGGCGCGGGAGGCGTCGAGGGGGGCGTCGTCGACGGCGACGGGCTCGGGGTGTCGTCCTCGCAGACCGGCGCGGTCTTGGTCTCGTCGCGGGAGAACTCGTCCCCGTCACCCGCCTTGACGATCAGGCGGACGATGACTTCCTTGTCGTGCGCCGGGAGTTCCAGTTCGTCGTGGAATTCCTTCTTGAAGGTCTTCTCCGGCAGCAGGTCCTTGCCGTCCACCGTGATGGTCACGGTGTTGTCCTCGGTGGGGCTGTACGCCGTGAGGTCGACGCTGACCTGGTCGCAGGTCACCGACCACACCGGCGTGTGCGCGAATGCCGGTGCGGCCGAAAGGCCGACGCCGAGTGCGCCGGCCGACGCGACGGCTATGAGCGCTCCGGCACGCCGCCACGTTCTTCTGTTCTGAGTCACTGATTCCTCCACGATTACCGCGTCGTTCGGTCAGGCGGTGCGCGCACGGTACCGCCAGGGCGGCACGGCTTCACAACCGCCCCGGGACTTTCGCGGATTGGCGGGCTGAAAAAGCGTCAGTCCAGGCCACGGCGGGTGGCACGGGTCCAGGCGGGCAGAACGAACCAGCACACCACGAACCACACCACCATGGCGGCGACCAGCCACAGCGCGATGGTGTCGTCGAGGACGACGCGGAGGATCAGCAGCAGCGCGCACGCCATGGTGCACAGCAGCAGCACCAGTCCCAGCATGGTGAGGCGGGACGCCCAGGCCACCGTCTCCGCCTTGAGCCGCCGGCCGGTGAGCATCCGGTGGAAGGCGACCGGTCCGACGAGCACCCCGGTGGTCGCCGCGCCCAGAATCACGGTCACGGAGTAGATCGTCTGGTCCGTCTGGGACAACTGCTCGAAGCGTGGCTGAAACGCGACGGTCAAGAGGAATCCGAAGAGGATCTGCACACCGGTCTGCGCCACCCTCAATTCCTGGATGAGGTCGGCCCACTTCCGGTCGGCCCTTTCCTCCTCCGTCTCGTCGCGGCCGGGACCGCCTTTTCCCTTTCCGTCACCATTTTCCCTGATCCGGTCCATCACCCTGAGACTCCATTCACATCGGACAGTGTGCGGCAGGAAAATGCGGGCACCCGCCGTAATGGAGGTGCAGACAATGGTTCCTATCCTGCTCGTTCTTCTTCTCGCCGTCCTTCTTTTCGGTGCCGGATTCGCGGTCGAGGTCCTTTGGTGGATCGCTCTGGCCGTGCTGGTGATCTGGCTGCTGGGATTCGTCCTGCGCGGGACGGCGGCAGGTGGCGGGCGTTCCCGCTGGTACAGGTGGTAGACGGCGAACGAAGGGCCGCTCCTAACGCAGGGCGGCCAGTCGGCGGCCGGCCGGGCCCAGTGCCCGCCGGCCGCCGAGCGCGTCGCCCCAGGGCGCGGTGCGGGCCTGGTCGAGCGCGTCGGCGACGGTCCAGCGGCGCGGCCCGAGGCCGGGGTCGGCGAGCTGGTCCCAGCTGATGGGCGTGGCGACCGGTGCGCCGGGCCTGGCGCGCACCGAATAGGGGACCACCGCCGTCTGGGCGTACCCGTTGCGCTGCACGTCCAGGTAGAGGCGGTCGCCCCTGGCCTGTTTGCGCGCCGCAGTGGTCAGCCGGTCGGGGTCGCGCCCGGCGAGGGTGTCCGCGACCTCCTGGGCGAAGGAACGGGTCGCGTCGAAGTCCATGTCCCCGGCGAGCGGGACGATCACATGGAGTCCCCGCGAGCCGGTGGTCATCAGCACGGACGTGAGGCGCAGGTCGTCGAGGAGCTCCCCGAGCTGCCGTGCGGCCCGGCGTACGTTCCCGAAGTCCTCCGCCGAGCCTCCCGAGGGGTCCAGGTCGAACACCAGCCGGTCGGGCTTCTCCAGGCTGCGGACGCGTGACTGCCAGCGGTGGAAGGTGATGCACGCCTGGTCGACGAGGTGCATCAGGGTGGCCGTGTTGTCGCACACCGTGTGGCAGACGGCGCCGTCCGCCTTCGCGACCTCCACCCTGCGCACCCAGTCGGGGTAGCTGTCCGGCGTGTTCTTCTGCATGAAGCGGGGCCCGTCGATGCCGTCGGGGTGCCGTTCGAGCATCAGCGGCCGGTCGCGCAGATGGGGCAGCATGTGGGGCGCGATCGCCCGGTAGTAGTCGGCGAGGCCGGCCTTGGTGATGCCGTCGTCGGGGAAGAGCACCTTGTCGGGCCGCTGGATGCGGACGGTGCGTCCGCCCGCGCGGACCGGGTGTGTCCGCTCCTCCTTCCCGGGCGCACCACCACGGGTCTCGCGGTCCTTCACGGGCGCACCACCACGGCTTCCGCGGTCCTTCACAGGCGGAGCACCACCGCTTCGGCTCTCGCGGTCCGTCACGGGCGCACCATGGCTTCCGCGACGAGCAGGCGTACGGCCGCCGCGATCGACTCGGCGTCGATGCCGGAGGCGTGCAGCTGCTCCTCGGGCGCGGCGGAGGCGGGGATGTTGCTGACCCCCAGCCGTACCAGCCGTGGCATGGGACGCCCGTCGGAGAACGCCTCGGCCACCGCGTCGCCGATGCCGCCCTCGGTGCGGTGGTCCTCCACGGTCAGCAGGCAGCCGGTGTCGTCGGCGGCCTGTTGCAGGGTGCCGCCGTCGACCGGCTTGACCGAGTACAGGTCGAGGACCCGCACCGGGATGCCCTCGCGGTCCAGCAGGGTGGCGGCGGCCAGCGCCTCGTGGACGGTGACGCCCGCGGCGACGACGCAGACCCGGTCGCGGTGGGAGGAGCGCAGGACCTTGGAGCCGCCGACGGGGAAGTCCTCTTCGGGGCCGTAGAGGACCGGCATGTCGGAGCGGCTGGTGCGCAGATAGCTGATGTTCGGCAGGTCGCACATGGCGGCGACGAGACGGGCGGTCTGGTTGCCGTCGCACGGGTAGAGGACGGTGCTGCCGGGTACGGACCGGAACATGGCCAGGTCCTCCAGGCCCATCTGGGACGGCCCGTCCTGGCCGATGGCGACGCCCGCGTGGGAGCCGACGAGGTTGATGGAGGCGCGGCTGACGGCCGCCATCCGCACGAAGTCGTGGGCCCGGGTCAGGAACGCGGCGAAGGTGGACGCGAAGGGGACGTAGCCCCGGACGTGCATGCCCACCGCCGCGGCGACCATCTGCTGTTCGGCGATGTAGCACTGGAAGTACCGGTCGGGGTGCTCCTTGGCGAAGAACTCCGCCCGGGTCGAGTCGCCGACCTCCGCGTCGAGCGCCACGACGTCCGTGCGCGCCGCGCCAAGGGCGGTCAGCGCCTCGCCGTACGCGGTGCGGGTGGCGACCTCGTCGCCCTTGTCGTACGTGGGCAGAGTCAGTCCGCCGCTGCGGCGGGCGTGCTGCACGCGGGCGGCGGGCGGTGTCTGGACCTCGATGCGGGCGGTGCGCCGCCCGCCGAGTTCGGCGATCGCCTCCTCGGCCTCGGGCAGCGGCTTGCCGTGCTTGCCCTCCTGGTCCTGCACGGCGCTCACCCCGCGGCCCTTCTCCGTGCGGGCGATCACGGCGGTGGGCAGGCCCACGGTGGCAGTGGCCTCGGCGAGTGCGTCGTCGACGGCCCTGACGTCGTGTCCGTCGGTCTCGACGGTGTGCCAGCCGTGCGCCCGCAGCCGCCGGGCGTAGGCGTCGAGGTCCCAGCCGAAGCGGGTGGGGCCGCGCTGGCCGAGCCGGTTCACGTCGAGGAGCAGGGTCAGATTGTCCAGTCCTTCGTACGAGGCGTGCTCGACGGCCTCCCAGACGGAGCCCTCCGCCATCTCGCTGTCGCCGGAGAGCACCCACACGCGGTAGGGGATGTCGTCCAGCCGCTTGCCGGCGAGCGCCATGCCGACGCCGACGGGCAGTCCCTGTCCCAGCGATCCGGTGGCGACGTCGACCCAGGGCAGCCGCGGCGTGGGGTGGCCTTCGAGGCGGCTGCCCTTCTTGCGGAAGGTGAGCAGCTCCTCGTCGTCGATGGCTCCCGCCGCGAGGTACATCGCGTACAGCAGCGGTGAGGCGTGGCCCTTGGAGAACACGAGGCGGTCGTTGCCGGCGTGTTCCGGCCGGTCGAAGTCGTAGCGCAGATGGCGGGCCAGCAGTACGGCGGCGAGTTCGGCCGCGGACATGGACGAGGTGGGGTGGCCGGAGCCTGCCGCGTCGGCGGCGCGTACCGCGTCGACGCGCAACTGCTGGGCCAGCTCGGCGAGTTGTTCGTCGCGCATCTCAACTCTCCTTGGAGGGGGTGCCGCCCGGGACCCGGGCCAGCTCGGGCGAGGCGGTGTCCAGCGGGACCGAGCCCGAACGCACGAGTCCCAGTTGGACCGCCTGCCGCGGCAGTGCGGCGTCCAGCACCCAGTCGGCGGCGACGCGCACCCTGTTCCCGGGCATCGCCGCGAGGTGGTAGCCGCGGGTGACCGCACCCGCGAGAGGTCCGGACAGCGCCACGCCGAAGGGGTTCGCGGCGGCCTTGACGCCGCCGAGGTCGACGGCGAAGCCGCGGTCGTGGTGCGAGTAGGCGCGGGGGGTGCCGCGGCCGAGCGACGCGGCGACGTTGTGGCCGGCCGTCCTGCCCTGCCGCGAGGCGTGCTGCGCCGTCATCGGCGTGTACTCGCCGGGCCGGGTGACGTCGGGGACCGCGGCGGCGTCGCCGCAGGCGAAGACTTCGGGGTGGCCGGGGACGGTGAGCCGGGAGTCGACGACCAGCCGGCCGCGCTCGACCGGCAGCCCCACGCCGGAGACGAGGGGGTCGGGGCGCACGCCGACGCACCAGACCAGGGTGTGGGTGGCGATGTCGTCGCCGTCGTCGAGCAGGGCCCCGGTCGCCGTGGCCTCCTTGACGGAGGTGTTGGTGCGGATCTCGACGCCCCGTTCGCGCAGCACCCGGTCGGCGGTGTCGGAGAGCCTGCTGTCCAGTTCGGGCAGTACCCGGTCGGCGATGTCGACCAGGATCCAGCGCGGCCGGACGCCGATGTGCCCGACGCGCTGCCGGTCCGCCAGCGCCCGGGTGAACAGCGCGCCCTGGGCGGCGACTTCGGTTCCGGTGTAGCCCGCTCCGACGACGACGAAAGTCCGCCGGGCGGTGCGTTCCGCGGCGCTGTCCGCCGAGGCGGAGAGTTCCATCTGGCGGGTGAGGTGGTCCCTGAGGTAGAGCGCTTCCGGCAGGCTGCGGAAGCCGTGGGCGTGTTCGGTGATGCCGGGCACGGGCAGCAGTTTGTTCACGCTGCCGACGGCCAGGACGAGCCGGTCGTACGTGAGCCGGCCCGTACCGCCCTCGGGTCCTTCGTAGTGGACCTGCCGGCCGGCCAGGTCGATCCCGGTGGCCTGGCCGAGCACCAGGCGGACCCGCGGCAGTGCGCCGGGCAGGGAGACCGTGACCCGGCGCGGTTCGAGGATTCCGGCCGCCACCTGCGGAAGCAGCGGCAGGTAGAGGAAGTAGTCGGTCGGGTTGAGCAGGACCACCTCTGCCTTGTCCCGCAGGGTCCGGCTGAGCGTGCGCGCCGCCTGGAAGCCGGCGAACCCGGCTCCGACGACCACGACTCGGGAACGGCTCACGATCGGCTCCGTCCGCGAACTCGGGGATGGATACGGAATATGCACGTCGAGTGCGGGTCCCGGGTGCCCGTGGCCCCCGGTCGCCAAACCAGGGGCCGGGCCCGGCCGCGTCACTCGTAGGTGCGGCGGTGGGGGTCCTCGACGACCGGCGTGGAGGGCGGCACGACCACGCGCCTGCGCCGGGCGATGCTGGTGAAGGTCGCGACGCCGATGATGCCGACGGCCATCAGGATCAGACCGATGACGTCGAGGTTGGCGCCCTGCACCTCCCAGTCGGTCGCGAACGTGAGGATCGCTCCGGCGGCGATCAGGATGATGCATCCGCCAAGACCCATGTGTCTCACCTGTCTCTGTAGGTCGGATGGTCCGGTTGCGGGTACCCGCCCGAGGTAGGGCCATGCATGGGGGGACCGGGCACTGCCCCTCGGGGACGGGTTCCGGTTAGGGCACGGCGGCCAATGGATCAAGAGCAGCCGGCGAGGGCAAAGTCACAGCTCTCCGCCCTGCTGTGACTCTCGGTGGCTGACTACGATCCGTGGCATGACGGTCCTTCCCGATGACGGGTTCTCACTGGCCGCCGAATTCCCGGATGCGGACCACGAGCAGTGGCAGCGCCTGGTCGAAGGCGTGCTGCGCAAGGCAGGCAAGGACGCGGCGGGGCCGGCGGCCGAGGACGCGCTGTCCACGGCCCTGGAGGACGGGATCACCACCCGCCCGCTCTACACGGCCGGCGACGGCGCGCACCCTGCCGGATTCCCGGGCTTCGCGCCCTTCACCCGCGGCGGCACCCCGCACGGCGGCGCCGTGGCGGGCTGGGACGTACGCCAGCGCCACGAGCGGCCCGACGCGGCCCGGACGAACGAGGCGGTGCTCGCCGACCTGGAGAACGGCGCAGCCTCGGTGTGGCTGGCCGTCGGCGACGCCGGCGTACCCGTGGCGGACCTGGACACGGCACTGGACGGCGTCCATCTGGACCTGGCTCCCGTGGTGCTCGACGCGGGCGGCGCCTTCGACGCGGCGGCGCGCGAACTGCTCGGCCTGTACGAGAAGCGCGGCGTGGCCCCGGAGGCGGCGCTCGGCCGTCTCGGCGCGGACCCGCTCGGCCATGCCGCGCGCACCGGCCGCCACACGGACATCGAGGGCGGTATCGCCGCGGCGGCCGAACTCGCCGCCCTGTGCCACCGGTCGTACCCGAATCTGCGCGCGATCAGCGTCGACGCGCTCCCGTACCACGAGGCCGGGGCGAGCGCGGCCCAGGAACTGGGCTGCTCGCTGGCGACCGGCGTCCGGTGGCTGCGTGAGCTGACCGGCGCGGGGCTGGACGCGGAGGCGGCCTGCGGGCAGCTGGAGTTCCGGTACGCGGCCACCGCCGACCAGTTCCTGACGATCGCCAAGCTGCGGGCGGCACGGCGGCTGTGGTCGCGGGTGGCCGAGGTGTGCGGTGCGGCCGGTCCGGCCGGGGCGCAGCGCCAGCACGCGGTGACGTCGACGGTGATGATGGCGCGGCGCGACCCCTGGGTGAACATGCTGCGCACGACGGTCGCCTCGCTGGCCGCGGGCGTCGGCGGAGCCGACGCGGTGACCGTGCTGCCGTTCGACCACGCGCTGGGCCTGCCGGACGCGTTCGCGCGCCGCATCGCCCGCAACACGTCGACGATCCTGGTCGAGGAGTCGCATCTGGGCCGGGTCGTGGACCCGGCGGGCGGCTCCTGGTACGTGGAACAGCTCACCGAGGAGCTCGCGCAGGCGGCCTGGTCGTGGTTCCAGGAGATCGAGCGGGCCGGCGGCCAGGCCGCCGCGCTGCGCGACGGCCTGATCGGGGAGCGGATCGGCGCCGCGTGGGAGGCCCGCCGCCGCAGGCTGGCCAGCCGCCGTGAACCGGTCACCGGCGTCAGCGAGTTCCCGCTGCTGGAGCAGGCGCCGGTGGAGCGCGACCCGGCTCCCGGGCGGCCCGCCGGCGGCCTTCCCGTGGTCCGCCGCGACGAGGCGTTCGAGGCCCTGCGGGCCCGCTCCGACGCGCATCTGGCGGCGACGGGCGCCCGGCCCAGGGTGTTCCTCGCGGCGCTCGGCCCGGCCGCCGCGCACACCGCGCGGGCGGGTTTCGCGGCCAACCTCTTCCAGGCGGGCGGCATCGAACCGGTGCAGGACCCGGTGAGCGTCGACGCGGCCTCGGCCGCCGCGGCGTTCACGGCGAGCGGCGCCGCCGTGGCGTGCCTCTGCTCCAGCGACGCGCTCTACGCGGAGCAGGCCGCCGAGGTGGCCGCGGCCCTGAAGGCGGCCGGCGCGCGGCGGGTGTATCTCGCCGGGCGGCCCGGTGAACAGCGTGAGACGTACGAGAGGGCCGGTGTCGACGAGTTCGTCGTCGCGGGCGGCGACGCGGTCGCCGTGCTCGCCGGGGCCCTCGACCGGATCGGAGTGGTGTGATGGGCATCCCGGACTTCACGGGGATCGAGCTGGGGCCCGCCGCCGCGGGGACGGCCGATCAGGAGCAGTGGCAGGCGGCCGTCGGGGCGGCCACCGGCAAGGACCCCGGTGAGCTGGTGTGGGAGACGCCGGAGGGCATCGCGGTCAAACCCCTCTACACGGACGGGGATCTGGCGGACGTCGACTTCCTCGGGACGTATCCGGGCGTGGCCCCGTATCTGCGCGGCCCGTACCCGACGATGTACGTCAACCAGCCCTGGACGATCCGTCAGTACGCCGGGTTCTCCACGGCAGAGGAGTCGAACGCCTTCTACCGGCGCAATCTCGCGGCCGGTCAGAAGGGCCTGTCGGTCGCCTTCGACCTGCCGACGCACCGCGGCTACGACAGCGACCACCCGCGGGTGACCGGCGACGTCGGCATGGCCGGTGTGGCCATCGACTCGATCTACGACATGCGGCAGCTGTTCGACGGCATCCCCCTGGACCGCATGAGCGTGTCGATGACGATGAACGGCGCGGTGCTGCCCGTCCTCGCGTTGTACATCGTGGCCGCGGAGGAGCAGGGCGTACCGCCCGAGAAGCTGGCGGGGACCATCCAGAACGACATCCTCAAGGAGTTCATGGTCCGCAACACCTACATCTATCCGCCCGGCCCCTCGATGCGGATCATCTCCGACATCTTCGCGTACACCTCGCGGAAGATGCCGCGCTACAACTCGATCTCCATCTCCGGCTACCACATCCAGGAGGCCGGGGCCACGGCCGACCTGGAGCTGGCGTACACGCTGGCCGACGGCATGGAGTATCTGCGGGCGGGCGTCGCGGCCGGGATGGACGTGGACTCGTTCGCGCCCCGGCTGTCGTTCTTCTGGGCGATCGGCATGAACTTCTTCATGGAGATCGCCAAGCTGCGGGCGGCGCGGCTGCTGTGGGCGAAGCTGGTGAAGGGCTTCGACCCGAAAAACCCCAAGTCGCTGTCGCTGCGCACCCATTCGCAGACCTCCGGGTGGTCGCTCACCGCGCAGGACGTCTTCAACAACGTCACCCGCACCTGTGTGGAGGCGATGGCCGCGACCCAGGGCCACACCCAGTCGCTGCACACCAACGCGCTCGACGAGGCGCTGGCGCTGCCGACCGACTTCTCCGCCCGGATCGCCCGCAACACCCAGCTGCTGCTCCAGCAGGAGTCGGGCACCTGCCGGGTCATCGACCCGTGGGGCGGCAGCGCGTACGTCGAGAAGCTGACGCACGACCTCGCCCGGCGCGCCTGGCAGCACATCGAGGAGATCGAGGCCGCGGGCGGCATGGCGAAGGCCATCGACGCCGGCATCCCCAAGCTGCGGGTGGAGGAGGCCGCGGCCCGCACCCAGGCCCGTATCGACTCCGGCCGGCAGCCGGTGATCGGGGTGAACAAGTACCGGGTGGAGACCGACGAGCAGATCGAGGTGCGCGGCGTCGACAACTCCCAGGTGCGCGCCCAGCAGATCGAGAAGCTGCGGCGGCTGCGCGCGGAGCGCGACGAGGCCGCCTGCCAGGAGGCGCTGCGCGCCCTGACGGCGGCGGCCGAGGCCGGGCCCGCGGGGGGCGACGGTCTGGAGGGCAATCTGCTGGCGCTGGCCGTGGACGCGGCCCGTGCCATGGCGACCGTCGGTGAGATCTCCGACGCCCTGGAGAAGGTGTACGGCAGGCACTCCGGCCAGATCCGTACGATCTCCGGCGTCTACAGGAACGAGGCAGGCATGTCGCCGGCGGTGGACGAGACCCGTGCCCTGGTCGACGCGTTCGAGCAGGACGAGGGCCGCCGGCCGCGCATCCTGGTCGCCAAGATGGGGCAGGACGGGCACGACCGCGGCCAGAAGGTGATCGCGACCGCGTTCGCCGACCTCGGCTTCGACGTGGACGTCGGCCCGCTGTTCCAGACGCCGACCGAGGTGGCGCGGCAGGCCGTCGAGGCGGACGTGCACATCGTCGGCGTCTCGTCGCTCGCCGCCGGGCATCTGACGCTGGTGCCCGCGCTGCGCGAGCAGCTGGCGGCGGAGGGACGCGACGACATCATGATCGTCGTGGGCGGTGTGATCCCGCCGCAGGACGTCCCCGCGCTGCGGGCGGCCGGTGCGGCGGCCGTCTTCCCGCCGGGCACCGTCATCCCGGACGCCGCCGGGGAGCTGGTGCGGACGCTGGCCGCCTCCCTCGGCCACGAGTCGTAGGCCCATGCCGCCGAAGATCGACATCGACGCGTACGTGCGGGGCGTGCGTGACGGTTCGCGGGCGTACATCGCCCGCGCCGTCACGCTCGTGGAGTCGGCCAGGCCCGACCACCGGGTGCTCGCCCAGCGGTTGCTGACGGAGCTGCTGCCGTTCGCGGGGAACGCGAGACGGGTCGGCATCAGCGGTGTGCCCGGGGTCGGCAAGTCGACGTTCATCGACGCGCTCGGCTCGATGCTCACCGGGCTCGGCCACCGGGTGGCGGTCCTCGCCGTCGACCCGTCGTCCAGCCGCACCGGCGGCTCGATCCTGGGCGACAAGACCCGCATGGAGCGCCTGGCGGTGGACCCGGCGGCGTTCGTACGCCCCTCCCCCAGCTCCGGAACGCTGGGCGGCGTCGCCAGGGCCACGCGGGAGACGATGGTCGTGATGGAGGCCGCGGGCTATGACGTGGTGCTCGTCGAGACGGTCGGCGTCGGCCAGTCGGAGACCGCCGTCGCGGGCATGGTCGACTCGTTCCTGCTGCTCAGCCTCGCCCGCACCGGCGACCAGTTGCAGGGCATCAAGAAGGGCGTGCTGGAGCTGGCCGACGTCGTCGCGGTCAACAAGGCCGACGGCCCGCACGAGCGGGACGCCCGCTCGGCGGCCCGTGAACTGGCCGGTGCGCTGCGGCTGATGAACCCGCCGGACGCCGCGTGGACCCCGCCGGTGCTGTCGTGCAGCGCCCGCGAGGGCAGCGGACTCGACACGGTGTGGGACCGGCTGGAGCAGCACCGCGCGGTGCTGTCGGCGGCGGGCGCGCTCGACGCCAAGCGCCGCGAGCAGCAGATCGAGTGGACGTGGGCGATGGTCCACGACACCCTGCGGGACCGGCTGCGCCGGCATCCCGGCGTACGGGAGCTGGCGCCCGGTCTCGAACAGCGAGTGCGGGACGGCGAGTTGACCGCCTCGCTCGCGGCCGAACGCATCCTGGACGCCTTCGGCATGCGCTGAGGGGCATGGGGCGGGCCGGGCACGGAGGTCCGCCGATCCTCTGTGCCCGGCCCGTTCTCCCATCCCATGGCCGCTCGGCCGATCTCCGGGTCCCCGCCTCCCGCCGCCCCAAACATCGCC
Source organism: Streptomyces sp. NPDC002835 (assembly GCF_053591995.1). Lineage (NCBI taxonomy): Bacteria > Bacillati > Actinomycetota > Actinomycetes > Kitasatosporales > Streptomycetaceae > Streptomyces > Streptomyces sp. NPDC002835. The sequence continues at coordinate 22,817 of NZ_JBSFUW010000005.1, read as the reverse complement.
TCGCGAAATCGCCGTCCGAAGCGGCCGTTCTCCCGTGTCACGGCCGGTCGACCGGGTACCCGGGGCGCGGCAGCCGCCCGGAACGGGCCGGCAGGCACCACCACTGGAAGGCGAGCAGCGATGGCAGAGATCGTGAGAGAAGTCATGACGGCCGGTGTGGCGGCGGTCCGGCCGGACGCCTCACTGGTCGAGGCGGCCCGGCTGATGCGGGACCTGGACATCGGAGACGTCCTGGTCGCCGACGGCGACCGCGTGGTCGGCGTGCTCACGGACCGGGACATCACCCTCCGCTCGGTGGCCGAGGGAGCCGATCCCGTCGGGGTCAGCGCCGCCTCGGCGTGCACCCCCGATCCCGTGTGCGTGACCCCTGAGGACTCGGTGGCGTCGGCCGTGCGGCTGATGCGCACCCATGCGGTGCGCCGGCTGCCGGTGGTGGAGGACGGCCGCCCGCTCGGGGTGGTGAGCATCGGTGATCTGGCCGCCGCCCAGGATCCCGGCTCGGCACTGGCGGAGATCAGTCTGGCCGAGAGCAACAACGAAAGGAGCTGATCATGAAGGTCGCGTTTCTGACGGCCCCGGAAGGGGTCGAGCAGGTCGAACTCACCGAGCCGTGGCAGGCGGTGACGGACTCCGGTGACGAACCGCAGCTGGTGTCGACGAGTTCCGGCCGGGTGCAGGCGTTCAACCACCTCGACAAGGCGGACACCTTCCCCGTCGACCAGGTGGCCGCCGACGCCTCGGTGGACGAGTTCGGCGCCCTGGTGCTGCCCGGCGGCGTCGCCAACCCCGACGCGCTGCGGATGGACAAGGACGCCATCGCGTTCGTGAAGGCGTTCTTCGACGCGGGCAAGCCGGTCGCGGCGATCTGCCACGCGCCGTGGACGCTGATCGAGGCGGACGTGGTGCGCGGCCGCACCATGACGTCCTGGCCGAGTCTGCGCACGGACCTGCGCAACGCGGGCGCCGACTGGGTGGACGAGAAGGTCCGGGTCGACGACGGCGCGCGCAGCACGCTGATCACCAGCCGCAAGCCGGGCGATCTCGAGGCGTTCTGCGAGACGTTCACCGCGGAGTTCGCCAAGTTCGCCGGCGCGGAAGCAGGCGCGGGCGCGAGCCGCTGAGCGGTCCCTGACGAGGACGTCACGGCGGGTCGCCGGGGCGGGCGCGGCACGCGCCCGCCCCGGCCCGCGTTCCCAGGCGCACGACCGCGACCACGCAAGGGCTCACGCCCGCGGCCGCGACCCCGCGCCGGCCCACGCTCACGGCTGCCGCGACCGCGCCCCGGCCCGGGTGCGGCCCGGTGCGACGGGCCGCACCGGGTGGCGCCGCAGATACTCGCCCTCCAGCTCCGCCATCCGCACGTTGTGCGCCGCCAGGGCGGCGGCCGAACCGTAGAGCAGCGTGTCGTGCCGGCTGCGGTGGATCGTCTCCAGTTCCCGCAGCAGGTCCTGGTCGCCGAGCTGCGCCGGGTCGACGCCCTTGTGCCGGTGCTCGCTCCCGCTGTCGTTCGCGTTCTCGTTCACGGCGACCGTCCCCTTCCGAGTCGTGCTGGTCATGGCGTGTGGTGGTCGGCCTGACGGGTACCCGCTCGTGGCGCGATACCCGGCCTCCGAGGGAGGAAGTCATGCAGCTCTCGTTTCTCACCCCTCTCTATGAGCGTCCCGGCCCATGGGCCAGTGTTCATCTCGACACCGGCTGGGAGAACGAGTCCACGACCGCACGGCGCGAGCTCCAGGCCCGTGACGTGTGCGAATCCCTCGCCCGCCAGGGAGCCGACGACGCGACCGGGCGCGCTGTGTACGACGCGCTGATGTCACGTCCCGGGCCCACCCACGGGGCGGGGCGGGCCGTGTTCGCCACCGCCGGACGGGTGGTCCTCGATCCGCCCCTGGCGACCCACCCGCCGGCCCCCGTCGACGTGCAGTGGTCCGCGCTGCCGCACGTGTCGCCGCTGCTCGACCTCGCGGCCCAGGAACCGGTGTGTCTCGTCGCCTACATCGACCGGACGGGCGCCGATCTGGAGGTCCGTACGCCGCTCGGCAGCAGGAACGCCGGCGAGGCCCACGGCAAGGACTGGCCGCTGCACCGGACCGGGCGGGACGACTGGTCGGAGCGGCACTTCCAGCAGAGCGTCGAGAACACCTGGGAGGAGAACGCCGGTGAGGTCGCGGCCGCGATCGCCGCCTGCGACGAGGACGTCCGCGCCGATCTGATCGTGCTGGTCGGCGATCCGCGGATGCGCCGGGCCGTGCACGGCAAGCTGCCCCAGCCCCTGCACGGCCGCGCGGTGGAGTCCGAGCACGGCGGCCGGGCCGAGGGCTCCACGACCCGGCTGCTCGACGAGGAACTGGAGAACGCCCGGCACGAGCACATGCTCCGCAGGGCCGAGGAAGAGCTGGACCGGTTCCGCTCCGCCCACGACGCGAAGGCCGAGGGCGTGCCCGCCCTGGTGGAGGCGGCGCGCGAGCACCGGATCGCCGAGCTGCTCGTACGGCCCGACGGGCCGGACACGCACCGCGAGGTCTGGGTCGGCGCCGAGCCCGACCAGCTGGCCCTACGCCGTTCCGAGACGCAGTACCTGGGCGACACGCAGCCGGCGGCGGCCCGCGCGGACGACGCGCTGCTGCGGTCCGCCGTGGTGACCGGCGCGGAGGCGCAGAGCCTGCCGCCGGCCGGCGACGACACCCCGGCGGGCGGTCTGGGCGCGCTGCTGCGCTGGCCGTACGGGGAGATGGAACGGCCATGAACCCCCGCAGGACCGGGGACGAGCAGCAGCGGGCGGTGCTCCACGCGCTCCTCGACGACCACGGCCGCACGTACGCGGAAGAGGCCGGGATCAATCTCCGCGACACCCCGCAGCCGCTGTACCGGCTGCTGGTGCTCGCCCACCTGCTGAGCGCCCGTATCCGCGCGTCGGTGGCGGTCGCCGCCGCCCGCGAGCTGAGCGATGCCGGGATGCGCAGCCCGCAGGCGATGCGGGACGCCTCGTGGCAGGACCGTGTCGACGCCCTTGGCCGCGGCGGCTACCGCCGTTACGACGAGCGCACGGCCACCCAGCTGGGCGAAGGGGCGGAGCTGCTGATCGAACGGTACGGCGGCGATCTGCGCCGGATGCGGGAGCGGGCCGGCGGCGACGTGGACGAGCTGCGCGGCCTGTTGCGGGAGGTCCCGGGGATCGGGCCCGCCGGGGCGGACATCTTTCTGCGGGAGGCCCAGTCGGTGTGGCCGGAGGCCGGGCCGCTGCTGGACGAGAAGGCCCTCCAGGGCGCCCGCCGGCTGGGGGTCGGCGACGATCCCGGCACGCTGCTGAAGCTCGCGGACGACTCCGACGCGGCGCATCTGGCGGCCGGCCTGGTGCGCGCCGCGCTCGACAAGGACGTGGTGGAGTCGGCGAAACAGCACGCGGCGGCCTGATTCCGCCGGCCGTGCCCCGTGCTCTCCGCGCTTCTGCCGGGCGGCGGCCGCGCGCGTAAAATCTGACGGGCGCGATCACCCACCGGTCCGTTCGCCCGACTGCTCGAGATGGGGGTGGTCCTGATCATGCCTTCCCAGGACCCCGCCCCGGCGGACGGCGGACAGCGCGAGCCCAGAGCGCTGATCGTCCGCCTCAGCGAGGAGAACACCGCACTGCGCGAGGAGCTCTCCCGCCGTCATCTGACGGATCTGGCCACCGGGATCCTCGCGGCGCAGCTGCGCACCTCACCGTCGGAGGCCGGCGAGCATCTCGCCCGGCTCGCCGAGTCGGGCGCCGTGAGTCTCGAGGACATCGCCGCCGACCTCGTGAACGGTGTCGCCGGGGCCGTCACCGTCACCGCGCCCGCCGCGCCGCCGGGCTCGGCGGAGGAGGCGCACGGTGACGGACTTCCGCCGTACGCCGAGGAGCGCCGGCTGCGTCAGGTGGTCACCGCAGCCGAGGCGGCCGACTCCGTGTCCACCGGCGCGGCCACGCTGCTCGAAGGCGGGCTGGGGCCGCTGGGCGTGGAGTCCCTGTGGCTGTGGCGGCTGACGGGGTCCGGCTGTCTGCGGCTCGCCGGGCACGCCGGGGTGAGCGCCCTGGAGGCGTCGCAGTGGCGCTGGATCCCCCCGGCCGCTCCCGCACCGGTCCGCGCGGCCTTCGCGGACGGCGCTCCGGTGTGGCTGCCGACGGGCCCGTCGGCAGGGGAGCTGCTGCCCGGCCCGTCCGACCGGGCGGCCCGCGCGCTGTTCCCGCTGCGGCTGCGGGGGCGGACGATGGGGCTGGCGCTGGCCGTCTGGCCGGACAGCGCCGATCTGGACGAACGGCTCCGGGCCGCGCTCACGGGCCTGGTCGAGGTCGCGGCCCGGGTGCTGGGCGCCGAGGCGTCGCCGCTCTCCGAGGAGCCCGCGCTGGACGACCTGCTCGATACCCTGGTCCACCCCGCGATGACCCTGAGGCGCGACCCGCACACCTCGGCCCTGCTGGTCGAACATGTCAACGCGTCGGCGGGCGAGGCGCTCGGCGGCTCCCGGCGGGCCGTGGGACGGCCGGTCGAGGCCGCGTTCCCGCTGATCCACGCCGACCTCGACGCCATGGCCAGGCGGGCGCACTACGCCTCCTCCACGCAGCGGGCGGCGCGGCTGCCCGCGGAGCACGGGGCGGGCTCCGGCGGGCCGCTGCTGGATCTGCGGGTGCTGCCGGCGGGCGCGGACCGCACGGTCGTGCTGTGGCACACGTACAGCGACCGCCGCACGGCGGTGGGTCGCGCCGTCGGGCGGCTGCAGGGCCTGGCGCTGTTCGAGGACTATCTGGGCACCGGGCGTTCGACGTGGACGGAGCAGACGTACGCGATCTTCGGGATGGGCCACGGTGCGGCGCCGTTCCCGCTCACCGAACTGGGGCCGCGGGTGCACCCCGACGACTCGGGTGAGCTGGCCGAGCTCCTCACCGACCTGCTGGAGCGGCGCAAGGGCGCCGCCGCCGTCGTACGGGTGCTCCGCGAGGACGGCGGGCTGCGTCATGTGCGGATCGCCGCGGAGCCGCTGCTGCACGGGGAGGCCCTGTCCGGGATCACCGGCGTCTATCAGGACATCTCGGCCGAGTACCACACCGAGGTGGCGCTCACGGCGACGTTCGACCAGCTCACGGCGGTCAGGGCGCAGGCGACGCTGCGGCACCGGCTGGTGCTCCAGCTCCAGCAGGCGATCGTGCCGGAGATGCCGTCGCCCGCCCGGCTGCCCGGTCTGAGCGCGGCGGCCCGCTACCGCCCGGCGGCGCAGGAGTACCGGGTGGGCGGCGACTGGTACGACATCCTGCCGCTGCCCGACGGCAGGGTGCTGATGGCGGTCGGCGACATCGCCGGCCACGGCATCGACTCGGTCACCGGCATGATCGCCCTGCGCAATGCGCTGCGCGGGCTGGCCTTCACCGGCCAGTCCCCCGGGCGTCTGATGGGGCTGCTGAACGAGGTGACGCTGCACACGGCGGGTCATCCCACCGCCACGGCGCTGTGCGCGATGTACGACCCCGAGGACCGCGTCCTGCGCTGGGCGAGCGCGGGCCATCTGCCGATCCTGCTGCTGCGCGGTGGCAGGGCGACGCTCCTGGAGCCGCCGCAGGACATTCTGCTCGGCGCCGTGCACGCGCCGGTCTACGGGGAGGCGACGACGCAACTGGCCCCGGGTGACACGCTCCTGCTCTACACGGACGGTCTGATCGAGCGGCGTCACGACGGCCTGGACGAGGGGCTGGCGGCGCTGCGGCAGATGGCGGAGCAGCTCCCGGACCGCGAGGTGGAGGCGCAGGTGGACCGGCTGCTGAGCACGGCCACCGGGGACACCGACGACGACACGAGTCTCATCGCGGTCCGTATCGACTGACTCTCCCCTGTCGCGGGGCGGTGGTCAGCCGCCCTGGTCGAGCCGCTGCCGGATCTTGGCGACGAGCTGGTCCGCGTCCACCGGCTTGGACACGTAGTCGTCGGCTCCGGCGGCCAGGGCCTCGGCGCGGTCCCCGGGCATCGCCTTCGCGGTGACCACGATGATCGGCACACCGGCGGCGTGCGGCACCTTTCTGATCGCTTCCATGGCGGCGTAGCCGTCCATCCCGGCCATCATCACGTCCATCACGACGAGGTCGATCTCGTGGTGGGAACGCACCAGGTCGATCCCGGTCCTGCCGTTGTCCGCCTGGAGGACGCGCACGCCCTCGTTCTCCAGCAGTTCGGTGAGCGCGAAGACGTTCCGGGTGTCGTCGTCGACCACCAGGACCGTACGGTCCTTCACCGGCGCGCCGGTCGCCCTGTCGGCGTCGTCCCCGCCGTGGGCGATGACGTCGGGCTCCGCCTTGGTGGAGCCGCGCCGGTGGACGGGCAGGTACAGGGTGAAGCAGCTGCCGCGGCCGGGGGTGCTCTGCGCCTCCACCGCTCCGCCGAGCAGCAGGGCGACCTCGCGGCTGATGGACAGGCCGAGGCCGGTGCCGCCGTAGTGGCGGGACGGCGTCCCGTCGCCCTGCTGGAATGCGCCGAACATGCTCTCCAGCCGGTCGGCGGGGATGCCGATGCCGGTGTCGGAGACGCGGAAGGCGACGACGGGCCCGGAGTCCCGTACGGCCGCGGGCAGTTCCTCCTCTCTCGCGACGGCGACCCGCAGCTCGACCCGGCCCTGGTCGGTGAACTTGAGCGCGTTGGAGAGCAGATTGCGCAGCACCTGCCGGAGCCGGGCCTCGTCGGTGGTCAGCCACTGCGGCGCGTCCGGTTCGGCGACGACCTCGAAGGTGAGCTCCCGCTCGGTCGCCACGGGCCGGAAGGTGGACTCGACGTGCTCCATGAGCCCGCTGAGCGGGAAGGCCGCCGGGTGGATGGGCATCTTGCCGGCCTCGACCTTGGACAGGTCCAGGATGTCGTTGATCAGTTGCAGCAGGTCGGAGCCGGCGGAGTGGATGACCTCGGCGTAGTCGACCTGCTTCTCGGTGAGGTTTCCCTCGAGGTTCTGGGCGAGCAGCTGCGCCAGGATGAGCAGGCTGTTGAGCGGGGTGCGCAGCTCGTGGCTCATGTTGGCCAGGAACTCGGACTTGTACATCGAGGTGCGGGAGAGCTGCTGGGCGCGGGCCTCCAGTTCCTGCCGGGCCTGTTCGATCTCGAGGTTCTTGCGCTCGATGTCGCGGTTGCGGTCGGCCAGCAGCGCCGCCTTCTCCTTCAGTTCGGCGTTCGAGCGCTGCAACTCCTCCTGCCGGGCCTGGAGTTCCCTGGAGCGGGCGCTGAGTTCCGCGGTCAGCCGCTGGGACCGGTCGAGCAGTTCGTCGGTGCGGGTGTTGGCGATCAGCGAGCTGACGTTCACGCCGACCGACTCGATGAGCTGGTCGAGGAAGTCGCGGTGGAGGGCCGCGAGGGGCTGCACGGCGGCGAGTTCGACGACGCCGAGGAGCTGGTCCTCGACCACGACGGGCAGCACGATCAGATGGCCGGGGTCCGTCCGGCCGGTCCCGGAGAAGACCGTCGCGTATCCGGGCGGCAGGTCGTGGACCTCGACGGTGCGCCGGCTGCGGGCGGCCTGGCCCACCAGGGACTGTCCGAGCCGGATCCGGCGGCCCTGTCCGCTCCGTTCGTCCTGCGCGCCGTACGAGGCGATCATGACGAGTTCGGTGCCCTGTTCGCTCTCCTCGGCGAGGAAGAAGCCGCCGTACTGCGCGCGGACCAGGGGCGGCACCTCGTCCATGATCAGCTCGGCGACCGTGGTGAGGTTCCTGGTGCCCTGCATGAGGCCGGAGACCCGGGCCAGATTGGTCTTGAGCCAGTCCTGCTCCTCGTTGGCGCGGATGGTCGCCCGCAGCGACTCGACCATGGCGTTGATGTTGTCCTTGAGGTCACCGACCTCGCCGGGGGCCTCGACGGTGATGGAGCGGGTGAGGTCGCCCTCCGCCACGGCGCTGGTCACCTCGGCGATGGCACGGACCTGGCGGGTGAGGTTGCCGGCGAGTTCGTTCACGTTCTCGGTGAGCCGTTTCCAGGTGCCGGAGACGCCCTCCACCTCGGCCTGGCCGCCGAGCCGCCCTTCGCTGCCGACCTCCCGGGCCACCCTGGTGACCTCGGCGGCGAACGAGGAGAGCTGGTCGACCATGGTGTTGATGGTGGTCTTGAGCTCCAGGATCTCGCCGCGGGCGTCGACGTCGATCCTGCGGGTGAGGTCGCCGCGGGCGACCGCCGTGGTGACCTGGGCGATGTTGCGGACCTGGTTGGTGAGGTTGTTCGCCATGCCGTTGACGTTGTCGGTGAGGTCCTTCCAGGTCCCGGAGACCCCGCGGACGTTGGCCTGGCCGCCGAGGTTGCCGTCGGTGCCGACCTCGCGGGCGACGCGGGAGACCTCCTCCGCGAACGACGAGAGCTGGTCCACCATCGTGTTGATGGTCTCCTTCAGCTCCAGGATCTCGCCCCGTGCGTCGACCCGGATCTTCTGGGTGAGGTCGCCGCGGGCCACGGCGGTCGCGACCTGGGCGATGGCACGGACCTGGGAGGTGAGGTTGTCCGCCATGGTGTTGACGCCGGAGGTGAGCTCCCGCCACACCCCGCCGGCCCGGGGGTCCCTGGCCTTGCCGCCGAGCAGGCCCTGCCCGCCCACCTCCCCGGCCACCCGGGTGACCTCTGACGTGACGAGGGAGAGTTCGTCGACCATGCCGTTGTAGATCGCGGCGATCTCGCCGAGCAGCCCGGATTCGTAGGGCAGCCGGACGGAGAGATCCCCGTCGCGCACGGCCGTGAGCCCGGTCAGCAGTTTCCTGAGCCCCTCCTCGCTCAGCTCAGCGGGAGGGCGGGCCCGTGCAGGCTCGGGGGTACCGCTGGACGCGTCCATCGCAGACCTCGCGCTGTCGTGACGTACGGCGCCGCGGCCGCCGCCGCCGAAGCGGCGTCGCCCGCGGCCTTCTCCACTGTGGCACGCGGGCACCGTCACGACACTCCGGCGGCCCCGTCCGTCCGGCGGCTGCGGTGGGCCGCCCGGCGCGGGACCACGTCACGCGGGACGGAGACGGCGAACCAGACGGCCTTCCCGTCCCCGTGCCGTGCCCATCCCCACTCGTCGGAGAGGCGTTCCAGCAGGTAGAGGCCGTGCCCGGAGGCGCGGGCCGGGCGGTGCGGGCCGTGCGGGCGCGGGCGGGCGGTGCTGGTGTCGCTGACCTGGACCCAGATCCGGCCGGGGCCCCGGTCGATCCTCAGCTCGGACGGAACGCCACCGTGCGTACACGAATTGGTGACCACTTCGGACACGAGCAGCAGTACGTCGTCGAGCATGACGCGCCCCTGGGGCCCGGCGGGGACGAACCACTCGTCCAGCACCTGCCGGGTCAGGTCGCGGCACCGGCCCACCACGCCCTGTCCGCCGTCCAGCGCGAAGCGGCGGGTGCGGAAGAGCCGCGACTGCTCCGGTGCCTGCCCCATACCGGACCGGTGCCCCACTGAACCGCTTCAAAGCAGACCTATTGCTTCAAACAACCGCAAAGGGGAATCATCGGTACGTAAAGGAGCTCGACCGACGGTCCCGCTGCAGCCGACAGCGCCGGCCTCCGCCCCCGTCGAAGGAGCCTCGATGATGTCCAGCTCGACGCAAACCCAGCCATCCGTCCGTGCGGCGGCCCCGGGTACGGCAGAGCCGCCGCGCCGCACAGACGTCCCGGACCCCACAGCGGTCCCGGCGGCCACCACCACCGGGCCTCCCCGCCCCGGCCCGCCCGGGCGCGCCGTGCCGGCCGGCCTCCCGGAGATCCCCGACCCGCGCTCCGTCAGCCCGATGGACGCCCGCGCACTGTCGACGGCGCTGTTTGAACGGCTGGCGGTCCTCGAAGAGGGCACTCCGGAGTACTCCTACGTCCGCAACACGCTCGTCGAGCTGAATCTGAGCCTCGTGAAGTTCGCGGCGCTCCGGTTCGGGGGCCGGGCGGAGCCGATGGAGGACATCATCCAGGTCGGCACGATCGGGCTGATCAAGGCGATCAACCGGTTCGAGATCGGACGCGAGGTGGAGTTCGCCTCGTTCGCGCTGCCGACCGTGGTCGGCGAGATCAAGCGCTTCTTCCGGGACTCGAGCTGGTCCGTCCGGGTCCCGCGCCGCCTCCAGGAGCTGCGGATCGACCTCGCCAAGGCACTCGACCTGCTGGAACAGCGGTTGGGGCGCAGGCCGACGACCGCGGAGCTGTCCGAGTATCTGCACGTCAGCGAGGAGGAGGTGCTCGAGGGCGAGTGCGCGGCCAACGGCTACACGGCCCAGTCCCTCGACGCCACGGTGAACGACGAGGACGCGACGAACGCCGTCACCCGGCGCCTCGGTATGGAGGACCCGGCCTTCGACATCGTCGACTCCCTGGAGGCGCTCAAGCCGCTGATCGCGGGCCTGGACGAGCGTGACCGGCTGATCCTTTCGCTGCGCTTCCGCGAGGAGCTGACGCAGTCCGAGATCGGCGAGCGGCTGGGCATCTCGCAGATGCATGTGTCGCGCCTGCTCGCACGCATCCTCCAGAGGCTGCGCGCCGGAATCATGGACGACGGCCCGGCCCTCCCGGCACAGGACTGAGCCACACCTCGAGCCAGACCACTTTGCCGGTGCCACGGGCCTGTGAACCCCAGCGCTGCGCGAGCCGCTCCAGGATGATCAGGCCGTGGCCGCCCGGCTGTGCGAGGTCGCTCTGCGGCCTGGGTGCGGGCGGGCGGGGGTCGGCGTCGGCCACCTCGATGCGCAGCCGGTCCCCGACGTGGCTGAGCGTCAGTTCCTCGGGCCCTCCCGCGTGCAGGCACGCGTTGGTGACCAGCTCGGAGACGAGCAGCAGGACGTCCTCGACGACGTCGTACTGCTCCTCCGGGCCGGTCGCACGCCATCCCCAGTCGGCCAGCGCCTGCTCGGTGAAGTCACGGCACCGGCTCACCACGCCCCGCGTGCCGAACAGCGCGAGTCGGCGGGTCTGGGCATGGCCCGTGCTCATCAGGCCTCCCCTGCTCAGAGGGACCGCTCGTCGGCCAGCGCTTCCTCCACGCCGGCGTACACCTGGAACACCGCGTGCGCCCCGGTGATCTCGAACATGCGGGCGACGGGTGGTCTCAGCGCGGCCAGGTCGACGCGCCCGTCCACCTCCCGGGCGTCCAGCCGCCCGTGCAGCAGGACGTTCAGCCCCGTGGAGTCACAGAACTCCAGACCGCCGCAGTCGACGAGAATCCGCCGGGCGCCCAGCCGCACCTGCTGCGCGAGGGCTCTGCGCAGCGGTTCCGCGGTGTCGTGGTCCAACTCCCCGCTGAGGGACAGTACGACCGTGCCGCCCCGCTGCCTCGTGACGACGCCGAACCGCTCACCGCCGGAGGCCGACTCCTCCCCCGACTGCCTGGTCGCTCCCGAGACCATGGGCCTCCGCCTCCTCGACGCTCGTTGCCGGCGTTCACGACCACCGGCAGGACGACTGCTGACCCGACTCATGACGACGCATGACGACTGGTGCATGACGACCCGGCTGCCGCGCGGCGGCGACCGCGACGGCCCGGGGCCCTGCGGGTACCCGCCACACGCGGCGCCACACCGCCCCGCACCGTACGGCCCGCCGCGAGTCCCGCCCGGCAGAGCGCAAGCCCCCGAACACGGATCAATCGCCGTCAACGGGGTACGTGTCGTGTCCTCACGACCTGCCCCACGGCATATGCGGGGCAGCGACATACGTGGGGCAGCGACTTCACGAGTATCTCCGACGGAACGAGGACGGAGCACCGGCGATGAACCACACCCAGGACACGGCCCGGCCGGAAACTCTGCCCCCGGCCTCCGGGTCGTACGAAGGCCTCGGTGCGGCGGTGACCGAACCGGTGGCCGCGAGCGCCCCCGAAGAGCTGCCGCAGGACCACACCCAGGCCATCCTGCAGGCGACGAAACAGGTGGGCGCACTGCTCAAGGCGTCGGGCTACCCGTTCGCGCTGGTGGGCAGCGTGGCCGCCTACGCACACGGTGTCCCGACCCGGCTGCAGCACGACTCCGACTTCTGTCTGCGCAGGCAGGACGCGGAAGGCGTGGTGAAGACCCTCATCGAGGGCGGCATCCAGGTCGTCTCCCCGCCGGAGGACTGGCTGGTGAAGGCGAGGGCCGGCGGCGAGGAGATCGACCTGATCTTCGAACTGGCCCACCGTCCGGTCACCAAGGAGATGCTCGACCGGGCCGAGATCCTCCCCGTCGACTCCGTACACATGCCGGTGCTCGCCCCCTCCGACCTGCTGGAGAGCCGGCTCACCGCACTGTCCGAGCACCACTGCGACTTCGGCGCGCTGCTCCCCGTCGCCAGGGCGCTGCGCGAACGCGTCGACTGGGACCGGCTGCGCCGCGACCACTCGGCCTCGCCGATGCCCGACGCGTTCCTCTATCTGCTGGAGCGGCTGGACGTCATCCCGCCGCGGGAGGCGGGGCCGGCGCACGGACCGCGGGAGCACAGGACGTCCGAGGAGGCGCCCGATGAAACAACCTGAGGCATCCGAGTACCGGATCGAGCGGCTGCGCGACCGTCTCGCCGGCGACGAGATCTCCGAACTGGGGGTCCAGATCGACATGCGCGGCGGCTACGTGCACCTCTGGGGCACCGTCTCCACCGCCGCGTGCAGGACCGAGATCCTGCGCATCGCAGAGACCGAACTCGGCGGGCTGCCGGTGCGGGCCGACCTCACGGTCGCCTGCGCGACGGCCCCCGAACGGCCCGAGGAGCTCGAGTGATCCGTGTAGCCGCCGTGGGAGACATCCATCTGGGGCCCGACAGCCGGGGGCTGCTGCGCCCCGCGTGGGAGACGCTCGGCGACCGCGCCGACATGCTGCTGCTGGCCGGGGACCTGACCCGGCACGGCACCGTCGAGGAGGCCGAGGTGGTGGCCGCCGAGGTCGCGGACCTGCCCGTGCCGGTCGTCGCCGTACTGGGCAACCACGACTACCAGAGCGACCTCCAGGACGAGGTGGCGGGCGTGCTGGAGCGCGCCGGCGTCACCGTCCTCGAAGGCGGGAGCACGGTGCTCGACGTCGACGGCGCCAAGGTCGGCATCGCCGGCACGAAGGGGTTCGGGGGCGGGTTCGCGGGCCGCAGCGCCGGGGAGTTCGGCGAGCCGGAGATGAAGGCGTTCGTCCGCTACAGCCGCCGCTGCGCGGCCGATCTGGCCCGTTCCCTGCTGGAGCTCCAGGAGCAGAGGTGCGACGTGCGGATCGCGCTCACGCACTTCTCGCCGGTGCCCGACACCCTCGCCGGGGAACCGCCCGAGATCTACCCGTTCCTGGGGAGCTATCTGCTCGCGGAGGCGGTCGACGAGGCGGAGGCGGACCTCGCCGTGCACGGCCACGCCCATCTGGGGACCGAGCACGGGATGACCGCCGGGGGTGTGAAGGTGCGCAACGTCGCCCAGCCGGTCATCGGCCACGCGTTCGCCGTCTACCACCTGCCGGTGGAGGCCCGGATCGACGTCCCTGCCGTGGGGTGAGAGGTTTCGCCCCCAGCCGCCCGGGCAGGTGCGGATTGTGCTTCGGACAGGAGGCACGCCCCGTGGGAGCGGATGCTCCGGGTGCGTCAGGCCCCTGTCCGTTTCCCCGGGTGAGTGATTCCGGCACAGCTACCCCCAGATCCCAGGGAGTCGCGACATCATGCCCACGTTCGCACACACCAAGCACTCTCATTCCGACGCTCCCGACACCGCCGAGGCCTTCCGCAGGCTGGCCGAACTCGACGACGGACCGGAGCGGCAGGAACTGCGCCAGGAGATCGTGTCCGCCTGGCTGCCGATGGCCCAGCGGATCGCCGGCCGGTTCCGCAACCGGGGCGAGTCGCTCGAGGACCTCCAGCAGGTCGCCGCGCTGGGCCTCGTGAAGGCCGTCGACCGGTACGACCCCTCCCGCGGCGCCTTCGAGAGTTTCGCGGTGCCCACCGTCGTCGGCGAGGTCAAGCGGCACTTCCGCGACCACATGTGGGCCCTGCACGTGCCCCGCCGCGTGCAGGACCTGCGCAACCGCGTCCGGTTCGCCCGCCAGGACCTCGTCCAGACCATCTCGGGCCGCGCCCCGACGGTGGCGGAGATCGCCGAGCGTGCCGGAGTCTGCGAGGAGGACGCACTGGTCGGCCTGGAGGCGCTGGAGAGCTTCACCGCGCTCTCCCTCGACGCAGAGCTGCCGGGCGCCGACGACGGCTACTCGCTGAGCGACACCCTCGGCTCCGCCGACCCCGCCCTCGACGTGCTCGTCGACCGGGAGGCGGTCAAGCCCGGTCTGCGCAAGCTCCCGGAGCGGGAGCAGAACATCCTCTACATGCGCTTCTTCCGCGACATGACCCAGAGCAGCATCGCCCACACACTGGGGATCTCCCAGATGCACGTCTCCCGGCTGATCAGCCGGAGTTGCGATCAGCTGCGGAACGAGGTCATGCGCGACGAGACCGCGCCGCCCGAACAGGTCATGCGGAGCGCCGCATAGCGAGCGCCACATGCCGCGAGACGACGTCGAAGGCCCGTGCCTGCGCCATCGAGAAGGCCGGCGTGCTGCCGCTGCGGAACAGCGACAGCACGCCGAGCACGGGCCCGGCCGCGCCGTCCGCGTCGCCGCCGGGCTCCCTGAGCGGCACGCACATCAGCGAGGTGACGTCGGCCTGGACGAGCACCGAGTCGCCGCCCCGGTCCCGTCCGAACGAGTCGAGGTCGTCCGGCCTGACCTGGAGTACGGGCCAACCCTCGGCGGCGCACTCGACGGCGATCGGGCAGCCGGCGGGGTCCTGGTCGGAGATCCGCGCCGCGACGGCGGCCGCCTCCTCGCCGGCCGGCCCGAGCACGGCCGTACGGCGCAGGGCGCCGCCGGTCACGAGATCGGCGACGACCCAGTCTGCGCCATGGGCGGCGAGGACGGCCGCCGCCGCGGCGAGGGCGGCCTCCGGATCACCGGCCGGCGCCCGCAGCAGGGCGGTGGTCATCGCGTCGAGCAGGTCCATCTGGGCGGCGTGGCCGGCCGCCTCCGCGAGGTCGGGGGCGGTGGCGCGGCGCAGCCGGGTCCCGGGGGCCGGGGCGGCTGCGCCGGCGCCGGCGGCGGCGGCGGCCGGGGCGACGGCCGTGTCGGACTGAAGGACCGACTGAAGGACCATCAGCACGGCCGGCTGCGGCTCGTTCGGCGGGCGCAGGGCGGTGAGCGTGGCGCGCAGCGTCTCGTCCGGCCGGTGCTGCAGGTGCAGCCGCAGGCTGCGCGGTCCCTCGCCCCGGGCGACGGCCGCCGCCTGCGACCGGAGCGCGCCCCGGTCACCGGGTCTGAGCAGTCCGGAGAGCGGCCGGCCGGCGGCGAACCCGGCGCGCACTCCGGTGAGGTCGGTGGCGGCGAGGTTCATCCGCCTGACGACCGTGTCACCGCCCATGAGGACCACGGGCAGCGGAAGCCGCTGGAAGAGCGCGCGCAGCAGCTGGAGCTCGGTACGGTCCGCCGCCGCCCGCGCCGGGCCCTGGCCGGCGAGCTGCTCGTACTTGGGCCACAGCGTCTCGGCGACATGCTGGAGCTCGAAGAGGGTGGCGTCCAGCAGCGTCTGCTGCTCCTCCGGGGGGAGCCCGCGCGCGGCCCGGAGCTCACCCACCCGGCGGACGAAGTCCTCAAGGTCGTCACCGAACTCATCGATCTCCGCCATGGGAGCAAGTTATCCGACGCCGATCCTCCGCACGGCCCCGGCCAGGGGTTTGTCCGGGATCGAGGCGGGCAGCCGCACCGGCGGGAAGGAGAATGCACATGCTGACCCCGCCGGACCCTGTCGTGGATCCCGCGGCCACCGCACGCGACCTCTCGGACTTCAGTGAAGCGGCGATGCGCTGCGTGGACACCTGCTGCGGTGCCGCCACCACGGTCGCCGACGGCGCGTCCGAACGCCGTGCCGCGGCCACGCACCCCGATCTGACCAGTCTGCTCTCGGTCGAGTTCGACTCGGGCCAGGGGCCCACGTCGAGCGCCCTGGACGCCGGCGAACCCGTCGCCGCCGCCGACCTGCTCGACGAGGAGCGCTGGCCCGTCTACCGCGCCGCGGCCCTGGACTCGGGCATCCGGTCCAGTGTCACAATGCCGTTCCGCCGCAGCGAGGTGGAGCTGACGCTGAGTCTCTACAGCTTCCGGCCGGGAGCGTTCGAACACCTGGCGCTCCAGCCGGTCGTCGTGCTGGGCGAGCAGTTCGCCCAGCAACTGGTACGTGACCACCACTACCGGGCCGCGCTCGCCCAGGTGAACCAGCTCGAGACGGCACTCGACTCGCGTGCCGTGATCGACCAGGCCAGCGGCATCCTGATGCACGCCCTCGGCTGCGGGCCCGCGGACGCGTTCGACGTCCTGCGGCGGTTCTCGCAGCGGAGCAACCGCAAGCTGAGCGTCGTGGCCGAGGAGGTCGTCCGCAGCAGGGGCCGCAGCCTGCGGGAGCCCCGGCACACAGAGTGACTATACCGGCGTGAATCGGTGCATTCCGCAGCCGTGACGGGGAAGCTGTCCGGCATGGAACTACGCGAGATGCTGCGCCCGGACGCCACCCTCCCCGCCCTCGCCCAGGGATACGCCTGGCTGCCCGGCCTGCGGCGGCGCAGCGGCGACGGTCCGGTCGTCCGCACCCGTCTGATGGGACGTCCGGCCGTCGTCCTGCACGGCCCGGAGGCGGTCCGCTTCTTCTACGACGAGAAGCACGTCCGGCGCCGCTCCGCGCTGCCCGGGCCCGTCCTGGACACCCTCTTCGGCCGGGGTGCGGTCCACACCCTCGACGGGCAGCGGCACCGGGCGCGCAAAGCGCTCTTCGTCTCGCTCCTGAAGGACCCGGCGTCGGTGGACGACCTCGCGGAACGCGCCGGCGCCCGATGGGACGAGGCCGCCGCGCAGTGGGCGCACGAGCCGCGGATCGAGCTGTTCACGGGGGCGGGCGTGGTGATCACCCGCGCGGTCTGCGACTGGGCGGGCGTGCAGTACGAGGACGACGGCCGGGCGACGGCCCGCGATCTGGTGGCGATGGTCGACGGGTTCGCCACGGCGGGCCCGCGGCACCTGTGCGCCCGCAGGGCCCGCGCCCGCCAGGAGGAACGGCTGGGCGCCCTGGCCGAGCACATCCGCTCGGACGGGCCGGTGCCGGCGGACTCGGCGCTGCACGCGGTGGCGGTGCACCGCGACGCGGACGGCAGCCTCCTGGACCCGCACACCACGGCGGTCGAGGTGCTCAACGTCATCCGGCCGACCGCGGCCGTGGCCTGGTACGTGACGTTCGCCGCCCACGCGCTGCACCGGTGGCCGCACCATCGCGAACTGCTGCGCACCGGCGGCCCGCGGTACGCGGAGGCGTTCGCCCACGAGCTGCGCCGCTTCTATCCGTTCGTGCCGTTCCTCGGCGGGCTCGCGGCGAAGGATCTCCGCTGGCGGGACGAGCGGATCGACGAGGACACGCTCGTCCTGCTGGACGTGTACGGCCACCACCACGATCCGGATCTGTGGCCCGATCCGTACGTCTTCGACCCCGCGCGCTTCGAGGACGGCGGGCCGGCGGGGAGCGAGCTGCTGATCCCGCAGGGCGGCGGCGACGCGGCGACGGGGCACCGCTGTCCCGGGGAGGACATCACCGTGGCCCTGCTGAAGGTCCTCTCGGTGCGGCTGGCCCGTCTGGACTACGGGGTCCCGCCCCAGGACCTGTCCATCCCGCTGAGCCGCATCCCGACCCGCCCGGCGGACGGCTTCCTGCTCGCCCCGCAACCGCCGACCGCCGGCTGACGCGGCGGATCCGCCCAGGGCTGGTGCCGCTGGGTGGGCGGGCCGGGCTGACTCTGTCAGCCCCGCCGGCGTTTGAGGCGCGGGGCTCGGGGCGGAGCCCCGACGGGACCGGCAAGCTCCAGCCCCGCCGGCGGTCGAGGCGCAGGAGCCCGGGGGCAGCGCCCCCGGTAAGCCCCCGTCAGCGGCGCGGAGTCAGCGTCGTCCGGCCCCACAGCCAGTCGCGCAGCGCCGACAACCGCGGGCGCTTCTCCCGGCGTTCCCGGGTGTGGCGGTCGAGTTCCTCCATGAGGCGCCGGGAGCGGTGGTCCATGTCCAGCTCGTCGAGGATGCGGTCGATCTCCGTGAGCAGCGCCCCGTGCAGCTGCCATTGGCGCGGCTGCTGCTGGACCCCCTGGAGCAGCAACTCCGCGGCGTTGTCGCGGCTGCTGCGGGCCGCGGCGAGCTCCCCGGTGAGCCGTTCCTCCGCCGCGTCGGCGCTCTCGCTGGTCTGGGTGGTGACCAGGACGGCGAAGCTCACCAGCGTGTCGGCGACATGGGAGAGGAGCTCCTCGAGGGCGACGCCGACCTCGTGGCCGAACAGGTCCTCGTCGCGGCGTTCCTTGGCCAGGTCGGTGATGGTGCGGGCGAGCACCCGCAGCACGACGGCGCAGATCTCCAGCGTGTCGAGGCCGGTGCGCAGCACGATGCGGTGCAACAGGCCCTCTTTGACGCGCGGGTTGAAGCGGAGGCTGTCCTCGGCCTGCCGCAGGGCCGCGTCGACCTCGGCGATGTCGTTGTCGAGCCTGCGCGCCTCGTGGAGCCGGGCGGCCGCCCGCTCGACCGGGGTGTGGATGGTCAGTTCCTCGCCGATGTGCAGCAGCAGCCGGCGCATGCGCCGCCCGAGGTCCTCGATCGATCCCCCGGCGGCCTCGACCCAGACCGGGGGCACCAGCAGGATGTTGAACAGAAGCCCCACGACGGCGCCGACGAGGGTCTCCAGCACCCGGTCCCAGGCGGCGTCGCCCACCTGTGTCACGCCGAGCACGAGCATGGCGCTGATCGCGACCTCGGGGACGAACTCGTCGACGCGCACGAATCTGCCGACGATCAGGGAGGCCAGGATGATCAGTCCGAGGCTCCACCACGACAGTCCGACCAGTGCGCTGAAGCCGATGGCGATGAGCACGCCGACGACGACGGAGTTCACCCGGCGCACGCCGGTGGTGAGCGTGGCGTAGAGGGTGACCTGGACGACGAGGAGCGCGGTCAGCGGCGCGGTGAGCGGGGGGACCTGACTGTCCACCACCTGCAGGGCGACCACATAGGAGATGGTCGCCGCCGCGGCCGACCGCAGCGTCTGCACGACGGCCGGCTCCTTGCGCCGGCTGACGATGCCGGCCACCGGTGTGCGTAGCCTCGAGCCAACCTCAGACACCTCGGTCCTTCCCCGCTCCCTCGCCCGGACGCCGTGCGCCGTCGTGTCCGACCCCCCTCAGCGCCCGCCGGATGCCGCGCCCTCACCCACGGTCTGGGCGCCCTGCCGGATGCGGCCCACATACGTCTCCGCCGCGAGCAGCGCCTCGCGGGCCGTGCGCTCGCACATGAGCACGCACAGCGTGTAGGCCGTGTCCTCGAACCGTCTCCGGGCGGAGTCGTCGTGGGGAGCGGCGAGGACGTAATGTTCCTGCGCCCGGTAGCGGGCAATCAGCCTGGTGATCACACTCGTGTCGGGCATCAGCATCGTGGTCTCCCGGTTTATGCGGCCCCCTGAAACGGCGGAGCGAGGTCCGTCCGGTGCCTCATTGTGAACCGGAGCGGTCCCGTCCGCCACACAGCTGGCTACTGTAGGTAGTCGTCGGTACGGGGACGTATCACGGCGCGCCGCAATCCCCGCTCTCAGGGCGTGTCGCGGGGTTCACAGCGGGGCCCGCAGGCTGGTGGAACCGTTCCGCCAGGCGGTCAGGAGCCGCTCGGCGAGCCGGTCCTCCAGCCAGGTCGTGGCCGCGATCCCGAAGGCCATGTCGGGGGCGAGCGACGGCTCGTCGGCCAGCAGCCCGCCGATGACGTCGCGGCGCACGATCTGCTCGTGCACGGCGTCCGCCGTCACGTGTTCCGCGTAGAAGTGCTCGGCGGCCGGGCCGGCCCCGGTGCGGCGCATCGCCTCCGCGAGCCGCCGCGAACCCGGCGAGGACGTCACCTCCACGGTGGCGAAGTGCCCCACCAGGGCGCCTCGGTGGGCCCGGTGCAGTCCGAGGAGCGACATCAGGTTGACCGTCGCGAGCATCTCGGCCGGGGCGGCGCCGAGGTACCGGCCGTAGGCGGTGTCGAGCCCGAGGTCCGCCATCAGGTCCGCGAACAGCCGGGCGTGCACTCGCTCCGCGCGGCCGGCGCCGAACTCGTCGAACTCCACCGCCACGAAGGCGGCCTTGGCCCGCCCGCGCAGCCGCGGGATCACCCAGGCGTGCGGATCGGCCTCCTTGAGGTGGTAGAGCGAGCGCTGGGCCGCGTACTCGCGCAGCTGCCACAGCTCTCCCTTGTCCATGAGGAAGTGGGACACCCCGGCTCCGTCGACGGGCTCCACGAGCAGTTCGTCCAGGGCCTCGTCGAGGTCGGGGTGATCGGCGGTCCGTTCGCGGAGCGCCGCCAGGAAGCGGCCCTCCATCGCCGCGCGCAGGCCGAGCAGCCCGGGCTCCCACTCCCAGGCCGGGTCGACCCCGCGAAAGCCCCGGTAGTGGAGCTCGTAGCAGAGGTAGAGGGCCAGCTGCAGGTCGTCGCCGAAGGGGTCGGCGGCCCGGGCGCCGCGAGGATGCGGTACGGGGTCGCCGGCGGGGCCGCGCAGGGCGGTGAGGACTCCCTGCGACAGCTCGCCACGTGCACCCGGCAGTTCGCCCTCCGGGCCGGTCCCCGGTTCGGGGGTGCGGTCCGCCATCGGTCACCTCCTGCCGCGCCGGCGGTGGCTGGTGTCGCACCAGGGGTACGTCCGGCTCCGCCGGCAGGTGCACAGCGCCACCATGAACCGGTCGGACCGTACGGTGCTCCCGTCCTCGAGCACCACCTCCACCGGGCCCTCCACGAGCATCGGCCCCTCCCGGGTCACGGTCACCCGGCAGGGCGCGGGGGCGGTTCCTTCCTCAGGGTCGCTCGGCACGGATGATCACCAGCTCTTCCTTGTCCTCGCCGGGAGCGACCAGCCCCCGGCGCTCCAGCCAGTCGGCACGGGAACGCAGCACGGGCCCGAAGGGGACGACATGGCGCTCCACGACGGCGGCGTCGAGTCCGGCGCCGTGCAGCCGGTCCAGGGTGGCCTCCACGCCGCTCAGCGCCGAGTGCACCAGCAGCAGGGCGCCCGACGGATGCAGCAGGCCGGCCGCACCGTCGCAGATCCGGTCCAGCACCGCCCTGCCGTCGTGCCCCGCGTCCCAGGCGACCGCCGCGCCGCGGCGCGGCACCCCGGGGCGCGGCGCGGGCACGTACGGCGGGTTGCACACGATCAGGTCGAAGCGCCGGTCCGCCGCCGGGTCCAGCAGATCGCCGCGCAGCACCCGCACCTGCCGGCGGGCCAGCGCCGCGTTGAGCCTGGTGGCCGCGACAGCACGCCAGGACCTGTCGACGGCGGTGACCCGGGCGCCGCGGCGGGCGGCCGCCAGCGCCAGGGCTCCAGTGCCGGTTCCGACGTCGAGCACCTCGGCGCCGGGCTTCAGCGGTTCGCGTCCGAGCGCGTCCGCCAGCAGAAACGTGTCGCTCTGCGGGGCGTAGACCCCCGGCGCGAGCACGAGCGCGTCCGCGCTCCGGTCGACTCCCAGCACACTGGTCATCCGCGGCTCCCTCGGCCGACGTGCGGGCGGCCTGTGACGCCGCCCGGCGGGTTCTTGATCCCCGGGTGCCCACTGCCGCCGGTTTCATCCGTTTCGGTCCGGCCCGCCCGGGGACCCGGAAAGCGGCCGGTCCGCTTCCCAGGAACCCACGGAGTCGCAGATGAGCGCGAACACAGGACTGCGAGTGGTGGTCACGGGAGCCACCGGAAACGTCGGCACCAGTGTGGTCGGGGCGCTCGCCGCGGACTCGCGGATCGCGTCGGTCCTCGGTCTGGCGCGCCGGGTCCCCGATCTGAACATCTCGCGCACGGAGTGGGCGTCCGTGGACCTGTCGCGCGAGGACGCCGGCGAGACGCTCGTACGGCAACTGGACGGCGCGGACGCCGTGATCCACCTCGCCTGGCAGTTCCAGCCGACGCACTCCCCCGTCACCACCTGGCAGACGAACGTCCTGGGGTCGATGCGGCTCTTCGAGGCCGTCGCAGCGGCGCGGGTACCGGTCCTGGTGCACGCCTCGTCGGTCGGCGCCTACTCGCCGGGCCCCAAGACCGGTCCGGGCGTCGACGAGTCGTGGCCGACGAACGGCTGGCCGGACGCGGCCTACTGCCGGGAGAAGGCGTACGTGGAGCGGGTGCTCGACACCTATGAGCTGCGGCACCCCGAGATACGAGTGGCACGGATCCGCCCCGGCTTCATGTTCAAGGAGACCTCGGCTAGCGAACAGCGCCGGATCTTCGCGGGCCGGTTCCTGCCGGGCCCGCTGCTGAATCCGGCACTGCTCCCGTTCGTCCCGGACCTGGAAGGGCTGCGCTTCCAGGTGCTGCACACCGACGACACCGCCCAGGCGTATCTCATGGCGGTCCTCCTCGACGCGCGCGGGGCGTTCAACCTGGCCGCCGAGCCGGTGATCGACGCGTCGGCGCTCGGGGAGCTGTTGGGGGCCAAGGTGATCCGGGTCCCGCAGCGGGCCGTGCACGCCGCGCTGTCGGCCGCCTGGAACCTGCGTGCGGTCCCGGCGTCGCCGCATCTGTTCGACGCCATGCTCCGGATGCCGGTGATGAGCACCGCCCGGGCCAGGGAGGAGCTGGAGTGGCAGCCGCGGCACAGCTCGACGGAGGCCATCGAGGAGTTCCTGCGCGGGGTCCGCAAGGGCGCCGGAGAACGGACGGCCCCGCTGGCGGGCCACCGCGCGCACTGAGCCGTGCTGCCGTAACCATGCCCCGTGACTTCGGCCTGTCCGGCTAGGACTTGTCCGGTCGATCACGTGACTACTCCGTGCCGGGGCCGTTGATGTGGACATGGGGCGGGGTGATCTGAGTGATGCCGAGTGGG